>JBBSHH010000047.1:0-19565 GCA_038253225.1 Mycobacteriales bacterium | reverse complement strand
CATGATCAACACGCTGCTCGGGATGGCGATCGACACCCGGACGATGCGGCCGCTGCTCGCCGGCGGCACCGGCGGGCTGTCCGGACCGGCCATCCGCCCGGTGGCGGTGCGCTGCGTGTGGCAGGTGCACGCGGCGCTGCCGGAGGTGCCGATCCTCGGCATGGGCGGGATCCGGACCGGGCTCGACGCGTTGGAGTTCGTGCTCGCCGGCGCCTCGGCGGTGTCGGTGGGCACGACCGTGTTCGGCGACCCGACCGCTCCGGTGCGGATCCTCGCCGAGCTCCGGGCCGCGCTGGCCGAGCGGGGGTTCGACCGGTTCGCCGACGCGGTGGGGTGGGCGCACCGCCCGCCGGACGCGGTCCCGCCGACCCCACCCGAGGCGCCCGACCCGCCCGGCGACGTCCTGCCCGGCGCGCCGCCCGCCGCCCGGGCCGGGGTCGCGACGGCGACCCCGGCCCGCCCCGAGATCGCGGTCGAGGCGCCGACCGAGAGCCCGGTCGGCCGGCGATGAGCCCCCCGGCCGGCTCCGAGGCCGGCAAGGCGCCGATCGCGGTCGCCCTCGACGCCCCCGACCTCGAGACCGCGGCCCGCTGGGCCCAGGCGGTGATCCCGCACGTCGCGGTCGTCAAGGTCGGGCTCGAGCTGTTCAGCCGGTACGGCCCGGACGTGGCGGCGGTCGTGCGCGGCGGGACCGGCGTCGGGCTGTTCCTCGACCTCAAGCTGCACGACATCCCGGCCACCGTGGCCGGGGCGGCCCGCTCGGTGGCCCGGCTGCGGCCCCGCTACCTCACCGTGCACGCGAGCGGCGGCGCGGCGATGGTGCGGGCGGCGGTCGAGGCCGCGCCCGCGGTGGAGATCGCCGCCGTCACCGTGCTCACCTCGATGTCCGAGGCCGACCTGGTCGCGGTCGGGCTGCTCGGCGCGTCGCTCGACGCCGCCCGCCGGCTGGCCGCGCTGGCGGTCTCCGCCGGCGCGCTGGCAGTGGTCTGCTCGCCCCGGGAGGTCGCTGCGGTCCGGGCGGAGGTCGGGCCCGACGTCACGCTGATCACTCCCGGGGTGCGGCCCGAGGGCGCCGGCGTCCAGGACCAGGCCCGGGTGGCCACCCCGCGCCGGGCGCTCGACGACGGCGCCGACCTGCTGGTCATCGGCCGACCGATCACCGGCGCGCACGACCCGGGCGCCGCCGCGGCCTCGATCGCCGCCGGCCTGCGTCGCCCGTAGCCGGCCCGGCCGGCCCTACCGGGACACGCCGACGTTGCCCGCAGCCCCGGGAGTCGCTAGGTTTCCCCGACCCGAACCTGACCGGCGGGTCGATCCCAGTGTCATCAACGGCACGCCCGTGTACGTCGCATCATTGAGGTGGACCCGTGGCGCTTCCGCCCCTCACCCCCGAGCAGCGCGCCGCCGCCCTGGCCAAGGCCGCCCAGGCGCGCCGGGCGCGGGCCGAGCTCAAGACCAAGCTCAAGCACTCCGGCACGTCACTCGCCGAGGTCCTGACGAGCGGCGAGACCAACGAGGTGGTCGGGAAGATGAAGGTGTCCGCGGTGCTGGAGGCGATGCCCGGCGTCGGGAAGGTCCGGGCGGCGCGGATCATGGACAAGGTCGGCATCTCCCCGACCCGGCGGGTGCGCGGCCTGGGCACCAACCAGCGGGCGGCGCTCGAGCGCGAGTTCGCCGGCGACACGGGGGCGTGAGCTCCGGCCGGCTGACGGTCCTCTCGGGCCCGTCCGGGGTCGGCAAGGGTAGCGTGGTCGCGGAGCTGCGCCGGCGGCACCCCGAGGTCTGGATCTCCGTCTCGGTGACGACCCGGGCACCCCGGCCGGAGGAGACCGACGGCGTCGAGTACCACTTCGTCGACCGGACCGAGTTCGACCGGATGGTCGGCGCCGGTGACCTGCTCGAGCATGCGACGTACGCCGGTCACCGCTACGGCACGCCGCGCCGGCCGGTGGCGGAGCGGCTCGGGGCCGGGGTGCCGGCGCTGCTCGAGATCGAGCTGCAGGGCGCCCGCCAGGTCCGCCGGGCAATGCCGGACGCGCAGATGGTGTTCCTCGCGCCACCGTCGTGGGAGGAGCTGGTCCGGCGCCTGCGCGGCCGACAGACCGAGGACCCGGTCGTGGTACGGCGCCGGCTGGACCGGGCCCGCATCGAGCTCGGCGCCGAGGACGAGTTCGACACGGTGATCGTCAACGAGACGGTCCGGGGGGCGGCGGACCGGCTGGTAGCCTTGCTGTCGATCTAGCCACCCGAGGAGCCTGCTCTTGTCCGGTACCGTCGCCCACCCCGAGGGCATCACGAACCCGCCCATCGACGAGCTGCTCGAGGCGACCGACTCCAAGTACAGCCTGGTCATCTACGCCGCGAAGCGGGCCCGCCAGATCAACGCGTACTACTCCCAGCTCGGCGAGGGGTTGCTGGAGTACGTCGGCCCGCTGGTCGACACCCACGTGCACGAGAAGCCGTTGTCGATCGCGCTGCGCGAGATCAACGGCGGGCTGCTCAGCCACGAACAGGTCGACGGCTAGCGCGCGGCCGTGTCCGCCGAGCCCGACCGGCCCCGGGTCGTCCTCGGCGTCGCCGGCGGTATCGCCGCATACAAGGCCGCGGAGCTGCTGCGGCTGCTGACCGAGTCCGGGCTCTCGGTCCGGGTGGTGCCCACCGGCAGCGCGCTGGAGTTCGTCGGTGCCGCGACCTGGGCGGCGCTGTCCGGACAGCCGGTGCACACCACGGTCTGGTCCGACGTCGCGGCGGTCCCGCACGTCGCGCTCGGTCGGTCCGCCGACCTCGTGCTGGTGGCGCCGGCGACGGCGGACCTGCTGGCCCGAGCCGCGACCGGCCGGGCCGACGACCTGCTCACCGCGACCCTGCTCACCGCGCGTTGCCCGGTGCTGTACGCACCGGCGATGCACACCGAGATGTGGGAGCACCCGGCCACCGTCGCCAACGTCTCGACGCTGCGGGCCCGCGGCGCGCTCGTGCTCGAGCCGGCGCTCGGCCGGCTGACCGGCGCCGACACCGGCCGCGGCCGGCTGCCCGACCCCGCGGAGATCTTCGCGGTGGCCGCCCAGCTGCTCCGCCGCGGCTCGCTGCCCGCCGACCTGACCGGCCGCTCGGTGGTGGTCTCCGCCGGCGGCACCCGCGAGTACCTGGACCCGGTGCGTTTTCTCGGTAACCGCTCCTCCGGCCGGCAGGGCTACGCCCTCGCCCGGGCCGCGATCGCCCGCGGCGCGCAGGTGACGGTGCTCGCGGCGAACGTCGACCGACCCGATCCGGCCGGGGCGACGGTGGTCCGGGTGGTCAGCGCCGAGGATCTCCGGCTGGCGGTGCGGGCGGCGGCGGCCGGCGCGGACGCGCTCGTGCTGGCCGCCGCCGTCGCCGACTTCCGGCCCGCGCGACGTGCCCCGACGAAGATCAAGAAGACCGACGCCGAACCCGATCCGGTGGCGCTGACCCGCAACCCCGACATCCTCGCCGAGGTCTCCGCCGACCGGCCCACGGCGGGGCAGCTCGTCGTCGGATTCGCCGCCGAGACCGACGACGTCCTCGGCAACGGCCGGGCCAAGCTGGCCCGCAAGGGTTGCGACCTCCTGGTCGTGAACGAGGTCGGCGACGGCCGGGGCTTCGAGGTCGAGGACAACGCCGCGGTCGTGCTCGGCGCGGACGGCTCGGTCACCGAGATCCCGAACGGGCCGAAGGACGCGCTCGCGCACGCCGTCTGGGACCTGGTGGCGGCCCGCTTTCCCGGCCCGGCGCGGCCGGCCGGGTCCGGGCCGCCCGGCCGCTAGACTGCCCCGGACGCCGCGCGCCCCGAAAGGACGCGCCGGGCTCGACCGCCGCCGGCCTCTGCGGACCCCACGCCGGCCCGAACCAGCCAGGGAGTTGCGTGTCCCGCCGCCTGTTCACCTCCGAGTCCGTCACCGAAGGCCACCCGGACAAGATCGCTGACCAGATCAGCGACTCGATCCTGGACGCGCTGCTCAAGGACGACCCGAAGAGCCGGGTCGCCGTCGAGACGATGATCACCACCGGTCAGGTCCATGTCGCCGGCGAGGTGACGACCAAGGCGTGGGCGAACATCCCCGAGATCGTCCGGGAGCGGATCCTCGACATCGGCTACGACTCGTCGAAGAAGGGTTTCGACGGCGACTCCTGCGGGGTGTCGGTGTCGATCGGCGCGCAGTCACCGGACATCGCCCAGGGCATCGACGACGCCTACGAGCACCGGCGCGAGGGCGAGCAGGACGAGCTCGACCGACAGGGCGCCGGCGACCAGGGGCTGATGTTCGGCTACGCCTGCGACGACACCCCCGAGCTGATGCCGCTGCCGATCGCGCTGGCGCACCGCCTCGCCTACCGGCTGGCCGCCGTCCGCAAGGACGGGACCATCCCCTACCTGCGCCCGGACGGCAAGACCCAGGTCACGATCGAATACGTCGAGGACCGCCCGGTCCGCCTCGACACCGTGGTGGTCTCGAGCCAGCACGCCGCCGACATCGACATCGACACGCTGCTCAAGCCCGACATCGCCGAGCACGTCATCACCCCCGAGGTCGATGCGGTCGGTATCGACTCCGACGGCTACCGGCTGCTCGTCAACCCCACCGGCCGGTTCGAGATCGGCGGCCCGATGGGTGACGCCGGCCTCACCGGACGCAAGATCATCGTCGACACGTACGGCGGGATGGCCCGCCACGGCGGCGGTGCGTTCTCCGGCAAGGACCCGTCCAAGGTCGACCGGTCGGCGGCGTACGCGATGCGCTGGGTGGCCAAGAACGTCGTGGCCGCCGGGCTGGCCCGCCGCTGCGAGGTGCAGATCGCGTACGCGATCGGCAGGGCGCACCCGGTCGGGCTGTTCGTCGAGACCTTCGGCACCGGAGTCGTGGCCGACACGCTCATCCAGGACGCGGTCATCGCCGTGTTCGACCTTCGCCCGGCGGCGATCATCAGGGACCTCGACCTGCTCCGGCCGATCTACGCGCAGACGGCGGCGTACGGGCACTTCGGCCGGCCGCAGCTGGACTTCACCTGGGAGGCCACGAACCGGGCCGACGCGCTGCGCCAGGCCGTCGGCGGCTGACACCGCCGCAACGGTGCAGCCCGCCGGCCCGTCGGTGTCAGCGGCTAGAAGGGGCGGGTGACCGGGACCGTCGACGCGGACCCGCCGGCCGCCGCGCTCGAGCTGCCGGTGGCGCGGGTGGTGGTCGACACGGCGCTGGCGCACCTGGACCGGCTCTTCGACTACGCCGTACCGCCCGAGCTCGCCGGCACCGCGGTGGCCGGCGTCCGGGTGCGGGTGCGCTTCGCCGGGCGGCGGGTCGGCGGCTTCATCACCGACCGGGTGGCCACGAGCGACCGCGCCGGGCTGGCCAGGCTCGAGACGGTCGTCTCCGCCGAGCCGGTGCTCAGCCCCGAGGTCGCGGTGCTGGCCCGGGCGACCGCCGACCGCTACGCCGGGACGCTGGCCGACGTGCTGCGGCTCGCGGTGCCGCCCCGGCACGCCCGGGTGGAGGCCGAGCCGACCACCGCCGCGCCGCCGGAGCCGCCGGAGCCGCCGGAGCCGGCCGGCTGGGCGGCCTATGACGGTGGAGCGGCCTTCCTCGCCGCGCTCGGCACCGGCCGGGCGCCGCGGGCGGTGTGGACGGCGTTGCCGGGTGAGGACTGGCCGGCCCGGCTGGCTGGTGCGGTCCGGGCCAGCCTGGCCGCCGGCCGCGGGGCGTTGCTCGTGGTCCCCGACGGCCGCGACCTGGCCCGCGTCGACGCCGCGCTCCGCGCGGCGCTGGGTGACGGGCGGCACGTCGCGCTCCGGGCGGAGCTCGGCCCGGCGGAGCGCTACCGACGCTGGCTCGCGGTCCGCCGCGGCCGGGTGCGGGCGGTGGTGGGCACCCGGGCGGCGATGTTCGCCCCGGTCGCCGGCCTCGGCCTGGTCGCGATCTGGGACGACGGCGACGACCTGCACGCCGAGCCGCGGGCGCCCTACCCGCACGCCCGGGAGGTGCTGGTGCTGCGGGCGCAGCTCACCGGCTCCGCGGCGCTGCTCGCCGGCCAGGCGCAGACCGCGGAGGGCGCGCTGCTGGTCCGCTCCGGCTGGTCCCGGTCGGTGGCGGCCGGGCGCGCAGCGGTCCGCGCCCGCGCCCCGCGCGTCCAGGCCGCCGGCGGCGACGCGGACGTCGCCCGCGACGCCGCCGCCCGCACCGCCCGGCTGCCGACGCTCGCCTGGACCGCCGCCCGCGCCGCCCTCGCCGCTGGCGCGCCGGTGCTCGTGCAGGTGCCGCGCCGTGGCTACCAGCCGGCGCTGTCCTGCGACCGGTGCCGCGCCAAGGCCCGCTGCCGCAGCTGCGCCGGGCCGCTCGCCCGCAGTGCCGCGGCGGCCACCGCGAGCTGCCGCTGGTGCGGTCGGTCGGCGTCGGGCTGGCGGTGCGAGGAGTGCGCCGGTGAGCGGCTGCGGGCCGCGGTCGTCGGTGCGGCCCGCACCGCCGAGGAGCTCGGTCGCGGCTTCCCGGGCGTGCAGGTCCGGACCTCCGGCCGCGAGCAGGTGATCGACACCGTCCCCGCCGAACCGGTGCTGGTCGTCGCGACCCCGGGCGCCGAGCCGGTCGCTGTCGACGGGTACGGCGCGGTGTTGCTGCTCGACGGCTGGGCGCTGCTCGGCCGGGCCGGGCTGCGGGCCGGCGAGGAGGCGCTGCGCCGCTGGCTGGCCGCGGCCACCCTGGCCCGGCCGGCGGTGCGGGGTGGCACCGTGGTGGTGATGGCGGACGGCGCGCTCGCCCCGGTGCAGGCCCTGCTCGGGTGGGCGCCGGCCCGGGCCGCGGAGCGGGAGCTCGCGGAGCGCAGTGAGCTCGGCCTGCCGCCGGCCGCTCGCTTCGCGGCGGTGAGCGGTGCCCCTGCGGCCGTCGCCGAGCTGCTCCGTGACGCCCGGCTGCCCGCGGGGGCGCAGACGCTCGGGCCGATCCCGGTCGCCCGTACGCCGGCGCGCGGTCCCGGCGACCCCGGCGCGGCGCCGGTGCGGGCCCTGGTGCGGGGGCCCCGCCCGGCCGCCGCCGACCTCGCGGCCGCGTTGCACGCGGCCGCCGGCGTGCGCAGCGCCCGCAAGGCCGAGGGAGTCCGCATCCAGATCGACCCGCTCGAGCTGGTCTGAGCTCGCCGGCCCGGTGATCGATAGCGACGCCGCCGCGCTGCCCGCGGTTCAGCCGCTATCGATCGTCAGGGGCCGGCCGGGGGAGGGGTGCCGAGCTCGATCGGTACGGGCCGGCCGGGGAGGGGTGCCGCTGCTCGCCGCCGGGTCCGCGCCAGCTCCCCGTACCATCGACAGGCACCCCCGCCGCCCGACCCGCCCGAGGAGCCTCGCCCGTGGCCGTGCAGCCCATCCGCCTGTTCGGGGATCCGGTGCTCCGCACCCCGGCCGAGCCGGTGACGACGTTTGACAATGAGCTCCGCCGGCTGGTCACTGACCTCACCGACACGATGCTCGCCGCCCCCGGCACCGGGCTGGCCGCCCCGCAGATTGGGGTCGGGCTGCGGGTGTTCAGCTACGACGTCGACGACATCGTCGGTCACCTCGTCAACCCCGAGTTCGCCGAGCTCTCCGCGGAGGAGCAGGACGGCGACGAGGGCTGCCTGTCCTTCCCCGGGCTGTACTTCCCGTGCCGGCGGTCCCGGCGGGTCGTCGCCCGCGGGTTCAGCCTGCACGGCGAACCGGTCGTGATCGACGGCAGCGACCTGCTGGCCCGCTGCATCCAGCACGAGGTCGACCACCTCGACGGGGTGCTGTTCATCGACCGGCTCGACGTGGCCCAGCGCAAGCTCGCCACCCGGGCGATCCGGGAGGCGGAGTGGGCCGGCGAGCCGGCCCCGACGGTGAAGCTGTCCCCGCACGCGCTGTTCGGCTCGGCGCGCTGAGCTCGGGTGCGGTTGGTCTTCGCCGGCACCCCGGCGGTCGCGCTGCCGGCGCTGGATGTGCTGCTGGCCTCCCGGCACGAGGTCGTCGCGGTCACCACCCGGCCGGACGCGCCGGCCGGCCGGGGCCGCCGGCCGACGCCGAGCCCGGTCGCCCAGCGCGCCCGGGCCGCCGGCCTCGAGGTGCTCACCCCGGACCGGCCCCGCGACCCGGCGTACCTCGAGCGGCTGGCGGCGATCGCCCCGGACTGCGCCCCGGTGGTGGCCTACGGCGCGCTGGTGCCGCCGGCGGCGCTGGCGATCCCGCGGCACGGCTGGGTGAACCTGCACTTCTCGCTGCTACCGGCGTGGCGGGGCGCGGCCCCCGTGCAGCACGCGATCCTCGCCGGTGACGAGGTGACCGGGGCGACGACCTTCCGGCTCGAGGCCGGCCTCGACACCGGCCCGGTCTACGGGGTGCTCACCGAGGTGATCCGGCCCACCGACACCGCGGGGGACCTGCTCGACCGACTGGCGAGTGCCGGCGCGCGGCTGCTGCTCGCGACCCTCGACGGGATCGAGACCGGCGACGCGGCCCCGGTGCCGCAGCCGGCCGAGGGGGTGTCGCTGGCCCCGAAGCTCGGGCCGGAGGACGGGCGGGTGCCGTGGGGCGCGCCGGCGCTGCGGATCGACCGGCTGGTCCGGGCCGCGACCCCCAGCCCGGGCGCCTGGACGACGTTTCGCGGCGGCCGGCTCAAGCTAGGCCCGGTCGCCGGTGTCCCGGCGCCGGACCCCGGGCTCGAGCCCGGGGAGCTCCGCGGGCCGCGCCGGGGCGACCCCGCGGTGCTCGTCGGGACCGGCCGCGGCGCGGTCCGGCTCGGCACGGTGGCGCCGGCCGGCCGGTCCGCGATGCCGGCGGAGGCGTGGGCGCGCGGGGTTCGGCCCGGGCCCGACGACCGGCTCCGGTGACGCCGCCGCGCCGGTCGCGACCCCGCCCCGACCCGGCCCGCGCGGTCGCCTACGACCTGTTGCGCGCGGTGGCCGAGCGGGACGCCTACGCCAACCTGGTGCTGCCCGGCCTGCTGCGCGAGCGTCGGCTGCCCGAGCGGGACGCGGCGCTGGCCACCGAGCTCGGGTACGGCGCGCTGCGGATGCAGGGCACCCTCGACGCGGTGCTGACCGGGTGCGTCGACCGGCCGCTGGCCGACCTGGACCCGCCGCTGCTCGACGTGCTCCGGCTCGGCGCCTACCAGCTGCTGCGCACCCGCATCCCGGTGCACGCCGCGGTCTCGGCCACCGTCGAGCTGGCCCGGGCGGTGCTCGGCGAGGGTCGGGCCAAGCTTGTCAACGCGGTGCTGCGCCGGGTCGCCGCCGCCGACCTGGCCGGCTGGCTGGAGCGGCTCGCGCCGGCGTACGCCGACGACCCGGTCGGCCGGCTCGGGCTGGTGCACAGCTACCCGCGGTGGATCGTCTCGGCGTTCCGCGACGCGCTCGGAGGCGACCTGGCCGAGACCGCGGCCGTGCTCGCGGTGGACCGGCCGCAGGTGCACCTGGTCGCCCGGCCGGGGCGGATCGGGCGGGACGAGCTGCTCGCCGCCGCCGGTCCGGGAGCGAGCGCCGGTCCATGGTCGCCGTACGCGGTCCGGCTCGCCGGCGGCGACCCGGGCGCGCTGGCGGCGATCCGCGACGGCCGGGCCGGGGTGCAGGACGAGGGCAGCCAGCTGGCGGCGCTCGCGGTGGCGGCCGCGGCGCTGGCCGGGCCGGACACCCGCTGGCTCGACGCCTGCGCCGGCCCGGGCGGCAAGGCGGCCCTGCTCGCCGGTCTGGCCGCGCAGCGCCCGCAGCCGCCGGCCGCCCTGCTCGCCGTCGACCGGGCCCCGCACCGGGCCCGGCTGGTCGCCCGGTCCCTGCCCGCCGCGGCGGGGCTCGTCGTCGCCGCGGACAGCACCGTGCCGGCGTGGCGCCCGGGCAGCTTCGACCGGGTGCTGGTGGACGCGCCCTGCACCGGCCTCGGCGCGCTGCGCCGACGGCCGGAGGCACGGTGGCGGCGGCAGCCGGCCGACGTGGCCCGGCTGGCGCCGCTACAGCGCGCGCTGCTCGGCAGCGCCCTCGATGCCGCCCGCCCCGGCGGCCTGGTCGGCTACGTCACCTGCTCGCCGCACCCCGGCGAGACCGTCGCGGTCGTCGGCGAGGTGCTGCGTCGCCGCACCGACACCGAGGCGGTCGACGTCCGGCCGGCGCTCGGGGTGCCCGACGTGGGGCCGGGGCCCTACGCCCAGCTCTGGCCGCACCGGCACGGGACCGACGCGATGTTCGTGGCCCTGCTGCGGCGGCGCTCCGACAACCCGGCCGTGGCCTCCTAGACTCTGGCCAACCGTCTCCGAGCCGGAGGGTTGTGCAAGCGGTGGCCGCCCAGATCGCCCCCAGCATCCTCGCCGCCGACTTCGCCCGGCTGGCCGACGCCGCCGCCGCCGTCGCCGAGAGCGCCGACTGGCTGCACGTCGACGTGATGGACAACCACTTCGTCCCCAACCTGACCCTCGGGCTGCCGGTGGTGGCCAGCCTGCTGGCCGCCACCACGCTGCCGCTCGACTGCCATCTCATGATCGAGGACCCGGACCGGTGGGCCCCGGCGTACGCCGAGGCCGGCGCCGGCAACGTCACCTTCCACGTCGAGGCCGCGGCGGCCCCGATCCGGACCGCCCGGGCGATCCGTGCCGCCGGCGCCCGGGTCGGGATCGGGCTCAAGCCGGCGACGCCGGTGGAGCCCTACCTCGACCTGCTGCCGGAGCTGGACCTGCTGCTGATCATGACGGTGGAGCCGGGCTTCGGCGGCCAGCGGTTCCTCGACGTCGTCCTGCCCAAGCTGGCCCGGGCCCGGGCCGCGGTCGCCGAGCGTGGCCTGGCGCTGTGGCTGCAGGTCGACGGCGGCGTCGACGCCGACACGATCGGACGCTGCGCCGCGGCCGGGGCGGACGTCTTCGTCGCCGGGTCCGCCGTGTACGGCGCCGACGACCCCGACGCTGCGGTGCGCGGCCTGCGGGCCGCCGCGACCGCCGCCGCCCCCACCGCCGCGGGAACACCGAGCCCGCCGTGACGCCGACCGTGCTGGTCGTCGACGACGACGCCGTCGTGGCGGGCTTCGTGGAGCGCACGCTGCGGCTCGAGGGCTTCTCCGTCCGGATCGTCACCGACGCCACCGAGGCACTGGCCGCGGTCGCCGCCGCACCGCCGGACCTGGTGATCGCCGACGTGCTGCTGCCCGGGCTGGACGGGCTCGAGCTGTGCCGGCGGCTGCGGGCGCACCCGATGACCGCGCACCTGCCGGTGATCTTTCTGACCGCCCGGGGGCTCTCCGCCGACAAAGTGGTCGGTCTCGCCGCCGGTGCGGACGACTACGTCGTGAAACCGTTCGACACCCTGGAGCTGGTGGCCCGGGTCCGCTCGACGCTGCGGCGCAA
Source organism: Mycobacteriales bacterium (assembly GCA_038253225.1). Lineage (GTDB taxonomy): Bacteria > Actinomycetota > Actinomycetes > JALYNC01 > JALYNC01 > JBBSHH01. The sequence goes on along the minus strand of JBBSHH010000047.1, from coordinate 8,232 downwards.
CGCCGAGATGCGGGCGGTGTCCCCGCTCACCGGCCTGCCGGGCAACCACCGGATCGACTCCGAGATCGCCGAGCGGGTCGAGCGCGCCGAGCCGTTCGCCGTCGGCTACGTCGACATCGACAACTTCAAGCCGTTCAACGACGCCTACGGGTTTCTGCGCGGTGACGAGGCGATCGTGCTGCTGGCGGCCGCGCTGAACACCGCCCTGCTCGAGGCCGGTGAACCCCGACCGTTCCTCGGCCACGTCGGCGGTGACGACTTCGTGCTGGTCTGCGAGCCGCACCAGGCCGAGAGGATGGCCGCCCGGGTGCTGGAGATCTTCGACGCGGAGGCCCCCGGGCTGCACGCGCCCGAAGACCGCGCCCGCGGCTACCTGCGGCTGCTGGACCGGCGCGGGCGGCTGCGCCATCACCCGCTGCTGTCGGTCTCGGTCGGGCTGGCGATGAGCGGCCGACGCCGGTTCGCCGACCACCGCGAGGCGGTTGCGATCGCCACCGAGATGAAGGGGGTGGCCAAGGCCCGACCCGGCTCGGCGGTCGCGGTGGACCGCCGGGCCGACGCGACGCCGACCGCCGCACCCTGATCGGCCGTGCGACACTGGCCGCGCAACCGCAACACGCGCGCTCCGGGGTCGGTGCAACTCCGAACCGGCGGTGACAGTCCGCGACCCGCTCGCCGCCAGCGAGCGGTTGACCCGGTGGAACTCCGGGACCGACGGTGACAGTCCGGACGGGAGGCAGCGCGCGGGTGACGCCGGGGCGCGCCGGACCGCTGGCGTGCCGCCGGCCGGTGCCGCGCCCCGCGCGCGGTGCCTCGCCCGCCGCCGCACGCCACCCCCGCCCGCACGCTCGCGGTGCTGTGGGCAGACCGGTGGCGGCGGCGAAGGAGGTGCGCGGCGGTGGCGAGCGTGGCCGAGCAGGCGGCGATGCGTCGCGCGATCGTGTTGGCCGCCCGCGGCCTGGGCCGGACCAGCCCCACCCCCGTCGTCGGCGCGGTCGTTCTCGACCCCGCCGGACTGGTGGTCGGGGAGGGCCACCACGCCGGCGCCGGCGGCCCGCACGCCGAGCGGGTCGCGCTCGACCGGGCCGGGGCCCGGGCCCGCGGCGGCACCGCGGTGGTCACCCTCGAGCCGTGCGCCCACACCGGGCGCACCCCGCCGTGCACCGACGCGCTGCTCGCCGCCGGCGTCCGCCGTGTCGTCTACGCCGTCGCCGACCCGCTCCCTCCGGCGGCCGGCGGCGGCCGGGTGCTGGCCCGCAGCGGGATCGAGGTGGAGGCGGGCCTGCTCGCCGCCGAGGCCGCCCGCGGCAACGAGGCCTGGCTGCACGCGGTCGCCAGCGGCCGGCCGCACGTGACGCTGAAGTACGCCGCCAGCCTCGACGGCCGGGTCGCGGCCTCGGACGGGTCCAGCCGGTGGATCACCGGCCCGGCCGCCCGGGCCGACGTCCAGCGGCTGCGGGCGGAGGCCGACGCGGTTCTCGTCGGCGTCGGCACGGTGCTCGCCGACGACCCGCACCTCACCGCCCGGGACGGGTCCGGCCGCCGGCCGCTGCGGGTGGTCCTGGACCGCGACGGTCGCACCCCGGCCACCGCCCGGGTGCGCGACGCCGCCGCGCCGACGCTGGTGCTCACCGCCGCCGACGTACCGGCCGACGAGGACGGCCTCGACCCGGCCGCGGCGCTGGGTCTGCTCTACGCCCGCGACGTCCGCGGGGTGCTGGTGGAAGGCGGACCGCGCCTCGCCGGTTCACTGGTACGACGGGGTCTGGTCGACCGGGTCGTCGGCTACGTCGCGCCGGCGCTGATCGGCGGCACCGGGCCGGGCGTGCTGGCCGGCCCGGGCGCCTCGACGCTGGCGGCGGCGCTGCGGCTACGGCTCGACGACGTCACCAGGATCGGCCCGGACCTGCGGTTGACCGCCCGGCCGGCGGCCGACCCGGCCGACCCGGGGGAGCCCGCGCCACCCGAGGACGAGGAAGAGGAGCGCTGAGATGTTCACCGGCATCGTCGAGGAGCTCGGCGAGGTGACCCGCGTCGAGCGGTTCCCCGACGCAGCCCGGCTGGCCGTGCGGGCACCGCTGGTCAGCACCGACGCCCGTCCCGGTGACTCCGTCGCCGTCAACGGCGTCTGCCTCACGGTCACCGAGCTGGCCGGCGTCGAGTTCCGTACCGACGTGATGCTCGAGACGCTGCGCCGCTCCAGCCTGGGCGCGCTGCGCGCCGGCTCCCGGGTGAACCTGGAGCGGCCGCTGACGCTCGCGACCCGGCTCGGCGGCCACCTCGTGCAGGGCCACGTCGACGCGGTCGGGCAGATCCGGGACCGCACCACGACGCCGCACTGGGAGCTGCTCCGGGTCGGGCTGCCGGAGACGCTGTCGCGCTATCTGGTCGAGAAGGGGTCGATCACCGTCGACGGCGTCAGCCTCACCGTCGTCGACGTCGGGTCGGAGGAGTTCACCGTCAGCCTGATCCCGGCGACGCTCCAGCGCACCACGCTGGGTCGCAAGGGCCCCGGCGACCCGGTCAACCTGGAGGTGGACGTGCTCGCGAAGTACGCCGAGAAGCTGCTCGCCGCCCGGCTCGGCTCGCTGTGACCACACCGCTGGCCGCCGGCGACACCCGGTTCGCGCCCATCGGGCAGGCGGTCGCCGACATCGCCGCGGGTAGGGCGGTCGTCGTCGTCGACGACGCCGACCGGGAGAACGAGGGTGACCTCGTCTTCGCCGCCGAGCTCGCCACCCCGGAGCTGCTCGGGTTCACGATCCGCTACTCCAGCGGGGTGGTCTGTGTGCCGATGGCCGGCGCCGACCTGGACCGGCTGGACCTGCCGCCGATGTACCACGTCAACCAGGACCGCAAGGGCACGGCGTACACCGTCTCGGTCGACGCCCGGGAGGGGGTCAGCACCGGCATCTCCGCCGCGGACCGGGCGCACACGATCCGCACCCTCGCCGACCCGAGCACCACCGCCGCCGAGCTGACCCGGCCCGGCCACGTCTTCCCGCTGCGGGCCAAGGAGGGCGGGGTGCTGCGGCGCACCGGCCACACCGAGGCGGCGGTCGACCTCGCGACGATGGCCGGGCTCCGGCCGGCCGGCGTGGTCTGCGAGATCGTCAACGACGACGGCACGATGGCCCGGCTGCCCGAGCTGAGCCGGTTCGCGACCACGCACGGGCTGACGCTGATCTCGATCGCCGACCTCGTCGCGCACCGGCGGCGGACCGAGACCCAGGTCCGGGCGGTGGCCGAGGCCGCCATCCCGACCGCGCACGGGACCTTCCGCGCGGTCGGCTACACCAGCCTGCTCGACGGCTCCGACCACCTCGCGCTGGTGCGCGGCGACGTCGGCGACGGGCAGGACGTGCTGGTGCGGGTGCACTCCGAGTGCCTCACCGGCGACGTGTTCGGCTCCCGCCGCTGCGACTGCGGCCCGCAGCTCGACGCGGCGCTCGCCGCGGTCGCCGCGGCGGGCCGTGGCGTCGTGCTCTACGTCCGCGGGCACGAGGGACGCGGGATCGGGCTGCTGCACAAGCTGCAGGCCTACCAGCTGCAGGACGGCGGCTCCGACACCGTCGACGCCAACCTCGAGCTGGGGCTGCCCGCGGACGCCCGCGACTACGGCACGGGCGCGCAGATCCTCGTCGACCTCGGGGTGCGCACCATGCGGCTGCTGACCAACAACCCGGCCAAGCGGGCCGGGCTGGAGGGCTACGGGCTGGAGATCCTCGACCGGGTGCCGCTGCCGGTGCACGCCACCCCGGAGAACCTGCGGTATCTGCGGACGAAGCGGGACCGGATGGGCCACGACCTGCAGAACCTTCCGGATAACGTGGCCGGCGACGACGCGGAGTCGACCGAGACCGGCGCCGACCCGCTGCCGCCGGCGGCCGACGCGGTCGCGCCGTGAGCGGGACCGGCGCCCCCGGCCTCGCGGTGCGCGGCGCGGACTCGCTGCGGGTCGGGGTCGTCGCGACGCTCTGGCACGACGAGATCACCGGCGCGCTGCTGGCGGGCGCGCTGCGGTCGCTGGCCGACATGGGCGTGCCCGAGCCGACGGTGGTGCGGGCACCCGGCGCGTTCGAGCTGCCGCTGCTGGTTCAGCGCCTCGCCGGGTCCGTCGACGCGGTGGTGGCGCTCGGGGTGGTGATCCGCGGCGGCACCCCGCACTTCGACTACGTTTGCCGCGCGGTCACCGACGGCCTGACCCGGGTGGCTCTGGACAGCGGGACGCCGGTCGGCTTCGGCGTGCTGACCTGCGACGACGAGGAGCAGGCCCGGGACCGGGCCGGGCTGCCCGGCTCCCGCGAGGACAAGGGCCGGGAGGCGGCCCAGGCCGCGGTCGTCACGGCACTGGCTCTCGCCGAGCTCGGTGCCGCGGCCAGGTCCCCGGCCGGCCGCGTCGTGCCGGCCTGAGACCGTCGCCCCACTTCCGGAAGAGGTTCGCCGTGCTGTCGCTGGTCCTGCCCAAGGGGTCGCTCGAGCGGGCCACCCTGGAGCTGTTCGAGGCCGCCGACCTCGCGGTGCGGCGCGGCTCGGACCGCGACTACCACGCCGCGATCGACGACCCGCGGATCGACCGGGTCCGGTTCCTCCGGCCGCAGGAGATCCCGCAGTACGTCGAGCAGGGACTCTTCGACGTCGGCATCACCGGCCGGGACTGGATCAGCGAGACCGGCGCGCAGGTCACCAGCCTGGCCGAGCTGGAGTACTCCAAGGCGACCGCGAACCCGGTGCGGATCGTGCTCGCCGTATCGCGGGAGCACCCGGCCGAGCGCGGCGACGAGCTACCCGACGGTGTCCGGGTGTCCACCGAGTACCCCGAGCTGACCCGTCGGTACTTCACGAAGATCGGCGTGCGGGCGGTGATCGTCCCGTCGTACGGCGCCACCGAGGCGAAGGTGCCGGACATCGTCGACGCGATCGTCGACGTGACCGAGACCGGCTCGTCGCTGCGCAAGCACGGGCTGAAGGTGGTGGAGACGCTGCTCACCAGCCGCACCGAGCTGGTGGCGAACCCGGCCAGCTACGCCGACCCGGTGGCGCGCGCGGCGATGGAGGACATCGCGCTGCTGCTGCAGGGCGCGATCCGGGCCCGCGGGCAGGTGCTGCTCAAGCTCAACGTGGCCACGAACCGGCTGGCCGCCGTCGTCGAGGTGTTGCCGGCGATGACCTCCCCGACCGTGACCGCGCTCGCCACCGGGGACTTCGCCGCGGTGGAGACCGTGGTGCCGCGCCGCGGCGTCAACACCCTGATCCCGGCGCTGAAGGCCGCCGGCGCCCGGGACATCCTGGAGCTGCCCATCTCCAAGATCGTCGAGTAGCGGTCAGAGACCGCGGGACCGGCGGGCCGGGCTCAGCTGCCACACCACGGCGAGCTGGGCCAGGTCGAGACAGAGCAGCACCGCCCACCCGGTCGGGTAGCCACCGGTCAGGTCGTGCAGCCCGCCGACCCCGATCGGTCCGAGCGCGGCCAACAGGTAGCAGACCAGGAACGCCATCGCGGCGAGCCGGCCGGCGGCGGCCGGGTCCGGCGCGTAGTCGACGAGCAGCACCAGCCCGAGCGCGAACCCGCCGCCCTGGCCGAACCCGAGCACCGCCACGAACACCCACGGCAACACCTCCGGAGCGGCCAGCAGCGCGGTCATCCCGATCAGCGAGGCGCCGACGACCAGGTAGAACCAGGGCCGACGGTCTGCCGTCCGGTCGGCCAGCGCCGGCACGGTCAGCGCCGCCCCGAGCTGGGTGACGGTGAACACCGCCAGCAGCAGCCCGGCGGCGCCCGGCCGCCAACCAGCCGCCTCGTATGCCGGCGCCAGCCAGGCCAGCTGGCTGTAGAACAGCACCGACTGGATCGCCAGGTACGCGCTGACCAGCCAGGCGGTGCGGCTGCGCCACGGCAGCCGGCCGGCGACGACTCGGGGGCGCCGGTCGGGTCGGTGGGCGCGGGCGGCCACCGGCAGCCAGCCGACCAGGCCGACCACACCCACCAGCGACCAGACCGCCAGCGCCGCCGGCCAGCTGCCGAGCGCCCCGGCCAACGGCACCGACGCACCGGCCGCCACGGTGGCGCCGAGCATCATGCTGGTCATGTACAGGCCGGTGACCGCCCCGGCCCGGCTGGCGAAGTGCTCCTTGACGATGCCGGGCAGCACCACCCCGCAGATCGCGATGCCGACACCGGCGAGCAGGGTGCCGCCGAACAGCGCCGCCGGATGGACGCCGAGCGCCCGCAGCGCCAGCCCGCTGGTCAGTACGGCGAGCGCCACAGCGACCGCCGCCTCGCGTCCGATCCGAGCGGCCAGCCGCTGCGCGGCCGGGGCGAACAGGCCCATGCACAGCACCGGCAGGGTCGTCAGCGCGCCGGCGCCCACGCCGGAGAGCCCGACATCGCGCCGCACGCTGTCCAGCAGCGGGGGTACCGAGGACATCGCCGCCCGCAGGTTCAGGGCGGCGAGGAAGAGCGCGGCTGCGAGCAGCACCGGGCGGACCGGTCGGTCCGGGTCGCTGCCAGCGCCCGGGGCGGCTGCCGGGACGGTGACAGTCACGACCGAGCAGTCTCCCAGACGGTCTAGATCGGCGGCGCTGCCGCGGCCAGCCCGGCCAGCGCAGCGGTGAACGCCTCCACCGGGGGCGAGACCAGGCCAGCGCCGACCTGCCCGGTGCCCGCGACCCGCCCGGCGATGCCGGTGTTGACGACCGGCAGGATCCCGGTCCGGACCACCTTGGTGACGTCGATGCCGGTCGGCGTACCGCGGAAGTCGAGGATCGGCACCTGGTACGACGGGTGCTCGGCCAGCGTGATCTCGTACATCGTCCGGGTCGCGGTCAGCGCGTCGGCGACGTCACCACCGATGAACCGGACGATCGCTGGCGCCGCCGCCATCGCGAACCCCCCGACGCCGGCCGTCTCCGTGATCGTGGAGTCACCGATGTCGGGGTTGGCGTCAGCGGGTCCGTAGCCGCCGAGGTAGAGCCCGTCGGGCACCCCGGCCGGCCCGGTGAACCAGGCGTCCCCGGTGCCGGCGGTCTGGATGCCGAAGTCGGTGCCGTTGCGCGCCATCGCCACCACCATCGTCGAACCGGGTACGTCGCGGGCCGCGTCGGCGGCGACCTTGCCGGCCGGCATGACGATGTTGAGGAAGAAGTGGTCGTTGCCGTTGATGAACCGCAGCGCCGCCGCGACCTCGGTGCCGGCCCCGGCCTCGACCAGGTCGGCGGCGAGCTCCCGGACGAACAGCGAGGTCGCCGCCCGGTTGCGGTTGTGCAGGTCGTCGCCCATCTGCAGCGCCTGCGCGACCAGCGACGTGACGTCGACCGGTCCGTGCGCCCGCACCGACCGATGCAGCAGCGGGCCGAGCACCGCCGACATCCAGCGCAGCCGCTCGACCACCTCGGCGCCGTACGCGCCGTAGCGCAGCACCTTGCCCAGGCCCTCGTTGAGGCTGCAGTAGGCCCGCCCGCCGGAGGTGGCGTCCTCGATCTCGAAGACCCACATCGACGGGCTGACCACCCCGGCCATCGGGCCGACCGCCCGGTGGTGGTGGCACGGGTCGAGGGTGCGGCCCGCGCCGGCGGCCAGCCGGCGCTCGGCCTCCGCCGGGGTGGCGGCGAGCCCCTCGAACAGCATCGCGCCAACCAGCGCCCCGCGCATCGGTCCCGACGCCCGCTCCCAGGTCAGCGGCGGGCCGGCGTGCAGGAAGTCCCCGGCCGACAGCCCCAGCGCCTCGCCGGCCGGCCGGACGTCGACCAGCTGCGGCCGCGCGGCCAGCAGCCGGCCGACCGCGGTGGCGTTGGCGTCGGTCCGCCGCGGGTCGGCCGTCACCCGGGCCAGGTCCGCCTCGCTGCCGTCGTACGGCGGCCGCCAGTCCACCCGCTCGACCGGCACGGCCTGCGCGGCGAGCGCGTCGGCGAACAGCTCCGCGCCGGCAGCCACCACCGTCGGCGGTCGGGTCAGCAGGCCGCGCAGCGGCGGTCCGGCCCCGTCGGCCCCCGCTCGGGCGGTCACTCGGAATTCCCGCTGGCGAGGGTCACCGCGCAGCGGGCCGCGGCAGCGTTGGACAGGAAGACGTGCGCACCGGCGGCGGCGAGGGTGCCCGCCGTCCGCTCCCGGTCCTGCGGGTCGGCGGGGGTCCCGCACAGCGACACGACCACGGCCAGGTCCCGGCCGTTGGCCGACGCGGCCGACCGGGCGGCCCGGATCGCCGGCGCCAGCACGCCGGCCGGATCCGGGTG
>JBBSHH010000046.1:0-19884 GCA_038253225.1 Mycobacteriales bacterium | reverse complement strand
GTTCGGCGGGTCGTCGACGAGGCGGGAGTAGCAGACGAGGTCGACCGGGCCGGTGTGCAGGTAGCCGGCCGCCCGCAGCACCCCCTCCATCCGGAATCCCGCCTTGGCCGCCACCCGCCGCGAGGCCGTGTTCGCCGGCGCCGCGCGCAGCTCCACCCGGCGCAGCCCGAGCTCGGCGTACGCCCATCGGCAGAGCGCGCCCACGGCCTCGGTCATGTAGCCGCGGCCGCGGGCCGCGGGCGCGGTCCAGTAGCCGACCTCCGCCGCGGCGGCTGCCCGGTCGAGCCGCTTGAGCCCGATGTCGCCCACCAGCACACCGCCGAGGTCCTCCGCGACCGCGTAATGGACACCGGTGCCGGCGTACCGGTCGGCGAACGCACCGACGCTGACCCACTGTTCGGCGTGGCCAAGGGTGTACGGCGACGGCAGCGGTAGCCAGGCCTGGGTGCCGGGGTCGGCGCAGGCCGCGGCGACCGCCGGCGCGTCCGCCGGCTCGAACGGGCGCAGCGTCAGCCGGCCGGTGTGCAGCACCGGCTGGGGCACCTCCCGCTCGGCCGGCCGATCCGGGTCGGTGGCGAGTCGGGCGCCGACCCAGGCGTCCACGAGGCCTCCCGAGTGCGGCAGCTTGGCCCGCAGGGTGCCCTCGACGGTGAAGCCGGCCCTGGCCGCTACCCGGCGGGACGCCGCGTTCCCCACCTCGGCGTACCACTCGATGCGGGCCAGCCCGAGCGTGTCGAATCCGAACCGGGTGAGCAGCCGGACCGCGGCCGTGGTGTGGCCGCGACCGCGGGCCGCTGGCGCGGTCCAGTATCCGATCTCGGCGCTGCGGACGACCGGGTCCCGCCGGCCCAGCCCCACGGCCCCGATCAGGATGTCCGCATCCGGTTGGACCACCGCGTACGCCGCCCCGCGACCCGAGGTCCACTGCTGCGGCGCCCACTCGCCGACGAAGGCCTCGGCGTCACTTCGCCGGTACGGCGACGGGACGCTCGTCCAACGCTGGATCGCGGCGTCCTCGCAGGCGGCGGCGACGGCTGCGGCGTCGCCCGGTCGCCACGGCCGGAGCAGCACGCGACCGTCGGAAAGCTCAGGCTGGGGGTCCATCCTCCCGAGTCTCACGGGGAGCCGGCCCGCGGAGCCAGCGGCTTCCGCTGCCGGGGCACCCCCGAGCAGCCCGGGGCGTTGACCCGCGCGGGGCCGGGGAACCGGCCCGGAGAACCGCCTACCATGGCGGAGACCGATCGGCGACACCGGCAGGGGTGCACCAAGAGTGGTACTCGACAGGATTCTGCGAGCCGGCGAAGGCAAGATCCTCCGCCGGCTCAAGGGTATCTCCGCGCAGGTCAACCTCATCGAGGACGACTACGTCGCGATGACCGATGCCGAGCTGCGGGAGCAGACCGAGGCCTTCCGAGCCCGACTGACCGACGGCGAGACGCTCGACGACCTGCTGCCGGAGGCGTTCGCCACGGTGCGGGAGGCGGCCAAGCGGACGTTGGGCCAGCGGCACTTCGACGTGCAGCTCATGGGCGGTGCGGCGCTGCACCTCGGCAACATCGCGGAGATGAAGACCGGCGAGGGCAAGACCCTCGTCGGCACGCTGCCGGCATACCTCAACGGGCTGGCCGGCAAGGGCGTTCACGTCGTCACCGTCAACGACTACCTGGCCCGGCGCGACGCGGAGTGGATGGGCCGGGTGCACCGGTTCCTCGGTCTGTCCGTCGGGGTCATCCTCGCCAACGAGGCACCGGACATCCGCCGGCCGGCCTATCTCTGCGACATCACCTACGGGACCAACAACGAGTTCGGCTTCGACTATCTGCGCGACAACATGGCGTGGAGCGCCGAGGAGCTGGTCCAGCGCGGCCACCACTTCGCCATCGTCGACGAGGTGGACTCGATTCTCATCGACGAGGCCCGCACGCCGCTCATCATCAGCGGACCCGCCGAGCAGAGCGCGAAGTGGTACCAGGAGTTCGCCCGTATGGCCCCCCGCCTTCTCCGGGACGCCGACTACGAGGTCGAGGAGGGCAAGCGGACGGTCGCCATCGCCGAGTCCGGCGTCGAGAAGGTCGAGGACTATCTCGGCATCGACAATCTCTACGAAGCGGTGAACACGCCGCTCGTCGGCTACCTGAACAACGCGCTGAAGGCGAAAGAGCTCTACCACAAGGACAAGGACTACATCGTCGCCGACGGCGAGGTCCTGATCGTCGACGAGTTCACCGGTCGGGTGCTGCACGGCCGCCGGTACAACGAGGGGATGCACCAGGCGATCGAGGCCAAGGAAGGCGTTCAGATAAAGGACGAGAACCAGACCCTGGCGACGATCACGTTGCAGAACTACTTCCGGCTCTACGGCAAGCTCGGCGGCATGACCGGTACGGCGATGACCGAGGCGTCGGAGTTCAGCCAGATCTACAAGCTCGGCGTGGTGCCGATCCCCACCAACCGGACGATGTGCCGCCTCGACGAGAAGGACGTCGTGTTCAAGAGCGAGGAGGCGAAGTTCACCGCGGTCGTCGAGGACATCTCGGCTCGGCACGAGAAGGGACAGCCGGTCCTCGTCGGCACCACCAGCGTCGGCAAGTCCGAGCTGCTCTCCACCATGCTGTCCCGCACCGGCGTCCCGCACGAGGTCCTCAACGCCAAGTTCCACGAGAAGGAGGCGCAGATCGTCGCGCAGGCCGGTCGGCGCGGCGCGGTGACGGTGGCCACCAACATGGCCGGCCGCGGCACCGACATCATGCTCGGCGGCAACCCCGAGTTCCTGGCCGCCAGCGAGCTGCGCAACCGCGGCCTGTCCCCGGTGGACGACTCCGACGACTACGAGCTGGCCTGGCCCGACGCGCTGGAGAAGGCCAAGGAAGCGGTCGCCACCGAGCACGAGGAGGTCGTCGAGCTCGGTGGCCTGTACGTCCTCGGCACCGAGCGGCACGAGTCCCGCCGGATCGACAACCAGCTGCGCGGGCGCTCGGGCCGGCAGGGCGACCCCGGCGAGTCGCGGTTCTACCTCTCCCTCGGCGATGACCTGATGCGGCTGTTCAACGCCAACGCGGTCGAGTCGATCATGGACCGGCTGAACATCCCGGAGGACGTGCCGATCGAGTCCAAGATGGTGTCCCGGGCGATCCGTTCGGCCCAGACCCAGGTCGAGCAGCAGAACTTCGAGATCCGCAAGAACGTCCTGAAGTACGACGAGGTGCTCAACAAGCAGCGCGAGGTCATCTACGCCGAACGCCGCCGCGTGCTCGAGGGTGCCGACCTGCACGAACAAGTCCGGCACATGATCGACGACGTGGTCGGCGCCTACGTCGACAGCGCCACCGGTGACGGCTTCGCCGAGGACTGGGACCTAGACCAGCTCTGGACGGCGCTGCGGACCCTCTACCCGGTAGGGGTGAGCGTGGCCGCCCTGGCGGAGCGGGCCGGTGGCGCCCTGTCGTCGGAGTTCCTCTCCTTCGAGCTCATCGAGGACGGGCACGCGGCGTACGACCGGCGCGAGGCCGATCTCGGTGCGGAGACGATGCGCGAGCTGGAGCGGCGGGTCGTGCTCTCGGTGCTGGACCGCAAGTGGCGGGAGCACCTCTATGAGATGGACTACCTCCAGGAGGGCATCGGGCTGCGGGCGATGGGTCAGCGCGACCCGTTGGTGGAGTACCAGCGGGAGGGTTTCGACCTGTTCGGCGCGATGATGGACGGCATCAAGGAGGAGTCGGTCGGGTTCCTGTTCAACCTCGAGGTGCAGGTCGAACCAACCGCGCCGGAGCCTGGGGCTGCGCTGCCCGAGGGGGGTCCGGACCAGGGCAGCCGGCTCGACGGGACGCAGCCATCGGTCGAGCTGTCCGAGGAGGACGCGCCGTCGGCCGAGCTCCGTTCGGCGCCTGCTGCCGCCGGTGGGGTGGATCCGGCCGTTGCGGCGCAGGGCGCCGCGCCGTCGCCGACCGGCTCCGGTGAGCACCCGCACGTCGAGGTCAACGCGCCGGGTCTGGCCGCGCCGCGGCGGCCGGACCGGCTGCAGTACAGCTCGCCGACCGTCGACGGTGCCGGCGGGGTGGAGCGCACCACCGGCGGGCCGACATCGCGGACCGCGGTCGGGGAGGCCACCGCCGCGGGTCAGGTGGTCGGCTCGGACGTCCCGCGCAACGCGCCGTGCCCCTGCGGGTCGGGGAAGAAGTACAAGCGCTGCCACGGAGATCCGCGCAATCGCTGAGCGGTCGCCGGCACCGCTGCGAGCCGGCGGCTGAGCGGGCGACCTCAGCAGAGGTCCACCGCGGTGCAGATCCACCGGCCGGCGCGCCACTCGAGCCGCACCGCGAGCGCCCGGCCGCGGCCGGCCCGCCAGATCAGTGCGCACGCCTCGGCGACCCCGGCCGTGGGCTGGCTGACGTGCACCGAGCGAACCACCGGGCGCTGCCGTCGGGCCGCGGCTGCCGGGCCCAACTGGGGAGCCCTGGCCGCCCGCCGGAGGAGTTTCGCGTGCACCTCGAGGGTGCTCCAGCGCACCAGCTGGGCGACCGGGCGGTCGCCGTCGAGGACCTCCGCCACCGCCTGGATCAGGCGGGCGGCCCATGGCCCGGGCGACGGAAGGTCCGGCGGCGGGTCGCCGTCCGGGTCGAGCCCGTGCGGTGGCGCCGGCACGAGCCGCAACCGGGCCCGGCTGGCGGGTACGGCGGGCACACCCGAGGCCAACGGGAAGGCGAGCGCGAGCATCCCGGCGGCTCCCGAACCGGCCGGCTCGTTCTCGGCGAGCTCGTCGTCGTAGGGCGCGTCGTAGGCACGGGCCGGGATGCGGCGCAACGGGAAGCCGGTCGGTCGGGCTATCTCGGTGGCGGTCGTGGTCATGCGGGCTCCCTCGGCGTCGGATGGTCGGGGATGGGCGTGCTGATGAGACCGGGCGGCTGGCGCTCGGCAGTGCTTCGAGGTGGTGCGGCTAAGAGGTGGTGCTGGCGCGCGATGACGGGACGGCGAGTCAGCCCGCACCGGGCGGTGCGTGCAGCCGCTGCCCCGGGCGCAGCAGGTTGGGATCCGGACCGATGACCGCCCGGTTGGCGGCGTACCACCGCGGCCACCGGGCGGCGATCTGCGCCGCTCCGGCACTCGGGCCGAGCGTCCGGGCGGTGATGGACCACAGGCTCTCGCCGGCGGCGACGACCACCGTGCCGGGCAGGCGCGGCGGGTGGGCCGGTCGAGCGGTTAGGCCCGCGACCGTTGCGGGGCGGTCCAGGGAGGGCAGCCAGGTCCCGGGCGCGTCGTCGTCGGCTATGAGCGGGCGCTCGCTCGCGACCGCGGCCGTCGGCGGTACGACCGCGAGCGTCGCGGCACCGGTCGGGCCGAGCGACGCGCCGGCGACCGTGACGCCGAGCGCCGCGCGGAGCATGGAGCGCAGCAGCGCCGGCGTCACCCGGTCCGCGACCCGGCCGGCGACGCGGCCGGCCGCACCGCCGGTGCTGGACAGCGCCGTCGCCGCGACCGCAACCGTGAGCCAGCCGACCAGCAGCCAGGCCGTTCCGGCGGCCAGCACGGTCAGCAACTGATCCGGCGGGGTGCTGGAGATCCAGTCGGGCACATCGGCCGGCCGCCGCGGCACCGGCGTCGCCGGGGCGGCCCACCGCAGCAGCCCCCCCGCTGCGGTGACCGCACCGAGGACGCCGCCGGCGCGGAGCACGTGGAGCGAGCGGCTCACCATGGTTCTCGACCCTTCGTTTACGTTCGTTTGCTTGTGTATAGCTGGGATTGAGAACGGTCAAGACCGGGTTCGAGGCCCTGTGCAGCGGTGCCGACCGGGCGGGCGGAGCGGCGCGCTGCGGCCGGGCCATCGGGCCCGGCCCGCGGCATGCGGCATGCGGCACACTCGGGCTCGACGGAGGAGGCCGGCCGGTGCGGTGGGAGCGGCTGTTCGCCGACCTCGAAGGGCAGCTGGAGGCGGCCGCCGCCGCCGACCTCACGGCCGAGGTCGCCGACCGGACCCGCCGGGAGGTCGCGCTGCTGCATGCCCTCGACCGGCTGGCCCCGGCAATCGGCGAGCGGGTGACGGTGGACGTTCTCGCCGTCGGGCCGATCAGCGGCGAGCTCTCGGCGGTGGGGACGGACTGGCTGCTGCTGACGGAGGCCGCTGGCCGGCAGGCCCTCGTCCCATTGGCCGCGGTCGTGTCGGTCCGTGGCCTCGACGCCCGGTCCGCCGCCCCTGGACGGTCGACGATGCTGGCCGGCGGGCTGCCGCTGGGCTACGCGCTGCGCGGCATCGCCCGGGACCGCACGCCGGTGCTGGTGACCGCCCGCGACGGCTCGACGCTGCGCGGCACGCTGGACCGGGTGGGCGCGGACTTCGTCGACCTGGCCGAGCACCCCGCCGGGGAACATCGCCGCCCGGGGGCGGTGCGAGCGCTACGGCTGGTCGCCACCGCCGCGATCGCCGCGGTGCGGTCGAGCTGACCCCGGTTCCGTCGTGTCGTCGAGGTCCTCCGGGCTGCGCGTGAACGGGTGCGTGGCCACGAACTCCTGGGTCTGCTGGTAGGCCCGGGCGATGTAGTCGTCGAGCACACTGACCTCGACCCGCCATTGACCCCGGCCACCGACCTTGATCGCAAGCAGCTCCCCGTTGCGGACCAGCGCGTAGGCCTGGGCGGCGGAGATGTTGAGGACCTCGGCGACGTCGGAGAGCAGCAGGAAGCGGCGGGTCGCCACCGGATCCCTCCCTCCTGCCCGGGCCGCACGGTGGTCGCCGCAGTGTGCCGGCGCCACTACCGCCGGCGGTCCGCTATCCACAGGTCGGACACCCTCAACCGGGTGACGGCGCGCCGACCGGCCCCGCCGGGCGGCCCGCGTGCGCGATTCTGCCGGAGATGCCGCGAACCGTCGGCGACGCCCGCCGGTGTCAAGGAGATCCGCGTTGACCGAGCTGCCCTCCCCGCCGGCCAGCCGGCTCCGAACCCCTGGTTGGCTCGACGCGCGCCTCGTCCTCGGCGTGCTGCTGGTTCTGATCTCCATGCTGGTCGGCGCCCGGGTGGTGTCCGCCGCCGACACCTCGGTCCGGGTCTACGCCGCGACGCGGGACCTGCCGGCCGGGACCGCGCTCGGGCCGAGCGATCTTCGGGTTACCCGAGTCCGGCTGTTCGACAACGCCGGGCGGTACGTCGCAGCGACCGGCCCGGTCCCCACCGGGTACGTCCTCGCCCGCGCGGTCGGGGCGGCCGAGTTCCTCCCCCGCAACGCCCTGACCGGGGCGGCTCAGCCGGCGACCCGGCTGGTGACCGTGGCGGTCGCCCGGCATCATCTGCCACCGGGCCTGCAGCGCGGTGACGTGGTGGACGTCTACGTCACCGGCAAGGGAGCCGCCGGGGTAGCCGCACCGCCGACCGCGCCGAACCGGGCGCTGGCCGGCGTACCCGTCGACATGGTCACCGACGCCGGCGGGCGCCTCGGCGCGGCCGACGATGTCGGCGTGGTGCTGCGGGTGCCGCTGGACTCGGTGCCCGCCGCGGTCGCGGCGTCGCAGTCGGGCGGGGTGGACCTGGTCCGGGTGCCACCGGAGCCGCCGAGCGCGGCACCGGCGTCTCGCGGGTCCCGACGATGACCGTCCCCGTGCTGACGGCCGTCACCGACGCCGGCTGGGAGGCTGATCTGGTCGCCGCGCTCGCCGGCGCCGACCTCGGTGTGACGATCGTCCGCCGGTGCGTGGACCTGGCCGACCTGCTGGCGACCGCGGCGACCGGCTCGGCCCGGGCGGCGCTGCTCTCCGCCGACCTGCGTCGGCTCGACCGGGACGCCGTGGCGCAGCTGCACAGCGGTGGGCTCGCGGTCGTCGGGCTGCTGCCCGCCGGCGACGAGGCGGCCCGGCAGCGGCTGCACCAGCTCGGGGTGGCCCATGTGCTGCCCGCGGACGCCGACCCGGGCCGGATCGCCGCGGCTGTGATCGGCGCGCTGAGCGCCCCCGGCGGCCCGGCGGCCGACCGGTCCGAGCCGCGGCAGTCGGTCGGAGCGCCGGCGACCGCCGCAGTGGCGGCCGGGCGACTGGTCGCGGTGTGGGGCCCCACCGGCGCACCCGGGCGCAGCACCGTCGCGGTGACGCTGGCGGCGGAGTTGGCCAACCGGGGATGCTCGACGCTGCTCGCCGACGGCGACGTCTACGGTGGCGTCGTCGCCCAGCTGCTGGGTCTGCTCGACGAGGCCCCCGGGTTGGCCGCGGCCGCCCGGCTGGCCAACGCGGGCGGTCTGGACCGGACCCGGCTGGCCGGGCTGGCGCGGAGCCTGAACCCGACGCTGCGGGTGCTGACCGGCATCTCCCGGGCCGACCGCTGGCCCGAGCTGCGGCCGGCGGCGCTGGAGGTCGTCTGGTCCTGCTGCCGGGAGCTGGCAGCGGTCACCGTGGTCGACTGTGGTTTCGCGCTGGAACAGGACGAGGAGCTCGCCTACGACACGGCAGCGCCGCGGCGCAACGGCGCCACCCTGGCGACGCTGCAGGCGGCGGACACCGTGCTCGCCGTCGGCGCTGGCGACCCGGTCGGGTTGCAGCGGCTGGTGCGCGGGCTCAGTGAGCTGCGCGAGGTGCTGCCCGACCTGCGGCCGCTGGTGATCGTCAACCGGGTCCGTCGCACCGCCACCGGCCCCGACCCGCAGCGGCAGATCGCCACCCTGCTCGAGCGGTACGCCGGCCTGGCGGCGGCGGCGTACGTGCCGGAGGATCGCGCCGGCTGCGATGCGGCACTGGTCCGGGGACAGCCGCTCACGGTCGCCGCTCCCGGTTCACCGGCCCGCCGGGCGCTCGCGACGCTGGCCGGCGCCCTCGCCGGCCCGGGACTGGAGCTCGGCCCCCGCGGCGCCCATCGGGCGCACCGGTTGCGCGCCGCTGGCCGGCGCGGTCCGTAGAGTGCCGCCGTGCACTGCTCGACCGATGTGACGACGCAGCGTTGAGCGTGCTGGGCGGCCACCGGTCGGCGCCGAGCTGGGACGCGCGCCGGTCCGGCCGGGTCCGGCGGGTGGCCGCGCTGAGCATCGGCGTGGTGGTCCTGGCCGGCCTCGGACTCGGCGGCTGGTCGTGGCTGTTCCACGACGCGGGCAGCGGCTCGGTGCCGACCTGCCCGCCCGTGGCCTCCTCGCCGACCGCGGTCGCGCCGGCCACCCCCCGCGCGGTTCGGCTGCGGGTGCTCAACGGCACCGGTCGCAGCGGGCTGGCTCGGCGTACCGGTGATGCGCTGCACGCCCGCGGCTTCACCGTCGTCAGCGTCGGCAACTCCGTCGGCGCGGCCGGTCCGCCGGTGGTGAGGTACGGCGCCGGAGCCGGGCCGGGCGCCATGCTGCTCGCGCAGCAGCTGCCCAGGTCGGTCGTGGTCGCGGACGCCCGGCTGGCCCGCGGATCCGTCGAGCTGGTGCTGACCTCCCAGTTCAGCCGGCTGCGCACGCCGGCCGAGGTCACCGCCGCCCGCTCGGCCGCCGGCCGGGCCACGGCTCGCCCGGTGCCCACCCGCCCGGCCCCGCGGGCGAGCTGTCCCTGAGCCAACGACCCTCGATCCACCGACTTCACCGACCACCGACTCCACCGACCACCGACTCCACCAACCAGCAGCGACGGACGGAGGTGCCACGATGGCCGACCGCTTGAGCCCGCTCGACGTCTCGTTCCTCTACCTGGAGTCGCCGACGACCGCGATGCACGTCGGCGGGGTCGCGATCTTTGCGGCGCCGGCGGATGGCGTCGACATCGACGCCCTGGTCCGGCTGATCAACACCCGGGTCGGGGCCGTTCGCCGGTACCGGCAGAAGGTGCGCTGGGTCCCGGGGCGCCTGGCTAACCCGGTCTGGGTCGACGACCCGGACTTCGACCTTGGCTACCACGTGCGGCGCAGTGCCCTTCCGCGGCCCGGAACCGAGGCCCAGCTCCGTGAGCTCGTCGCCCGGATCATGGCTCGGCACCTGGACCGTAGCCGGCCGTTGTGGGAGCTCTACCTGGTCGAGGGGCTGGTCGGGAACCGGTTCGCGATCCTCACCAAGACGCACCACGCGATGGTGGACGGGGTCAGCGCGGTGGATATCGGGCAGCTGATCCTCGATGCCAGCCCGGCGCCCGGGCCGGGGCCGGGGCGTCCCGCCGACCCCGATCCCGCGGCGTTCGACGACCGGCCACCGGCCCGGGAGCCCTCCGGTCTGCGGCTGGTCGCGGGCGCGGTCACCGACCTGTTCAGCAAACCCACCGAGGTCCTGGACACCCTGCGCGGCGGGGCGCACGACGCCCACGCGCTGGCTGTGCGGACCGCCGGGACGCTGGGCGGTCTGCTGGCCGCCACCCGCACCGCGGTGCGGCCGCCGCCCCCCACGCCGCTCAACGTGCCGATCGGCGCCGCGCGCCGCTACGGGATGGCGCGCACCGAGCTCGACGACTACAAGCGGGTCCGCAAGGCACACGGCGGTACGGTCAACGACGTGGTGCTCGCGACCGTCGCCGGGGCGCTGCGCGGCTGGATGCTCACCCGGGGCGAGGCGGTCACCACCCGCGCGACGTTGCGCGCGATGGTGCCCGTCAGCGTCCGCAGCGATGCCCAGGCCGGCCAGCTCGGGAACCGGATCTCGGCGTACTTCGTCGACCTGCCGGTCGGTGAACCGGATCCGGTGATGCGGCTGCATCAGGTGCGGCACGCGATGTCCGGGCACAAGGAGGCCGGTCAGTCGGTCGGCGCGGAGGCGATCGTCGCGCTGTCCGGCTTCGCCCCGCCGACGCTGCACGCGCTCGGTGCACGGGTGGCCGCCGGGTTCACCCGCCGGCTGTTCAACCTCGTGGTCAGCAACGTCCCCGGGCCACAGTTCCCGCTGTACGCCGCCGGCGCTCCGATGCTCGCCGCGTTCCCCGTCGTCCCGCTCGCGAAGGGGCAGGCGGTCAGTGTCGGGCTGACGTCGTACAACGGCGGGGTGTTCTACGGCCTGAACGGCGACCGGGACGCGATGCCCGACATCGACGTGTTGGCCGCCCTGCTCGAGGAGTCGCTGGCCGAACTCGTCGGGACCGTTCGGTGACCGACGGTCGGGACGGGGCCTGAGGGTGCGCGTCTACCTGCCGGCCACGGTGCCGATGCTGCGTGCGGCGCTTGCCACCGGCGAGTTCGGCTCGGCGCCGCTGACCGGGTTCGCCGTCACGCCGGCGCTGCGGGAGTGGTACGCCGCCGGGGATGCCGAGGAGCTGGAGTACGCCGCGCTGACCGAGGCCGCCCGCGCGTCGTTGCGGCTGCTCGACGTCGACCAGGCAGCGCCGCAGCGCCGGGTGGTGCTGGCGGCTGAGGTGCCGGAGCGCGCCGTCACGCCGCTGGCTGACCTCGACCGGGCTGCGGTGCGGCTGGCCGCGGCGGTGCCCCGCGCGGCCTGGGTCTCCGCACACGTCGACGACCCGCTCGCGGCCGAGGTGATCGCGGTGGCGGCGGCCGCGGTGGTCGCCGCCGATCTCGGCGACGACGACGCGCAGTTTGCGGTGGACGAGGCGGAGGGGTGCGAGCTGCAGTGGTACGCCGTACAGGAGCTGCCCGGGCTGGTCGGCTGACGGCTCAGCCGGCGGAGCGGCCCTGACGGCTCAGCCGGCGGCCGGCAGCCGCGCTGCGGTGGGGTCGGCGATCCGGGTCACACCGAAGAAGCCGTCGGTGTACACCTGCTCGACCCGCACGGTGCTGCCGGTGTGCGGCGCGGCCAGCATGTAGCCGCCGCCGAGGTAGATCGCGACGTGGTGGATCGACTGCGGGTCGGCGAGGTTGCTGCCCCAGAACAGCAGGTCTCCGGGGAGCGACTGGGCCAGCGTGACGTGCCCGCCGGCGAACCACTGCTGGCGCGATGTCCGCGGCAGCGCGACGGCGGCGGCGGCGAACGCGTGCTGGGTCAACCCGGAGCAGTCGTAGGACCCGGGTCCGGTCGCACCCCACTGGTAGGGCTTGCCGAGCTCCGCCTCCGCCGCGGCGAGCACCTGCTGGACGAACGGGGACAGCGGGATGCTGCTGTCCAGCCCGACGCCGAGGGTCTTGGTGCGCTGCTGCTCGGTGCGGATCAGCGCCGCCAGCTCGTTCGCCGCCCGCTGCTCCGCTGCCTGCTCCGCCGCCACGAGCTGCTGGATCTGCACCGACGCGGCGGCCAGCAGCCGCTGCGAGGCGGCCAGCTTGTCCTTGACCTGGGCCGCCGCGCCGGCCGCCTGCTTCTGCAGTCGGCGCTGCTGGTCGGCGGCCGTGGCGAGCGCGACCTCCGCGTCCTCCGCCTGCGCGGCGGTGGCCGCCGCGAGCGCCACATGGACGGAGTCCTGCGCGACGATCACCGAGACGTTGTGGTAGCTGGCCAGCGCCTGCGAGAGGGTTTCGGCGCCGAGCGCGATCGAGGTCAGCGCGGGCGCCCCGCCGGTCATGTACAGCGCGCGGATCCGGTCGGTGGCAAGGTCCTCAGCGTCCTGGGCCGAGGCCAGCGCGCCGGCCAGCCGTCGCAGCGCGGCGGCGTGCGCACGCTCGGCTGACGCCAACGCGACGTGCACCTCGTTGTAGTGCTCGATCGCCAGTTCGGCCTGCGCCTGGAGGCCGTCCACCTGCTGCTGCAGCGCCTCGGCCGCCCGCTTCGCCGCCGCCAGCTGGGGCGAGACCGTGCCAGCGGCCGCGTCCGGACTGGCGGGCAGCGCGGGCAGCACCGGGGTCGCTGCCGGCCCGATCGCACCGGTCGCGGCCGGGGCCGGGCGGGCGGTGGCCACCGGTCCCGGCGTCCCCGGGTCGGCGGCCGCCGGGCCGGCCACCGCGAGCAGGGCGGCGAGGGCGATTCCCGCGACACCGACAGGTGCGAGGATCGGCCGACGACGCACGGTTGAGGACACCTCCGCGGGGATTTCGATCCAACGTACAGGGGACATGCGCGCCCGCGGACCGGGTTGGCCGAGGGTAACCACTCCGACAGATTCGTCCGAGGACGTCACCCGGATGGCCCCCACACCAACGGGACGCACGATCCGCAGGCCATCCGCGGATGAATGGTTGCGGACAGCGACCGCGGCAGCGGGTCTGGCACCATAAGGGGCCTCGTCACCGACGCCGAGATCCGCGGGAGAGCTAGCCATGGCCGACAGCGGCAGAGCCGACACCGGCACAGCTCACCCGATCGACGCCATCAGCCTGGTGCCGGCGCCGCTCAACGAGCCGGTGCGGACCTATGCCCCGGGGAGCCGGGAACGCGCCTCGCTGGAGGTTCGGCTGAAGGAGCTGGCCGCCGAGCCCATCGAGCTGCCGCAGACCATCGACGGAGAGCAGCGCCTCGGCGGCGGCGGGCCGATGACCGTCGTACAGCCGCACAACCACCAGGCGGTGCTCGGCACCATGGGCAACGCCACCGCCGACGACGTACGGGCGGCGATCGCGGCGGGGCAGGCGGCGGCGCCGGGGTGGCGGGCGCTGTCCTACGACGACCGTGCGGCGGTGCTGCTCAAGGCCGCCGACCTGCTCGCCGGGCCGTGGCGGGACACCCTCAACGCGGCCACCATGCTGGGGCAGAGCAAGACGGTCCACCAGGCGGAGATCGACTCGGCCTGCGAGCTGATCGACTTCCTGCGCTTCAACGTCCACTTCGGCCGGCAGATCCTGGCCGAGCAGCCGCAGTCCTCCGCCGGTGTGTGGAACCGGACCGACCACCGCCCGCTGGAGGGCTTCGTCCTCGCGATCACCCCGTTCAACTTCACCGCCATCGCCGGCAACCTGCCGCTGGCGCCGGCGCTGATGGGCAACGTCGTGGTCTGGAAGCCGTCCCCGACCCAGCAGCTCGCCGCGCACCACACCATGCGGCTGCTGGCCGCGGCCGGGCTGCCGCCCGGTGTGGTGAACATGGTCACCGGTGACGGGACCGCGGTCTCCGAGGTCGCGGTGGCCCACCCTGACCTCGCCGGCATCCATTTCACCGGTTCCACGCCGACCTTCCAGCATCTGTGGCGTCGGGTCGCGGACAACCTGCCCGGCTACCGCGGCTACCCGCGGCTGGTCGGGGAGACCGGCGGCAAGGACTTCGTCATCGCGCACCCCTCTGCCGATGACGCCGTACTGAAGACCGCATTGGTGCGCGGCGCGTTCGA
The DNA here is from genome assembly GCA_038253225.1 of Mycobacteriales bacterium. Lineage (GTDB taxonomy): Bacteria > Actinomycetota > Actinomycetes > JALYNC01 > JALYNC01 > JBBSHH01. The sequence continues at coordinate 5,822 of JBBSHH010000046.1, read as the reverse complement.
GTACCAGGGGCAGAAGTGCTCGGCGGCCTCCCGCGCGTACGTCCCGCGGTCGGTCTGGTCGCGGATCGAGGCCGACGTCGTCGCGGAGGTCGAGTCGCTGACCATGGGCGACGTCACCGACCTGTCGAACTTCCTCGGCGCGGTCATCGACGAGCGGGCGTTCCGGCGGCTCGCCGGCGTGCTCGACGCGGCCCGCACCGACGCCTCGATGCAGGTGCTCGCCGGCGGTCAGGCCGACGACCACGACGGCTACTTCGTCCGCCCGACGCTGCTGCGCGGATCCGACCCGACGCACGAGATCTTCACCACCGAGTACTTCGGCCCGATTCTGGGGATCTTCGTCTACGACGACGGCGAGTACGACGCGGTCGTGCGGCAGGCCGCGGACGTGTCCCGCTACGCGCTCACCGGCTCGGTCATCGCTCAGGACCGGCGGGCGATCGTCGAGGCGATGGACGTGCTGCGCTACTCGGCCGGCAACTTCTACATCAACGACAAGCCGACCGGTGCGGTCGTCGGGCAGCAGCCGTTCGGCGGAGCGCGGGCCAGCGGAACCAACGACAAGGCCGGTTCGCCGCTGAACCTGCTGCGCTGGGTGTCCCCGCGCACGATCAAGGAGACGTTCGTGCCGGCGACGGACTACCGCTACCCGCACCTCGGCTGAGCCGGTGACCGCCTCCGCGGACGCGCCGGGCAACCGGCCCGACGTCGGCGAGAGCCGGTTCTTCGGCGAGGAGGGTCGCCGGCTCTCCTACGGCTCGTACCTGCGGCTGTCTGCGCTGCTCGAGCAGCAGGTGCTGGAGAGTGACCCGCCGGCGCACGACGAGCTGCTGTTCATCACGATCCACCAGATCTATGAGTTGTGGTTCCAGCAGATGCTGCACGAACTGACCGCCGCACGGGACGCGCTGCTGACCGGTGGCGGCTCGGCCGGCTCGCTGTGGCTGGCCCGACACCTGCTCGGCCGGGTGCACGCCATCGAGCAGGTGCTGATCGCCCAGCTACCGGTGCTCGAAACCATGACCCCGCAGGACTTCCTCGTCTTCCGGGAGAAGCTGGCACCGGCCAGTGGCTTCCAGTCCGTGCAGTTCCGGGAGCTGGAGTTCGTCTCCGGCGCGAAGGACGCCCGCTACCTGGACCGTCTCGTCGACGCCTCCGCCGCGGAGCGCGACCGTCTGATCCGTCGGCTGGACGAACCGACCCTGTGGGACGGTTTCCTCGCCGCGCTGCAGGCCCGGGGACTCGAGGTCGGCACGGACCCGGCGGTGCGCGGCGCGCTGTTGTCGCTGGCCGCCGACCGCTCGGCGTACGGCGACCTGTGGGACCTCGCCGAGGCGCTGCTCACCCACGACGAGCTGGCCGCGCACTGGCGCGCCCGGCACGTCGCGATGGTGGAGCGGCAGATCGGCACGAAGTCCGGCACCGGCGGCTCGACCGGGGCGCCGTACCTGCGCAGCCGCCTCGGCCTGCACTACTACCCAGCGCTGTGGGAGCTGCGGACCTGGCTCTGATGCTGGCCGCGTCAGCGGCCAGTAACGACTGCGGCCGCGAGTGCGCCGCAGTCGGGTTCAGGTGCCGCGGCCGGTGCGTGCTTGCAGCTCGTCGATCTTCTCCGAAGCCGCCGCCTTGGTCAGGTCCGCCGGCACCTGCTCCCCGGCCTCGCGGGCCAGGGTGTGCAGATAGGACTCCTGCGGCCCGGTCATCGGCTCGTCGCCGGTGACCCAGTCGGAGGGGTCCTTCGCGGCGCTGGACGGCTGGTCCGGGTTGGTCGTGGCGTCCTCCCACATCTATCGAACATGCGTTCGAAGCGGCTCTACCCCACGGGCACCGGCACGACACCCGTGACGCCGGCTTCTCCAGCATCGGCAGGCTAGGACGGGGCGAGGAACCTCAGCTCGCCACCCTGGTCACGGTGATCCAGTCGATGAGCGAGATCGCCGGGTAGCCGGGGCCGCTGGGCGGGCCGGCCCAGGTCCCCCCGACGCTGCTGGTCAGGTAGAGCCGAAAGGGGTTCGTGGCGTTGTTGAACGGGTCGCCGCAGCCCTTGGCCTTGATCTGGGACAGCGTGACGGTGAGCACGGCCCGACCGTCGACCTTGAAAATGATGTAGCCGGGCTGCCAGTCCACGGCGTAGACATGCCAGGTCTTGTTGAACGTGGTCGGGGAGGCATAGCCGGTTCCGACGCCGCAGCGACGCGGCGCTCCGGGCTTGGCCGGGTATGACCAGGCGGCGACGTGGTCGATGGTGGGCCGCTTGCCGACCATCTCGTCGACGTCGAGCTCACCCTTGTACGGCCAGCTGCCCTTGGTGCCGTAGAGCACCGCGCCGACGTGGGTGCCCAGCGGCAGCGCGAACGCCGCTCGGATCTGCACCTCGATCCCCGGCCGCAGCAGTGGCGTGGCGGCCAGCTGCGCGCCGCAGTACTGGTGGGTGCCCACCTGACCGTCGCGCAGGTGCAGGTAGCCGCCCTGGACCCAGACGTTCGACGGCGACTGGCAGCCGCGCTTGGGGTTGGTGAGCTGCCACTGGCTGCTCAGCTTCGTGCCGGAAAACTGGTCGGAGAACGTCGCGGACGCCGTCGTGGCGTTGCTCGAGCCAGGCAGGACCAGGACGGCCAGCATCGCCGCGACGGCGGCCAGCGCGGCCCGCGACCGGTTCGGAATCACGGCTGTCCTCCTGATGGAACGGCGAATCGGGTCGTCCGACGCGAGCCGGCCAGGGCGCGGGTCGAGGACTCGGCACAGCCGAAAGCGGGCGCGGCGCGCACGTCGCGAAGAGTACGGAGCGAATTCACAGAGCGCCACGACTATCGCCGAAGCACGCGGTGGTTCGCAATCCTCCTCGACTCATGCCCGCCCATATTGACTTCATGTGATCGCACAATTGCGACGAGTTACGATATTCATGACCCGGCGTAATTGGCAGGTCGCACACAAGCAGGATCGCGGCTGTGCGGATGGACGGCGCTCGTCGTCCGCTGCGGCCGCGTGAGCACGCGGAAGGTGTAGCCAGCCGCGCGTCGCCGCGTCGCCGCGCGTGGTCCGGCAGGTGGCAATGCTTGCGCTATCAGTGACCATCCAGGGACGCAACGTCACTCTGAAAGGGGCGGACCGAGGACAACGGCGTGTCGCCGGAGCGGCCGGCACCGTCGCCGTTAGGGACTTCGCATCCCGACACCGAGCCGGTACCCGTCGGACCCGGGTCGTCTCAGTGCCTGCGCCATTCGCTGGTTTGCTCCGATCGCCATCGGCGGAGATGCCGTCCCACGCCAAAGTGTCCGTGGGCGGTCTCGGCCGCCCACGGACACCCTGCCGACGTCGCTCGGTCCTTCGTGTTTGCTATGGCTAGGGCTGCCTCGGCGGCAGGCCGGGGAAGCCGAGAGCCGGGCAGTTGATGATCTCGCGGTTCGACCGAAGCTGGCTGCCACCCGGCGACGTCACCAGCCCACGCCCCGCGAGCCGCAGAATCTGGATGGAGTCGGTCTTTGCGGTGTTGAGACCGGCCGCGACCGCCTTCGGCGTGTACACCCCGACGTGCAGGTCCCACAGCGGGCTGTACAGCAACGCCAGCCGCCGGTTCGCCAGCGTCGGGAAGACGTCGAAGACGTTGTGCGCGTCCCCGCCGACGCGCAACGCGCGCAGCAGCCGAGTGTTGCCTAGGTTCAGCGTCTGGGCGTTGAGCCCGTCGACGATGACATGGGTGAGTCCCTGGGCCGGGGGGCTAGTGCGCCCAGTGGCCCCGTTGGTGAAGGTGAAGATATCCGCCCGGGCCGTGCCCGGGTCGTCACCGCGGTCCGGTGCCGGTGAGAGCCCGAGCCCGGGCACAAAGGTGCTGCGCTCAATCGTCGCCGTCAGCGGGTTGGACGCCTCGAAGCTGAGGTAGAAGATCGGTTTGCCGTTTGCGAAGCCACGGATGAAACCGAGCCCCGCAGTCATCCGCCGGGTGTCGATCGTCAGCAGCCTGTCGTGCGTGTTGGTGTGTCGGGTGACGTCGAACGGGCCACCGCCGACCGCGACGATCGGCGCGTTGTATACGACATTGGTGCCGGCGATGCGGACGAACGGTGAGTAGTACAGATCCCCTTCAGCGCCCGGTCGCGCGGCCAGTGGCGGGAAGCCCTTCGGCCCCGGCACGAGCACTCGCTTCAGGCTGAAGTCCGGCTTGCCCGGTCGGGTCACGACGGTGGAGCCCAGCTGCCGAGGTGACCGGACGCTCTGGACGCAGCCGGGACAGTCCGGCGTGATCAGATTCCTGAGCCGGGGGGCGAAATTGACGCCGGCCCGCTGCGCGAGCGAGGCGTCGGAGACGTCCGTGACGACGTACCACACCGGTACGCCGCGCACCGTAGCGCGATGGAGTGGAAGCGTCGCAAAGTCACGACGCAGGTCCACGCTGACGGTGCTCTTGATGGTGAGCTTGGACTTGGGAAAGGCATCCGCGGTCTGCGTACTGGTGGCAGCCAGCGAGGTGGCACCGAACAGTAGGGGCGCGACCACCCCGACTGCTGCTGCGAGCCAGAGTCTTCCGTGCTTCACGGCTTCTCCTCACGTCCTCGGAGTGCAGACGGGCCCATCCTGCGGCCAGCGATAGGCGCGCAGCCCCCCGGCGTCCTTACAAGGCGCTTACGTGCCCTCGCGAGCGAGCCGACCCGGCAGACTCCGGACGCGGGCGCAGCCGATGGACGGTGACGTCTCGGAACCCCGGGCCCGCGATGCCGTCGCAGTGGGAGCAACGCCCAAAGCTTTCCGTCGTATGGCGGCACGCGCTGCGGTTACGGCGAAGAACTCGGCCGCGACAGCCGGGCAAACACCGCCCAGCGAAACCGACTCCCCAGCAGCACACGGGCATTCCGGCTCTAGGACCCGCACTTCACGTCAAGCGGTGCCGGTGGATGCGGCTTAGGCAGTACGCGAAATGACGGGGTCAATCGAGTGGCGCGGCTAGCCGTTACGCCAGATGGACTGGATGCTGCTTATAATGGATGGGAGACACAGCAAAGCGCCGGCTGATAGTAGTACCCGACCTATCCAAAACATGGGATTGGATCGCCACCAGTGAACCGCGTTAGGTAAGCCGTAAGAGATAACCGACACTAGGCAACCCCCCAACAGCACACCTAAGAGGAGTATGGGCGATAGTAGGAAAACGCCTATCGTCGCGAACGCGTATGGTGCTATCGATCTCCAGTGCTTAGCAGGCACCGGTAGGCGGCGGCTGTACCAGCCCATCAAAGCCGTGATGAGCATGCCGTTCAGTACCACAAGAATACTGAAGCTCAACAGTGCCACCCAGGCGGGGCCGAGGAGTCCGAAGTCCGGATTGTCTGCTCGAAGCGGTTCTACTCGAGTGCCGGCGCCAAGTAGCAACAGGAGAGCGAAGAGCAAACCGCCGCCCCTTCCTTTGGGTAACCACCGGTGCAACACCGCGAACGATGCGGCTCCGAATACGGCCGCGGGCAGCGCGCCAAAAAGGAAAAATGCGGCAGTCCCACCAAAGGTTATCTGCCCCACGGTTTCGGAAGCTTCTGTTTGGAGACCTTGCGCGTCGGGCGAAGTAGCAGCGAGTAATCGCATGACTAATCTGCCGCCGGGTCCGATGCCGATCAGGGCAGCAGCCAGGCCGGTAACGACTATCAGAGCCACCCACCATGGGTAGAGGCGGAGAGCCGCGCCGACACGGCTAGCCTGCCTCTTTCGCGGAAAATGACGCGACACGGAGGCTGGTGAACGGGAAGTGCCTGTCCTACAAGGGAAACTTGGGCTTGCGAAGGTCCAAAGGCCCCGAGTAGGAAGGCACCCCAAGGGTGAAGCGTAACCGCCGC
>JBBSHH010000045.1:0-20054 GCA_038253225.1 Mycobacteriales bacterium | reverse complement strand
CTGGTCGTCGGCGAGCTGGTCGTCGGCGAGCTGGTCCTCGGCCTCCTGGTCATAACTGACTACCTCTGGGCCAGCTGCGCCGGCGGGGCTGATTCCGAAGCGATTCGGGGTCAGCCCCGCCGCCTTTGCTGCCGATGGGTTAGCGAGGGCCGGCCGTTCGGTCAGCCGCGGCGTGCGTGGGGAGGCGGGATGCGGGTCGGGTACCGCCGCCGGCCGCTGCGCGCGCGCCCGGCAGCGGGGCTGCGGCTGTGGCCGGCGACCAGCGGGGTGCTGCTGCTCGCCGCGGTGCTCTGGGCCTTGTCCGGCTGGGTCGACGCGGCGCTGCTCTCGCACGACTGGCCGGGCAGCTGGGCCGCGCTGGCCGTGCCGTTGGGGCTCACCGCCGCGTTCGCCGTCGCCGAGCTGGTCGTCCTGCACGTCGAGCTCGGCCGCAACGCCTACTCGTTGTCGCTGAGCGAGCTGCCCTTCGTCGTCGGGCTGTTCCTGTCGCCGCCGCTGCCGCTGCTACTGGCCCGCATCGCCGGCGGGCTGTTCGCGTTGGGGCTGCGCCGAAGGCAGCGGGCGCACAAGCTGTTCTTCAACCTGGCGGCCTGGTCGATGGAGGGCAGCGTCACGCTGGTCACGTTCGCCTGGCTCACCCGGCTGCTGGGTACGGCCACGGCGGTCCAGTGGCTGGCCGCCACCCTGGCCATCCTGCTCGGAACCATGCAGACCAGCACCGCGGTGGCCATGGCGATCAAGCTGCACACCGGTGAGTTCAACCGCGAGCTGCTGCGCGGCTTCCTCGTCTCCGGTGCCTTCGGGGCGCTGACCAGCTGCGTCGCCGGGGTCGTCGCGGTCGGCGCGCTGACGTCCTCCGCGCTGGAGGCCGGCCCGCTGCTGGGGCTCGCCGCCGCCGGCCTGGTCGGCTACCGCGCGTACTCCACGCTGCGGCAACGGCACAGCAGCCTGGAGCTGCTCTATGACTTCACCCGGGCGCTGACCCGGTCCTCGGCCGGCAGCGAGCTGATGACGGCGCTGCTCGACCAGGTGCGGGTGCTGCTCCGGGCCGAGTCGGCCGAGCTGATCGTGGTCCTGCCGGGCGCGGAGGGGCGCTACACCCGTTCGACGCTGCGGGCCGACGGGACGCTGGTGACCTCGGCGTACGCCCCCGGGCCCCTCGACGGGCCCTGGTCGCGGGTGATCGATGAGGACGCGCTGCGGATGATCACCAGCTCGACCCGGGACGAGGCGGCGCAGGCCTACCTGAGCGCACACGGGCTGCGCGACTGCATCGTCGCGCCGCTGCACGCCGACGGTGCGGTGGTCGGCACGCTCGCGGTCGCGAACCGCATCGCGGAGTTCGCCACGTTCACCTCGGCCGACGCGAAGCTGTTCCAGACGGTGGCCGCACAGGCCGCGGTCGCGCTGGAGAACGGCCGGCTGGTCGACCGACTCAGCCACGACTCCAACCATGACGCGCTTACCGGCCTGGCCAACCGCGCGCTGTTCCGCCGCCGCTGCACCGAGCTGCTGGCCACCGCGCCGCAGCAGCCCCTCGCCGTGCTGCTGATGGACCTCGACCGGTTCAAGGAGGTCAACGACACACTGGGTCACCACCACGGCGACCTGCTGCTGGTGGAGCTGGCCGCCCGGCTGCTCGAGCACCTGGACGCGGCGGCCACGGTCGCCCGCCTCGGTGGCGACGAGTTCGCCGTGCTCGTGCCCCGTGCCGGCGCGGCGGCGGCGGCCGCCGCCGCCGCCGCGATCACCACCGCGCTGGCCCAGCCGTTCCAGCTCGAAGGCGTCTGCATCGAGGTCGAGGCCAGCATCGGCATCGCGCTGTCCCCCGACCACGGTGAGCACGCCAGCGTCCTGCTGCAACGGGCCGATGTCGCGATGTACGCCGCCAAGACCGCGGGCAGCACCGCCGAGTTCTACGACAGCAGCCGCGACGAGCACTCGCCCCGCCGGCTCATGCTGGCCAGCCAGCTCCGGCAGGCCATCGACGACGAGCAGCTGGTTCTCTACTACCAGCCGCAGGCGCGGGCGGACGACCGCCGGGTGACCGGCGTCGAGGCGCTGATCCGCTGGAACCATCCGACGTACGGGCTGATCGCCCCGAACGAGTTCATCCCGATTGCCGAGCAGACCACCCAGATCGGCGACCTCACCGCCTGGGTGCTGCGCACCGCGATCGCCCAGTGCGCCCGGTGGGCCGCCGCCGGGACCCCGCTGGCGGTCAGCGTCAACCTCTCCGTGCGCAACCTGCTCGACTTCCAGCTGCCCCGGTTCGTCGTCCAGTTGCTGGAGGAGTACGACGTAGCGCCGTCGCAGCTGACACTGGAGATCACCGAGACGCACCTCATGGCCGACCCGGGCCGGACCCGCAAGGTGCTGGCCGACTTCCACCGCGGTGGGGTACGGCTGTCCATCGACGACTTCGGCACCGGCTACTCGTCGCTGTCCTACCTCAAGGAGCTGCCCGTCCACGAGGTCAAGATCGACCGCTCGTTCATCGTCGGCATCGCCGGGGACGACAACGACATCGCCATCGCCCGCGCCATCGTGGGCCTCGGCCGCAACCTCGGTCTCGACATCGTCGCGGAGGGCGTCGAGGACGAAGCCAGCTGGCGGCAGGTGGAGCAGCTCGGCTGCCACCTGGTGCAGGGCTACTACCTTGCCCGGCCGATGACCGCCGGCGCGCTAGAGAGGTGGCTGGCCGCGCGCCACCGCGCCAGCTCGGCCGCCTGATCGGGCGGGTCAGCTCCCGGGCTGGAAGTCCAGCGCGGCGGAGTTCATGCAGTAGCGCTGACCGGTCGGTCCCGGCCCGTCGTCGAAGACGTGGCCGAGGTGCCCGCCGCAGCGCTTGCAGACCACCTCGGTGCGGACCATGAAGTGGCCGCGGTCCTTGCGCAGCTCCACCGCGTCGGCGGCGGCGGGTTCGGTGAAGCTCGGCCACCCGCTGCCGGAGTGGTACTTGGTGTCGGAGCGGAACAGCTCGGCGCCGCATCCGGCGCAGCGGTAGACGCCCGGGTCCTCGGTGTCGGTATAGGCCCCGGTGAAGGCGCGCTCGGTGCCCGCCCGGCGCAGCACCTCGTACTGCTGGGTGCTGAGCCGCGCTCGCCACTGCTCGTCGGTCAGGTTCAGCCGGTCGGTCTCGGTCATGGGTCTATTCGACCACGGCCGAGCGGCCGGTGACCTTACGGGCCGGGGACGTCGCCCGCCGACGCGGACCCAGTAGCGTCGCGCCATGCCGTCGCCCTACGTCGAGGTCGAGGCCGGACCGCACCTGGTGAAGGTCACGAACCCGCAGAAGGTGTTCTTCGCGGACCGCGGCGAGACCAAGCTCGACCTCGTCAACTACTACCTGGCGGTCGGGGCGGGGGTGCTCAGGGCGCTGTACGAGCGGCCGACCCAGCTCAAGCGGCACCCGGACGGCGCCGGCGGCGAGGCGATCTACCAGAAGCGGGTGCCCGAGCACCGGCCGGAGTGGATCCAGACCGCCCGGGTGACGTTCCCCTCCGGCCGGCACGCCGACGAGCTCTGTCCGGTCGACATCGCCCACGTCGCGTGGGCGGCGAACCTCGGCACGATCGACTTCCACCCGTGGCCGTCCCGCCGCGCCGACACCGAGCGCCCGGACGAGCTGCGCATCGACCTCGACCCGCAGCCCGGCACCGGGTTCGCGGACGCCCGAGCGCTGGCCCCGACGGTGCACGAGGTGCTCGACGAGCTCGGCTACGTCGGCTGGCCGAAGACCTCCGGCAACCGGGGACTGCACATCTACGTCCGCATCGAGCCGCGCTGGGAGTTCCCCGTCGTACGCCGCTGCGCGCTGGCGCTGGCCCGCGAGCTCGAGCGTCGCCGGCCCGAGACGGTCACCACCGCCTGGTGGAAGGAGGAACGCGGCGAGAAGGTCTTCGTCGACTACAACCAGAACGCCCGCGACCGCACGATCGCCTCGGCCTACAGCGTCCGCGCCCGCCCCGACGCCACGGTCTCGGCGCCGGTGACCTGGGCCGAGCTGGCCGACTGCGACACGCAGGACTTCACGATGGCGACGATGCCGGCCCGGTTCGCGGCGGTCGGCGACCGGCACGCCGGGATCGACGTTCACCCGGTCTCACTCGAGCCGCTGCTCGCGTGGGTGGAGCGGGACGAGCGCGACCGGGGGCTCGGCGAGGCGCCGTACCCGCCGAACTTCCCGAAGATGGCCGGCGAGCCCAAGCGGGTGCAGCCGAGCCGGACCCGACGGGTGCCGAGCGAGGACCCGACGGACGCCCCGCCGTCGCCGGATCCCCCTGCCTGGCGATCATCGGGTGCTTGACCATGGTCGCCGGCGGGGCAGCACCAGATGATCGCCGCGGGTGGGGGCAATCCTCAGCGGGTCGCGCCCAGACATCCGTCACCACGTGTCGCCGTCGACGCTCCAGCTGCAGGCGAACGGTCCCGCGCCCGCGGCAGAGAACCGTTCGGGATAGCCAACGGTCACTGAACAGAGGGTTGCGCCGGGCAACCGGCCGGGCCATTGTCGCGGTGCCCGGATTGTCCGGGCTGCCGATGTCGGACGGGGTCGGACCGCCGGCCTTCCGGACCCTCGACGTACTGGAGACCTGAAGCCGTTGATGCTCAGCCGTAACTCACCGACAGGCGGACGCGTCGCGGCCGCCCGGTTCGTCGGCACGCTGCTGCCGGTGGCCGTGCTGGCCGCCCTGCTCGCCGCACCCGGCGCCGGCACGCCGAGGGCCGTCGCGGCCCAGACCGGCACCTACACGAACCCGCTGCGACCGACGATCCCCACCGGCGGCATCGTCGAGAGCTGCGCCGACCCCACGGTGTTCCACGGTCAGCAGCCCGGTGACCGCTACTGGTACATGTTCTGCACGAGCGACCCGCTGAACGGCCAGGACCGCAACGCCAGCGGCGGCTTCAACTTCCACAGCATCCCGATGTCGCGCTCGCTCGACCTCGTGCACTGGACCTACGTCGGGGACGCCCTGCAGAACCCGCCCGCGTGGGCCGACCCGGGTGCGGGCTTCTGGGCACCCGAGGTCGTCTACTCCACCGTGTACCACCAGTACTACATGTTCTTCGTGGTCACCGACACCTCGACGACCGCCGGCGGCGAGCCCAACTGCACCGGCGACTCATCGATCGCAGTCGCGACCAGCAGCGGCCCGACCGGCCCGTGGACGCCGTCGGACGCGCCAACCGTCGCCCCGCGACGGGCCGGACCCGGCTGCAACTTCTACTGGACGTACGACCCGGACGTGCTGGGGGACGCGCTGGCCACGAGCAGCACGATCTACTACGGCAGCTATTACGGCGGCATCTTCGCCCGCCCGGTCACGCTCACCCAGGCCGGCGCGACGACCGCCGCACCGGAGACGCAGATCACGATCGCGAACCGGTACGAGGGCGCGAACGTCATCGCCCGCGGTGGCTACTACTACCTGTTCGCCTCGGCGACGAACTGCTGCAACGGCCCGCTCACGGGCTACAGCGTCTTCGCCGGTCGCTCCACCAGCCCGCTGGGACCCTTCGTCGACCGGGAGGGCACCTCGCTGCTCGCCGGCCGGGTGGGCGGTTCGCCGGTCATCAGCATGAACGGCAACGAGTGGGTGGGCACCGGCCACAACACGGTCTTCCTGGACTTCTCCGGTCAGTGGTGGACCGTTTACCACGCCGTGAACCGGTTCGACCCCTACTTCGCCGGCGCGGTCGGCTTCACCAAGCGCCCGCCGCTGCTCGACCCCGTCGACTTCGTCCTCGGCTGGCCGACCGTCCGCGGCGGTCGCTGGGCCTCGGACACCCCCCAGCCGGCCCCGGCCGCGCAGCCCAACCAGTCGACGGCCTACCAGCCCTCCCTCGCCCCGCAGGACTCACCCGGCACGCCGATCGGTTCGGCGTCGGAGGAGTTCAACGGCACCTCGCTCAGCCCCCGCTGGTCCTGGGTACGGCAGCCGGCGTCGACCGAGTACGGCGTCGGTGGCGGTACGTTCCGGTTCAACACCCAGAACGCCGACCTCTACGTCGACAACAACACCGCGTCGGTGCTGACCGAGCCGGCCCCGGTCGGGGACTACCTGGTCGAGGCCCGGGTCCAGCTCAACGTCCCCGCGCAGGGCTGCTGCTTCAACTACGTCCAGGCCGGGCTGGTCATCTACGGCGACGACGACAACTTCGTCAAGCTCGCGCACGTGTCGATCTTCGAAACTCGGCAGACCGAGTGGGCCAAGGAACTCAGCCCGGTGCCGGCCGGGTACCCGCGCTACGGCAACACCGTGGTCGGTCCACCGTCGGACTGGACCTACCTGCGCATCGTCCGGCGGGCGATCCCGGCCGGTACGCCGGCTGCCGGAGCGGACACCGAGACCTACACGGCGTACACCAGCCAGGACGGGCGCGCCTGGGTCCGCGGCGGCACCTGGACCCATCACCTCGGCGCCACGGCCCGGATCGGGCTGGTGTCGATGGGCGGCAGCGGCTTCGTCGCGAACGTCGACTACGTGCGGGTGTACCGGCCGACGTCGAGCTGACCCGCGCGGGACGGCGGGCTCGAACGGGTCTGCTGCCGACGCTGGCTTGGGTGTCCCATGACACCCGCCTCCATAGCGTGGCCAGTCATGGCCAGCGCTCTCACCGCGTCGCGCGGCCCGGACGCGCCCGGCCCGTCGCGGTCCCGGCCAGCCCGGCCGATGCTGTGGCTGACCGCGGTCGGGGCGCTCTACGTCGCGGCCCAGCTGATGTGGGTCGGCCTTTCCTTTGGGCTCGGCTGGGACGAGTCGGTCTACACCAGCCAGGTCAGCGCGACGGCGCCGCCGCTGTTCTGGTCCGCGCCGCGGGCTCGCGGGGTGCCGGCGCTGATCGCGCCGGTGGTGCACCTGACATCCTCGGTGCCGGCGCTGCGGCTCTACCTGACGCTGCTCGGCGGGGTGGGGCTGGTACTCGCGTTCCGGCCGTGGCTGCGGATCCGCGCCGGCTATGTGGTGTCGGTCGGCGCGGCGGCGTTCGGCTCGCTGTGGATCACCGTCTTCTACGGCAACGAGGCGATGCCGAACCTGCCGGCGGCGCTGTTGGTCGTCGCCGGCGCCGGCTACGGGGTACGGGCGCTGGGCGGGGAGCCGACCCGGACCCCGGTCCCGGCGCTGTTCGGCTGCTTCGCCGGGCTGTCCCTGGTCCGCCCGACGGACGCGCTCTACCTCGCGGCCCCGCTGGTCGTTCTGGCCGTCACCCGCCGCCGGGTCCGGGTGCTGGCCGCGCTGCTCGGCGGCCTGGCGGTCGGGTGGGGCGCCTGGGCGCTGGAGGCCCAGCTCCGGTTCGGCGGTGTCCTCGCCCGGCTGGCGCAGGCCCGGGCCGAGGACGCCGGCGGCGTCCACGCGAACGTGCTGCTGTTCTACCGCACCCTCGGCGGGCCGATCGAGTGCTGCGCCAGTGTGCCCAGCGGCAGCTGGCCGCACGCGGTGGCGGCCGGGCTGTGGTGGCCGGCGGCGATCGCGCTGGCCGTGACGGGCCTGGCGGCCGCGGACCGGGCGCGGCGCAGCGCCTACCTGACCGCGGTCGTGATGGCGGCACTGCTCGGCGTGCAGTACTTCGTCGTGCTCAACGTCGTCGGCGTCCGTCATCTGCTGCCGGTCTACGCGCTGGTCGCCCTACCGGTGGGCGAGGGGATCTGCCGGGTCGCCACCGCTGCCCGGCGGCGGCCGGCCGGGGGCGTCGTGCTGGCCGGCGTGGCGCTGCTCGCCGCCGCGCAGCTGGTCAGCCAGGTGATGTTCCTGCGCGAGAACGTCGAGCAGGGTGAGCAGGGTCGCGCCGCGGCGGTGGTCGTCGCGACCGAGCTGCACCGGCTCGGGGTCGTGCCGCCGTGCGTGCTCACCGGACCGGGCGTCCCGCCCTACGCGTACGCCGCAGCCTGCCGGCAGGTCTCGGCCGACATCGACCTGGACCGGTCGACCGCCGCGCAGCTGGCGGCCTTCGCCCGGCCGGGCACCAAGGTCGCGGTCGTGCTGCGCGGCCACGCCCCCCAGGCCCGCGCGCTGCTCCTCGGCTGGACCGAGCACCGGCTGCGTCTCGGCCGGCTGACCTGGGTGATCCTCACCCCGCCGGCCGACAGGTAGGCGCTACCGTTTGTGCCTTGACCACAGCCAGAACGCGGCGGGAGAGCCTGGTCGAGCGCGTCGCCGGCCCGCTGCGCGCCTCCCCGCAGCAGCGGACCGTGCTGCGGCACCGGGTGCTCGCGCTGGTGTCCTGGCTGAACCTCGTCGTACCGAAGATGCCCACCAAGACCGTCGTACACAGCGTGCCGGACCTCGAGGACGGCGCGGTCGCGGTGCTGGAGGCACTGCAGGCCCGGGGGCACGCGCCGATCGTGCTGGCCGAGGACGCGGGCACCGCGGCGCGCGGGGCGCGGCTGCTCGGCCGCCCGGTGCGGGTGGTGCCCAAGCTCTCGGTGCGCGGGCTGCTCCACTACCTCACCGCCGGGCACGTCATCACCACGCACGGCCTCTACCCGACCCGGCGCCTGCCGCGCTCGCAGGTGCTGGTCAACGTCTGGCACGGTGAGCCGCTGACCAAGCCGGTGGGGCGCTGGGAGGGGCGCAGCGCCGTCCCGGCGACCGTCTCGACGAGCCTGTCCAGCCTCGGCAAGGCGTTCCGCTGCGCCGAGTTCGACCTGCATCCGGCTCAGGTCCACGTGCTCGGCGCGCCCCGCAACGACCGGCTGCTGCGGACCGACCGGGCGCAGGTCCGGGCCGCCCTCGGGCTCGACCCGGGTACGACGGTGTTCTGGTGGCTGCCGACGTACCGGGTGGCGGTGCGACGGCAGGCCCGGGCCGACGGCGAGGCGTACCCCGGCGGCATCCCACTCGACCGGGACGGGCTGGGCCAGCTCGACGCGTTCCTGGCCGAGCGGGGCGCGGTGCTCTACGTCAAGTCGCATCCGCTGTCCTCGCCGTTGGGCGCGTTCGACGGGTCCGGGCACATCCGCGCGGTCGACGAGGGCTTTCTGCACCGGCACGCGCTGACGCTCTACAACCTCTTGCAGAGCGCCGACTGCCTGATCACCGACGTGTCGTCGGTATGGATCGACTTCCTGCTGGTGGACCGGCCGCTGATCTTCATGTTCCCCGATGTCGAGAAGTACCGCGCCGACCGGGGGCTGCACCTCGAGCCCTACGACGTGTGGGTGCCCGGTCCGACCCCGACCACCGGCGTCGAGCTGACCGCGGAGATGGCGAAGGTCATCGCCGGCCGGGACGAGCATGCCGCCGCACGGCTCGACGCCCGCCGGCGGTTGCACCGTCACCTCGACCAGCGCAGCACCGAACGGTTGCTCGACGTGCTCGGGCTCTAGTGGCGGGCTGGTGAGTCGTGCATCGACGGCGGAGTGGGTACGGGACCACAGGTCGACCATAGGAGGTAACCCCGTGACGATAAGCACGCCGGCTGCGGCGACCTACGACACGACGGCCATCGTCGATGCGCTCTACCGGGACGGCATCACCGCGCTGAAGGGCGCGTTCAGCCGCGACTGGGCAACGGCGATGCGGGCGGACATCGAGAGGTCGTTCGCCGACGCGATCACACGCGAGGGGGGCGCCGTCGGGCGGGGGCCCCGTCGGTACTACGTCGAGATGCACCCCCAGGAGCTCCGCGGCTTCCTCGAGCTCGCGACGCACCCGTGGGTCGTCGCGGTGTCCGAGTCGGTGCTCGGCCCGGACTACCAGGTCGTCGAGGTCGGCTTCGACATCCCGTTCGACGGTGCGATGAACCAGCCCTGGCACCGCGACTTCCCGTCGCCGCCGGAGACCTATGAGGAGCATCGGCTGACGTCGCTCGCGTTCAACCTCACCGGCGTCGACACGACCGAGGAGATGGGTCCGTTCGAGATTGCGCCCGGTACCCAGTGGGAGTCGGGTCTCGAGTTCGACTACCAGATGTTCCCCGCCGAGGCCGAGTGGCCGCGCTACGCGGCGCTGGGGCAGCGCAAGCTGCCGCAGCTGGGCGACATCTCGGCCCGCTCGGCGCTGACCATCCACCGCGGCACGGTGAACCACTCCGACCGGGCGCGCCCCGTGCTCGTGCTCGGGGTGGACGCCCCCGGAGCCGGCCACGCCGAGCTTCACGACCTGCAGGTCACCCCCGACTTCTACGATTCGCTGCCGGAACAGGTGCGCCGGCACCTGTCCTGCCGCGTCGTCGACGTGCTCGAGCCGATCGTCCAGAAGCACCAGATCGAAGGCCTGGTGATGGGGGCCCCGTAGGCGAGGGACGGCCCGACGGCGACAATCAACCCTCGCCGACCGGCAGCTGCACCGGGCCCTGCGGCCAGGTCTGGGTCACCGTGCGTACCGCCGCGTCGACCGCCATCGAGAAGCGCGTCATCGCGTCGGTCTCGTCGCCGCCGAGCAGGTAGCTCTTGTGGGCCGACCGACGCTCGGCCAGCGGGTCCGACCCGCGCACCAACTCGAGGATCGCGCCGACCTGCGCCGCGTCCCGGTCGAGCAGGTACCCGGCGGCGGCGGTGGGGTAGGTGTCGCGGAACTCCTTCTCCGGCAGGCCGAGCAGGTTCGTCACCACGTAGGGCTTGCCGCTGGCGACGAAGTCGCTGACCACACTGGAGATGTCGGCGATGAGCAGGTCGCAGACGTTGAAGCAGTCGTGCAGCGACGGGCCCTGGTTGGTCACGACCCGGGCTGCCCACGCCGGCTCGGCCGCCCACCAGCGGTCCACGTCCGCGCCCGGACCGGGCGGCCTGGCCAACGCCGCCAGCTGGGTCAGCTCCGGGTCCGCGGCGCGCGCGGCGTTGTCGCGGTCGAGCAGCGCGGTGATGCGCTGATGGGCCGCGGCCGCCGCCTGCGAGACCGTGCCGGTCAGCGGGTGCGGCTTGTAGATCACTCGGACCCGCGGTCGGGCGGCGAGCAGCCGCTCGACGAGGGCCGGGCCGGTGAGCACCACCGAGGTGTTGAACGGGTCGTGCGTCCAGCCCTCCCACGTCGGCGCGTAGAGCACGGTGAGGAACGGTCCCACCGGTGCCGGACCGGCCGGCAGGATCCCGGCGAGCTGCGGGCGGCCGACCTCGACCATCTCCTCCGCCCGTACCCCGACGCTGGCCCGCAGGTAGCGGTCCCGCCCCGCCGGCCCGGCCACCCAGATCTCCGAGTAGACCTTGCTGAACGGGTTGAAGCTCGCCGTCTTGTCGCTGTCGCCGTGACCGATGAACACATGCCGCACGCCGAGGGTGCGCAGCAGGTGGATGTTCTTGCCGACGTTCGCCGGGTACAGCGCGACCCGCATGCCGGGCAGCCCGAAGTCGAGGAAGTTCACCGTGCCGGGGATGCACACCACCGGCGTGCGGGTGGCACCGAGCAGCGGCAGGTTGCGCCGCTCCCGCAGCACGATCAGCGTGCTGCGGTCGAGCCGGTCGAGCGTCGAGAGCCACATGTTCACCTGGTACGCCGACGCCTCCGAGCCGCTGAAGTACAGGACGACCTCCGGCCGCAGCGCCGCCACCCGCTGGTTGACGGCCTTGAGCAGCGCGCTGCCCTGCAGCCGGCCGCGGAAGTGCAGCAGCCGCCGGACGACGGCGAGCGCCGCGCCGGCGGCCGCCACCAGCACCAGCACGACCGTGACCAGGAAGGGGCGCGCCGAGCCGATCCCGGCCGAGATCGCGCCGAGCGCCGGGGGCAGCACACCGAGCTGGTGAAGCAGCTCGGGGGAGCGCTCCAGCAGGCGCGGGGGGAGCGGGCGCGGCAGCCGCAGGCCGCCGAGGTCGATGTTGCGCACCTCCACCGCCGGCGTGCCCAGCCGGGTCAGCGGCAGCAGCAACATCAGGCAGCCGATCCGGGCCATCGCGACGGCGACCGTACCGACCGCGACCGCGGCCAGGTCGTGCGCCGGCCAGGACACCCGCGCCGCCAGCAGCACCAGCACCAGGTCGCGCAGCAGGCCGCGGCTGGTCAGGCCCAGCTCGCCGCGGCTGAGGACGACGGCCAGCTTGGTCACCCGGTCCGCGGCCAGGTCGAGCAGGTGCGAGCCGACAACCAGCAGCAGGAACACCCACGGTGCCCCGGCGAGCGCCGCCCCGAACATGCCGGTGTAGCCGGCGAGCAGCGCCGCACCCAGGGCGGTCGCCGTCGGCAGGTCCGGGGTGGCGCCGCGCAGGGCCCGCACCCCGCGCACCGCCGGCCGGACCCGGGCGAGCACCGAGCCCGCGGTCACGGCGTGGCGTGCTGGCGCGCCGCCTCCGCCTCGGCGTCGAGCTCCGCCGCCGCGATCGACTTCTCGATCAGCTCGGCCTGCGCCTCCGCCCCCAGCGCGCCGGCGGTCATCGTCGGGTCGAACTGGCGGACGTCGATGACCTGCCCGGTGACCTCGGAGAGCAGCACGTCGACCGAGGTCAGCGCGACCGCCCGGGAGCTGAGCAGGCTGTCGGGGTGCTCCTCGCCGAAGGCCTGCAGCCGCATCGGGGTCGCGGTCCGCTCCGGGTTGACACAGCAGACCCGCACCCCGAGCGGTGCCCACTCGTCGGCGAGCGCCTGCATGAGGTTCACCACCGCGGCCTTGGTGGAGGAGTACAGGCTGTAGCCGGCGCGGCCGCGGGTGTAGGAGCTCGAGGTGAACAGCAGCAGGTGGCCGCGGGTCTCCTGCAGGTAGCGGATGCTCTGCCGGGCGATCGTCACCGGGGCGAGGTAGTTGACCCGGACGACCTCCTCCAGCGTCTTTTCGTCGGTCTCGGTCAGCGCCCCGGTCCGCAGCAGCCCGGCGGTGTTGACCACGAAGTCGATCCGGCCGGCGGCCCGGTAGGCCTGCGCCAGCGCCGCCTCGACGTGCTCGGGGTTCTCGATGTGGGTGCCGGTCTGCGAGCGGCTGTAGGAGAACGTCTGGGCGCCGAAGCCGCGCAGCAGCTCGACGATGTCGGCGCCGATGCCGTAGCTGCCGCCGAACACCACGGCCACCCGGCCGCGCAGCTGCTCGGCGTACTGCGCGGCGGTGGCCGGCCGGCGGACCGAGGCCGACGCGAGCTGGAACAGCTTGTCGGCGATGAACACGTCGACCGGGTGCGTCACCTTCATGTTCTGCTCGGAGCCCTCGACGAACGTGATCGGTACGTCGGGCAGGTAGCGCAGCACGACGCTGCAGTCGTCGATCCCGGTGCCGGTGAACGTCGGGTCCTGGGTCGCCAGCGCGTAGGCCCGGCGCAGCGTCGAGGCCCGGAAGCCCTGCGGCGTCTGGCCGCGACGCAACCGGGCCCGGTCCGGAATGTCCTCGATCAGCTCGCCGTCGACCACGATGATCGTGTCAGCGGACGGGATCGCGACGTCGACGGCCTCGTAGCGGTGCAGCGCGTTGACGCACTCGCGGATGATCCGGTGGCTCAGCAGCGGCCGCACCGCGTCGTGCAGCAGCACGTTGCAGTCCTCGTCCTGCAGCGTGTCGAGGGCCAGCCGGGTCGTCTCGGTGCGGGTCGCGCCGCCGTCGAGCACCGCGGTCACCTTCGTGTAGCCGCCGGCGGCGACGATCCGCTCGACGTCACGGGTGAACCCCGGCGTCATCAGGACCAGGATCTCGTCGACCTCCGGCGCGGAGTTGAGCACCGCCAGCGTGTGGTCGACGATCGCCTTGCCGGCGATCTTCAGTAGCTGCTTGGGGATCTGCAGCCCGACGCGGGTGCCGGTGCCGCCGGCGAGCAGCACCGCGACGGTGCGCAGCCGCGCCGGCGGTGTCGTCATCGGCTCACACGTCCTCGAGAGCGCTCTGGGTGTCGCCCACCTTCAGGAAGCGGGTGTAGGCCGAGACGACCGACTCCGGGTCCCCGCGCTGCTGCAGTTCGCCCTTGTGCACCCAGATCGCGTCGGTGCACAGCTCCCGGACCGTGCCCAGCGCGTGGCTGACCAGCAGGATCGTGCGGGCCTGCCCGACCAGCTCCTGCATCTTCTGCGCCGACTTCTCCTTGAAATGCGCGTCACCGGTCGACAGCGCCTCGTCGATGAGCAGGATGTCGGGGTCGAGGTGGATCGCGACCGAGAACGCCAGCCGGCTGAACATGCCGGAGGAGTAGGTCTTCATCGGCATGTTGATGAAGTCGCCGAGCTCGGAGAACTCCGCGATCTCCTCGAACTTCGCCGCGAGCTGAGAGCGCGACAGCCCGGCGGCGAGGCCGCCGAGCACGACGTTCTCCCGTCCGGAGATCTCCCGGTTGAACCCGACGCCGAGCGCGAGCAAGGTGCTGACCCGGCCGCGCACCTCCACCCGCCCCTCGGTCGGCGGCAAGATGCCCGCGATCGTGCGCACCAGCGTGGACTTCCCGGCCCCGTTCGCCCCGACGATGCCGAGCACGGTGCCGTGCTCCACGTCGAACGTCACGCCGTTGAGCGCGTGGATCTCGCGGACGATCCGCTGCCGGCGGCCGAGCCGGACCAGGGTGGTGCGCAGCGTCGGCCGCTTGTCGTAGGACGCCCGGTAGGTGACCGCGAGGTTCTCCACCCGGACGGCGAGCGCCTCAGAGCCGGACAGCGAACTCACGCTCCCGGGAGATGAAGAACAGGCTCCCGACGATCAACGCGCCGAAGGCCCACACGGTGCCGTAGGCCAGGGTCTTCATGGTCGGCAGTGCTCCGCCGTCGAGGACGTCGCCCCACGCGCCGAGCAGGTGGTAGAGCGGGTTGAGCCGGATGATCGGACGGAGCTTGTGCGGCACCTCGGAGGCGTAGTACAGCACCGGCGAGAGGTAGAGCCAGATCCGCACGAAGTACGGCAGGAAGCTCTTCACGTCCCGGAAGTACACCTGCAGCGTCGCGAAGATCATCGACATCCCGGTCGCGAAGATCACGATCAGCGCGAAGATCGGTACGGCGAGCAGCAGGCTGGGGCTGGTCGGGAACCCCGAGCTGAGCCGGAACACCGCGTAGACGAGCATGGTCGGCAGGAACCGCATGACGCCGGTGAGCACCGAGGACAGCGGCAGCAGCAGCCGGGGGAACGCGGTGTTGAGGATCAGCTTCCCGCCGTTGGTGACCGAGCTCGCCCCGTCGGTGATCGCATTGCTGATCAGGTAGAACGCGAACAGGTTGCCGAGCAGGTGGGTCAGGAAGCCGGCGTCGTGGTTGCCCTTGCGGCCCAGGATGTCGACGAGCAGGAAGTAGACCAGCCCGAGCAGCAGCGGGTTGAGCACCATCCACAGCTGGCCCAACGCGGTGTTGTAGTGCTGCGCCCGGAGGTTGCTGCGGGAGAGCTCGAGGGCGAACTGCCGCCGCCGCCACAGCTCCCGGGCGTAGGGCCCGAGCCGTGGCAGCCCGATGACGTGCGGCTCGAAGACGTGCACCTCGCCCAGGAAGTCGCTCTGGGGTCGGCGGCCGAGCAGGCTCGTCATTCGGCCAGACTAGGACACGACCGGCCGTGCCGAGCCGACCCGGTCACCGGCGCAACGCCCGACGCAGCCCGAGCTCGCGGGCCAACCGGCCGGCCCGGCGCCGCAGCCGCCGCCGCAGGCGAAGCACCCAGGAGCGGCCGGGCGAGCCGGCGCGGGCGTGACCGTCCCGGCCGGCCGGTGACCGCGGCGGCGCGTCGCGCAGCACCGGCGCCCCCCGCTGCGGGACGACCAGATCGAGGCGCAGCGGCACCGGCGCGGTGGCGGCGGGCAGCACGAGCAGCAGCTCCCATCGACCGAGGGCCAGCTCGCCGCCGGTCGGCGGCCGGCCCGGGGCGCCCAGCGCCACCGGATCCGAGCGCACCGTCGTACGGCCGCCGTCCGGCTCCAGCCGGGCCGCCACGTCCACCCGTCCCCCGGTGGGTCGGTGCCGCAGCTGCAGCCGGCCGGCCGCCGGTCGGGAGCTGCGCACCGGCAACTCCAGCGCCAGCTCCACTGCCCGCCCGCTCAGGCTGGCTCGACCGCGCGCCGGCGTGAGCACCTTCGCCGGCGACTTCACCGCCCCGTCCAGGTCGACGCTGAGGTTGCCGTGCGGGACGGTCCAGTACGGCAGCACCAGCCGGGCCGGGTCGCCGACGAACGCCGGCCGGCAACCGGCCTCGGCGGCCGGCGTCCGCTCGGCCCCGATCCGGACGTCGGAGGACCAGCCGAAGCCGGCCAGCCGGACCGAGATGTCCCACACCCCGGGCGCCAGCGCAGCCCCGGAGCCGGCCGAGGTCGGGTCGAGCCGGCTGGTGCCGGTGACCAGCAACGCGCCCCCGTCCGCGTCGGTGGTCAGCGCCGACGTCGTCAGCAGCACGTCGTCACCACCGTCGCGGAGCCGCGCGACCAGGTCGGCGCGGACCCGACGTAGGTCGGCGGTGACGTCGAGGACGTCGTCGCCGACTGCGGCGGCGGTCGGCGGCGCCAGCAGCAGTCGGTCGCCGTCGCGACGGAGCAGCCCGCCCCCGTCGCGGCCGAGCCGGGCCTGCCAGTCGACCTCGAGCACCCCGTCGGTCCAGCGCAACCCGGTCAGCCGCGGGCGGGCGCGCACGTCGGCCGACCAGGCCGCCAGCCGCAGCACGTCCTCGAGGCCACCGGTGCGCACCACCCGGGCCAGCAGCCGCTGGCGGCCCGGCAGCCCCGCGTCGACGGTCTCCGGGAAGCGCTCCCGCGCCAGCCGCTGCACCTCGGTGAACAGCGACATCCGGTAGTCGGCGTCGTAGGTCAGCACCCGCCGGCCGTCGAGGCGGCCGAGCATCTCCTGGCGGAGGAAGCGGCGCAGCAGCCGGTCCCGCAGTGCGCCCGGCGCGGTGTTCGCCTCGATGACGTCGAGGGTCTCCCGCACGTAGCCGTAGTAGCTGGGCGGGTGGATGTCGGTGAAGCCGGCGTTGGAGGCGTCCGACCGGCCGATGTGGTGGTAGCAGACGTAGTCGGAGAGCACCGCGATCCGGTCGGCCGCGAAGTACGCCCGGACCACGAAGACGTGGTCCTCGAGCCGGCGCTTGCCCTCCGGGAACCGCAGCCCGGCGGTGTCGAGGAACGCCCGGCGGAACAGCTTGTGCGGGGTGAGGCTGTCGATCAGCGGGGTGTCGGCCAGGGTGGCCCGCTCGACCGTACGCCGGAACAGCTCCCGCGGTACGCCGCGGTTGTGGCCGGCCATCTTGCCGATGACCACGTCGGCCCCGGTCCGCTGCGCCATCGCGTACAGCCGCTCCAGCGCCTCGGCGCCGAACCAGTCGTCGTTGTCGGAGAAGAACACGTACTCCCCGCGGGCGGCCTCGATGCCGACGTTGCGCGGCTGGCCGGGCCAGCCGGAGTTCTGCTGGTGGATCACCCGGACATTGGGCCGGTCGGCGGCGAGGCGGTCGAGGCGCGCCGGGGTGTCGTCGGTCGACCCGTCGTCGACGAAGATCGCCTCGAACTCCGCCGCCGGCAGGCTCTGCGCGGCCAGCGAGTCGAGCAGCGGGTCGATGTGGGCCCCCGGGTTGTAGACCGGCACGACCACGCTGACCTTGAGTCGGGCGCCGTCCTCGGCCGGTCGGGCGCTGCCCTCAGCGTCGGGCGCCGAGCCGCCAAAACCGGCCCGGGTGGGCCGCACCACCGGACCGCCGCCGCTGGCCTTCCCGGTCCGGGCGCACCGCAGCGACCGCCTCGACCAGCGCCGGGTAGCCGGCGTCGCGCGGGATGCCGCCGTCGCGCGCAGCGATCAGCTCCGGCCAGAACCCGCCGTCGAGGACCCGCTGGGGATCGGCGGCGGCGCTGCGCCGGAGCACCTCCTTGGGCACCTCCTGCGGGTCGTCGCGGACGAACTCGGCGATGATGTCGTCGTACCGGTCGGGGAGCGCGGTGCTCGTGGGATCGGCTCCGAGCACTAGCAGCATGCCGGTCGGCTCCGTGTCGAGCGCGATGCAGGTGAGGTCGGGGCGGTACCGGTCCAGCACCTGGGCGATCTTGAACACGTCGCCGGTCCAGGCGGTCGTGTGCCGGTCCCGCGCGGCCTCGTCGACCGAACGCGGCAGCATGTCGTCGAAGACGACCACGCTGGTCCAGCCACATTGCCGCTCGATGTTGATGAAGTCGCGCAGCGCGAACTCCAGGATGTGCAGCCCGTCGATGAAGGCCAGGTCAACCACGCCGTCCTGGAAGTGCCGGACGGGCTCCGGCCCGGCGAAGAAGTCATCGCTGGTCGCCTTGACCAGCTGCAGGTCGCAGTGCAGCTCCGAAGTGATCTTGAAGGCCGGATCGACGCCGATGCTGCGGGTGCGCGAGAGCGCCAAGCTGCGGCCGTCGTTGATGCCGATCTCGAGGTAGGACCGGGGTTGGCAGGCCGTATGGACGCCGCGCAGGAACTCATGACGTTTCACTGGTCGAGCTCCTCCGGACCGGGGTGCGCCGCACTGTATCGCCGCCCCCCCCGCGGCGGAGGTAGGCGCGGCCGCCCGGCCGGCAGCGGGGCCTGCGGTCCGCGGGTCGCCGGGTTTCACCCGTTCGGCCGATCATGGGCCGCCGCGTTGCCCAGCGGTCGCGCCGCTCGACGGTCACACTGAGTAAGGACCACCGAGGTAAGGGAGCGATCGTGCAGGTACGCCGGTTGGTGCTCGGCGCCGGGATGGCGGCGAGCCTGGTGGCCGCGCTGACGTTGCCGGCACGCGCGGCCACGGTCGCGGGCGCGTCCGGGCCGACGGCCGGGCCGGCCCCGGTCTCCGCGGTGCCCGGCGGCGCCTGGGGTGTCTACGCGAGCTGCCCGAGCCAGCCGGCCGAGAACTGCGGCGAGGTGCGCAGCGTCGTGACGATCGGCTCGACGGTCTACCTCGCCGGGGCGTTCACCGCGCTGGTCAACCCGAGCACCGGCGCGACGCTGCCCTACCAGAACGTCGCCGCGCTCGACGAGGCGTCGGGTCAGCCGGTGACCGGGTTCGCCGCGCACACGATCGACGGGACGGCGTACGCGCTCGCGGCGGCGCCGGACGGCTCGAGCCTCTACATCGGCGGCTCGTTCAGCGGCGTCGATGGGGTGGCCGGCACCGCCCGGCTGGTGGCGCTGGACCCCGCCACCGGCGCGGTCCAGCCGTTCCCGGCGGCGGTGCCCAACACGGTCCGGACGATCCTGCCGCTGCTGCCGGCTGGCGCGGTGTGGCCGGCCGGCGGCAAGGTCTACATCGGCGGCAGCTTCGCCTCGGTCCAGAACAAGCCCCGCAAGCGGGTCGCGGCCCTCGACCCGGTCACCGCCACCGTCGACCCGACGTTCCTGGCCAGCCCGGTGGCCTACGACACCAAGACCGACGTGCGCAGCCTGGCCTTCGGCCTCGGCGCCGACGGGGTGACGCCGCGGCTGTACCTGGCGGGACACTTCGACACGGTCGGCGGGGACCCGCACGCCTCGCTCGCCGCCGTCGACCCCTCTACCGGCGCGGTCGACCCGACGTTCACCCCGGTCGTCGACCAGTCCCCGAACGACCCCCTGCAGGCCGGCGACCAGGTGCTGCCGGTGGACTCGGCCGGCGGCACCCGGCCGGCCGGGGTGCTGCTCGGGCAGGCCGGGCACTGGAACCGGGCGTACCGGTTCAGCCTGACCGGCGCCCGGGCGTGGACGTTCTCCCCGGACGGCGACGTCCAGGCCGTCGCGATCTCCGGCACCAACGTCTACCTCGGCGGCCACTTCGTCTGCGTGCAGTACTGCTACGACGGCAACGCCACCAACGACGTCACCCGCACCCACATCGCCGCCGTCTCCTACACGAGCGTGTCGAACGGGGCACCGGTCGTGGACTCGACCTGGTCGCCGGCGCTGACCCCGACCTTCGCGCCGTACTACTACGGCGTCTGGTCGCTGTGGGTGGCCGGCAACGGGGACCTCTGGGCCGGTGGCGCCTTCAAGTACGTCGTCAGCGGCGGCCGGACCTACGCCCAGCCCAAGCTCACGGTGTTCCGGACCGGCTGACCCCCCCGGGGCCGGGGCCGGGGGGTCAGCCGGTCGGGCGGCTCAGCCGGCCTGGTCCTTGTTGAGCTCACCACCGCCGGGCGGGTCCTCCGACTCGGGGCCGGCGCCCGCCGTCGTCCCCAGCAGCTGGTTGGCCAGCGAGGTGTCCTCGGCGTCCTGCTCCGGACCGGGTACGCCGGCGTCGTCCTTCGGTGTCGTCATGGCGGCACCTCCTTCGCCCCT
>JBBSHH010000044.1:0-20165 GCA_038253225.1 Mycobacteriales bacterium | reverse complement strand
TCCCAACCGCCGTAGCGCGCGAACGCCTCGCGGAGCAGTGACCGCTGCGCCGACAGCGCCTCGCCGTACCGATCGCCGAGGCGGCTCAGCAGGGTCGTAGACCCTTCGATGTCGCTGAAGAGCATCGTCACGGTCCCGCTCGGGAGCGCGTCCATGTGGCGGAGTATCCCGCGAGCGGCGCCTTGAGGCGGTCGTGACCGCGGGCTTCGCCTGGCACCGCCGGACGCGGCCCGGGACGCCCACGAGCGCACTTGTCAGAATGGGCGCTGCGAGCGCCGTCGCCGGGCGCCTTGTCGGCCGGGCGACGGCGGTGTCCGTCGCCCCTGCCCCGGAGAAGGAACCGATGATCAGGATCAAGCGCCCGACCAGACCGGCGAACCGCTGGGAACTGCGGGCCTGCGCTCGGCACGGTCACGCGACCTACGCCCCCGACGAGACAGACCTCGCCGCCCGGCTGCGCGGCAGCAGCGCGGCGGGACAGACCTGGCGGTGCCTGCGGTGCGGCGACTTCGTGCCGGGCGCACCGCATGCTCACGGGCCGGCGGAGAACGCTCCGCTGGTGCTGCGCGGCAAGGCGCTGCGCCAGGCCACCATCCTGCGGGCGCTCGCGGTCGAGCGGCTGCTGCGCGCCGTGCTGCTCGCCCTGGCCGTGTACGGTGTGCTGCGCTTCCGCGCCGCCCAAGGGTCGCTTCAGGCGGCGCTGGACCGTGATCTCCCGGCGTTTCGGGCCAGCGGCATCCACGTCGACCAGCTCGCCCTGGTCCGCGAGCTGCAGCACGCGTTGGCCACCAAGCCCTCCCGGCTGACCCTGGTCGCGGTCCTGCTCGCCGGGTACGCCGGCATCGAGGCAATCGAGGCGGTCGGACTGTGGCTGCTCACCCGCTGGGGGGAGTACTTCGCCGTCATCGCCACCGCGGCGTTCCTGCCGTTGGAGGTCCGCGAGCTGCTCAAGGGCATCACCGCGACCCGCGGCGGCGCATTTGTGATCAACGTGGTCGCGGTGGTCTACCTGCTGTTCTCGAAGCGCCTGTTCGGGCTCCGCGGCGGTCGGCCGGCCTATGACCGCGAACGCCGCGGCGAGCAGCTGCTCGAAGTCGAACAGGCGGCATTGGGCCCCGCGCCCGCACCGGTGCCGACCGAGCCGGTCAGCCCCGCCGCGAGGACGTAACAGGGTGCATCGGGTCAGGTGCCAGCGCCCACCCCGGCATCGATAGCGGGTGTCGGCGGTGATCGCCGACACCCGCTCCGAGCTACGCCGGTCCGAGTGGAGGTAAGGGGATTCGAACCCCTGACCCCTTGCCTGCCGAGCAAGTGCTCTACCAGCTGAGCTATACCCCCTCGGTGCCGACGAGTCTACCGGGCGGCGGCGGCAGGTGTGACACCGCGGCCGACCGGCGAGGAGACCCGGGTCAACGGGTGTCGTCCCCCTGCGTCCGCTCCGGCACGGTGCCGGCGTTGTGCTCCTCCAGCCGCCATCCCCGGCCGGTCTCGACCAGCACCGACCAACGGGCGTTGCCCAGCGGCGCCAGCCGCCACCAACTCGCCGGCGCCAGCTCCAGCAGCGTGCCGATCGCGGCTCGGGCGGTGCCCCCGTGGGTGACGCAGACCAGCGTCGATCCGGCCGGCACCGCCGCCAGCGCTGCCCGCACCGCGGCCACCGCCCGCACGCCCACCTCCGCATAGGTCTCGCCGCCCCCCCGCCGTACGTCGGCGCCGCCGGCCCAGGCGGCGTACTCGGCCGGGAAGCGCTCCCGGGCCTGCTCGCGGGTGAGGCCCTGCCAGCAGCCAAGACCGATCTCGCGCAGCCGCGGATCCGGCCGCGGTGGCAGGCCGATGCGGACGCCGAGCGTGGCAGCGGTGTCGAGCGCCCGCTGCTGGTCGGAGCTGACGAGCGCCGCCAGCCGCAGGGTCGAGAGCACCGCGGCGGCGACCTGGGTCTGAGCCCGCCCGGTGGCGTCCAGCGGCGGGTCGAGCTGGCCCTGGAACCGGCCCCGGGCGTTCCACTCGGTGCGGCCGTGCCGCCAGAGCACCACCCGGCGGTCGGTGTCGGTCAGGAGTCGGCCGCCACCCGGCGCAGGCCGGTGACCGACTCCGGCAGCGGCACCACCGGGCAGTCCTTCCAGAGCCGCTCGAGGGAGTAGAACACCCGCTCCTCGCTGTGCTGGACGTGGACGACGATGTCGATGAAGTCGAGCAGCACCCAGCGGTTCTCCCGCTCACCCTCCCGCCGGACCGGCTTGGCTCCGTGCCGGCGCAGACGCTCCTCGACCTCGTCGACGATGGACCGGACCTGGCGGTCGTTCGGGGCCGAGGCGAGCACGAAGCAGTCGGTGATCACGAGCTGCTCGCTCACGTCCAGGACGAGGATGTCGCTGGCGAGCTTGTCAGCGGCCGCCTCGGCGGCGGCGACGGCGAGCTCGAGAGAGCGGGGCGAAGCGGGCATAGGCGGCTCTTCTGGACGGCGAACGGACGTCCCAGCCTCTCACGGCCGCGCCGGTCCGGCGTTCCCGCCGCGGTAGAGCTGCCGCTTGGAGATGTACTGCACGACCCCGTCCGGCACCAGGTACCAGACCGGGTGGCCGGCGCCGACCCGGTCCCGGCAGTCGGTCGAGGAGATCGCCAGCGCGGGCACCTCGACCAGGCTCACCGCCCCGGCCGGGAAGCCCGCATCGGAGAGGCTGTGCCCCGGCCGGGTGACGCCGACGAAATGCGCCATCGCGAACAACTCCTCGGCGGAGCGCCAGCCCAGGATCTGCGCCAGCGCGTCCGCACCGGTGATGAAGAACAGCTCGGTCAGCTCGCCGTAGCGGCGCCGCAGGTCGCGCAGGGTGTCGATGGTGTACGTCGGGCCCGGCCGGTCCACGTCGATGCGGCTCACCGAGAACCGAGGGTTCGCGGCGGTCGCGATGACCGTCATCAGGTATCTGTCCTCGGCGGCCGAGACCGGTCGGTCGGACTTCTGCCAGGGCTGACCGGTCGGGACGAACACCACCTCGTCGAGCTCGAATCGTTCGGCGACCTCGCTCGCCGCGACCAGGTGACCGTGGTGGATCGGGTCGAACGTGCCGCCCATGACGCCGAGCCGCAGTGGGCTGTCGGTCACGGCCACCGGCTCGGCGGTCTCCCGCCCGATCACGTCGCCGGCTCGGTGTCGAGCCCCGGCACCGGCGGCGGACCGCCGGTCCAGGAGACCACCCGAACCACCTTGCCGACCGCCGGCCGCGGCAGCATGCCCGGCGGCAGCACCCGCACGACCGCGCGCAGCCCGAGCCGCTCGAGCAGCGCCTGCTCGACCGCCGAGGCCGCCACCACCGCTCCGGCCGTGGGTTCGCAGCCGACCAGCAACCGGACCACCGGGGTGCGCCGGTCCACGACGATCAGGTAGTGCGGCGCGAGGCCGGGAGCGGCCAGCACCACCGCCTCCACCTCGCTCGGGTACACGTTCACCCCCCGGACGACGAGCATGTCGTCGCGTCGGCCGAGCACCTTGCTCATTCGCACCAGCGTGCGCCCGCAGCCGCATGGGTCGCGACGCAGTGCGGCGACGTCGCCGGTGCGGTAGCGCAGCAGCGGCAGCGCCTGCTTGGTGGGGGTGGTGAACGTCAGCTCCCCCGGGGTGCCGTCCGGCACCGGCGTCTCGGTGTCCGGGTCGATCACCTCGACGAGGAAGTGGTCCTCGTTGACGTGCAGCCCGTCCTGGGCCTCCAGGCACTCGGTCGCCACCCCCGGCCCGATGACCTCGGAGAGCCCGTAGATGTCGAGCGCGCGGATCCCGAGCAGGCCCTCGATCCGGGTCCGCAGGCCCTCGCTCCACGGCTCGGCTCCGAAGATGCCGGCCCGCAGCGCGAGGTCCCCCGGCCCCAGGCCGGCGGCGGCGACCGCCTCGCCGAGCGTGACGGCGTAGGACGGGGCGCAGGTCAGCACATCGGGCTGCAGGTCGCGGAGCAGCCGCACCTGCCGTTCGGTCATCCCGCCGGAGAGCGGCACGACGGTGGCGCCCATCCGGACCGCGCCCTGATGGATTCCGAGCCCGCCGGTGAACAACCCGTAACCGTAGGCGTTGTGCACGGTGCTGGCCGCGGTGGCGCCGGCGCAGCCCAGCGACCGGGCGCACATCTGCGCCCAGAGGTCGAGGTCGCCGCGGGTGTACCCGACCAGGGTGGGCCGGCCGCCGGTCCCGCTGGAGCCGTGGACGGCCACGACGTCGGCGCGGGCAACGGCGAGCATCCCGAGCGGGTAGGCGTCCCACAGGTCGGTCTTGGCGGTGGTGGGCAGTCGACCGAGGTCGCCCAGACCCACCTCCTCGCCGGCGGTGACGCCCGCCGCGCGAAGTCGGCGGCCCTGCACGCCGTCGAGGGCGAGCAGCCGGTCGAGCAGGCCGCGCAGCCGCCCGGTCTGCAGCGCGGCGCGTTCGTCGACCGACATGGACTCGGCGGCGGGGTCCCACACGGGAGCGGAGGCTACCCGGCGGTCGCGGCCGCCGCCGGGACCGGTTCGCGCAGACTGAGGTCATGCCGCGCGACGACGACTACCGACCCGTCCCACTCACGTTCGACCGGCTGCCGCCGGAGACGGCCCTGCGGGCGTCGCGGGAGTTCCGAACGGCGATGGGCCGCCGGCGTACGGTTCGGCAGTTCTCACCGGAGCCGGTGCCGTTCGAGCTGATCGAGAACGCGGTGGCCACCGCGGCGTCGGCACCCTCGGGTGCGCATCAGCAGCCGTGGACGTTCGTCGTGGTCACCGACGTCGACGTCCGGACCCGGATGCGCGCCGCGGCCGAGGAGGAGGAGCGACGCTCCTACGACGGCCGGCTCGGAGTCGAGTGGCTCGCGGCGCTGCGGCGGCTCGGCACCGACTGGCACAAGCCGCACCTCACCGACGCGCCGTACGTCATCGTCGTGTTCGAGCAGGCCTACACGCTCGACCCGGACGGCACCAGGTCCAAGCACTACTACGTCAAGGAGTCGGTCGGCATCGCCTGCGGGCTGCTGCTCGCCTCGCTGCACCTCGCCGGGCTGGCGACCCTGACCCACACACCGAGCCCGATGGGTTTCCTCACCGAGCTGCTGGGTCGGCCGCGCAACGAGCGGCCGGCGCTGGTGGTCCCGGTCGGGTATCCGGCGGCGGGAGCGGTGGTGCCGGACCTGCAGCGCCGGCCGCTGACCGACGTACTGGTGCGGATCTGACGGCCGGGCTCAGACCACCATCCAGGACAGCACCGAGGTCGACTGCAGGTAGACCAGCACGCACATGAACAGCAGGAAGCCGAGGCTCCACAGCAGCACCCGCCGGAACAGCTCGCCCTCACGGCCGGCCAGGCCGACCGCGCTGGCCGCAATGGCGAGGTTCTGTGGTGAGACCATCTTGCCGAGCACACCGCCCGAGCTGTTCGCCGCCGCGAGCAGCGTCGGGGACAGTCCCGACTGGCCGGCAGCGGTCACCTGCAGCGCGCCGAACAGCGAGTTCGACGAGGTGTCCGATCCGGTCACCGCGACCCCGAGCCAGCCGAGGATCGGGGAGATGAACGCGAACACGCCACCGGCGCCGGCCATCCACAGTCCGAGGGTGTTGGTCTGACCGGAGGCGTTCATGACAAAGGCGAGCGCCAGCACCGAGGCGACCGTGACGATCGCCCACTTCAGCTGGTCCAGCGTGGCGACGTAGGCCTGCAGCGCCCGGCCGAGCCCGACCCGCAGCACGAGCATCGTCAGCACACCCGCGATCAGCAGCAGCGTGCCGGCGGCCGAGAGGATGTTCAGCTTGAACACCACCAGGCTCAGTGGCTTGCCCTTGGCGTTGATGAGGTCGAGGCCGGGCCAGCTGAACAGCCGGGTGGCGGCCTCGAGCCCGGTGCCGCTCGTGCCGGGTGCCGTCGGCGGGGTGCCCTTCACCCCCGGCAGCTGCGCCAGCACGAAGACCGCGATGATGATGAGGTACGGCGCGTACGCCCGGCCGACGTCTCGGGGGCTGTCCACCACGCCGGCGTCGGTGGTCCGCGCCTCGACGCCACCGAGCCGGTCGGCGAACCCGGTCTCCGGCTGGTCGCCGGCTCCCCCGGCGCCGCTGGTGGCGGTGCGGCTCGATCGACGGCCGGCGCCGGCCGGCGCCGCCTCCGCGACCTCCGCGTAGGCCTCCGCCGGTTGCCACACGCGGAGGAAACCGACGACCGCCAGCGCCGAGACCAGCGCCGCGACGATGTCGGTGAGCGGCACCGAGACGAAGTTGGAGCAGACATACTGGGCGATGGCGAAGGCCGCGCCACAGACCAGTGCGACCGGCCAGGTCTGCCGGAGGCCGCGCCGGCCGTCCACGATCGCGACCAGCGCGAGCGGCACGAACACCGCGAGGACCGGCGTCTGCCGGCCCACCATCGACCCCAGGTGGTCCACCGAGAGCCCGCTCACCTTGCTCAGAGTGGTGATCGGCACCGCCAGCGCGCCGAAGGCGACCGGCGCCGTGTTCGCCACCAGCGCGACCGTGGCCGCCTTGAGCGGCCGGAAGCCCAGCGCGATGAGCATCACCGAGCTGATCGCCACCGGCGTGCCGAAGCCGGCCAGCGCCTCCATCAGCGCCCCGAAGCAGAACGCGATGATCATCGCCTGGATGCGCTGGTCGGCGCTGACCCGGGCGAACGAGCGCCGCAGCACGTCGAAGTGCCCGGTCTCGACGGTCATGTTGTAGATCCAGATCGCGTTGACGACGATCCACATGATCGGGAACAACCCGAACGCGGCACCGAGCAGGGCGCTGTCCAGCGCCGACCCGACCGGCATCGGGTAGACGACCACCGCGATGACGATCGCCACGGCGAGGGAGATCAGCGCCGCCCACTGCGCCGGCATCCGCAGCACCCCCAGCAGGACGAACAGCGTCAGCAGCGGCAGCACCGCGAAGATCGAGCTGAGCGCCAGCGAGTGCGAGACCGGGTTGTAGACCTGCTGGTAGCCGGCGGCGAGCACGAGCATGGGGGCCCCTTAGGATCGGTCGGCGACGGACGGGGAGGCCCCGACCGGGTCGGGGTGGCGCGGCGGCGTGCCCAGCGGTACGCCGCGAAGGCTGGCGTCGAGAACCTCGACAGTGTGCGCCATCGGCATCGAGCGGCCGGAGCGGTGCAGGCCGGCCGCCACCTGCAGCAGGCAGCCGGGGTTGGCGGTCACCAGCACGTCGGCGCCGGTGGCGACGACGTTGGCGGCCTTGCGGTCACCGAGCTCGCGAGCCGGCTCGGGCTGCAGCAGGTTGTAGACGCCGGCCGAGCCGCAGCAGATCTCTCCCTCGGCGATCTCGGCGATCCGCAGTCCGGGAATCCCCCGTAGTAGCCGTCGTGGCTGTTCCCGTACGCCCTGCGCGTGGGCCAGATGGCAGGCGTCGTGATAGGCCACCGTGACCGGCAGCGGGTGACGGGTCGCCACCGGCTCGAGCTCGTCGAGCAGCTCGCTGACGTCGCGCACCTTGGCGGCGAACGCGGCCGCCGGGCCCGCCCACTCGGGGTCGTCGCGCAGCAGATGCCCGTACTCCTTCATCGACGAGCCGCAACCGGCGGCGTTCACGACGACCGTGTCGACGTCGGCGAACGCCGCGATGGTCCGGCGGGCGAACCGGATCGCCTCCCCCTCGCGGCCGCTGTGCATCGACAGCGCCCCGCAGCAGCCCTGCCCGGCCGGCGCATGGACCTCGCAGCCCTCGGCGGCCAGCACCCGGACGGTCGCGGCGTTCACGCCGGGGAAAAACTCGCGCTGCACGCAGCCGAGCAGCATCCCGACCGTTCGCCGGCGTACGCCGACCGCGGCCGTGCGGGGCGGCACCCGCTCGGCCGGCCCGAGGTCGGGCAGCAGTTCCTCCATCGCCCGCAGGGTCGGGGGCAGCAGCCGGCGCACGCCTAGCCGGTCGAGCAGCGGGCCGAGCCGGCTCCGCTGATAGATCCGCAGCGGCCCGCGCAGGGCCCGCAGCCGGCGGGGGTAGGGGAACAGCGCGAAGATCAGGCGGCGGTAGGCGCGGCCCGCCGCCGGGCGGTCGTAGCGGCGCTCCACCTGCGCGCGGGTGGCCTCGATGAGCTTGTCGTACTGCACGCCGGACGGGCACGCGGTGACGCAGGCCATGCAGCCGAGGCACTGGTCGATGTGGCGCACCATCGTGGCGTCCATCGGGGCGCCGCCGACACCCTGGCTCATCAGATGGATCCGGCCGCGCGGGGAGTCCATCTCCTCGCCCCACAGGACGTACGTCGGGCAGGTGGGCAGGCAGAAGCCGCAGTGCACGCAGTCGTCGAGCAGCTCCCGGTCGGGCGGTCGGTGCGCGTCGAAGGCGGTACCGGCCGGGCCGGCGCCGGCCGGACGGTCGGCGCCGACGGTGGCGGCCGCGGTGGACGGTCCGAGGACCAGCCCGACCGCCAGGTCCTCCGGTCGGCGCGCGCCGACCGCCTGCGCGCTGGCGACCGCCGGCGCCGGTGCGGCACTCTGCGCCGCCGCGCCCGCGGGGGCGTCGACGGTGGTCGTGTCGTCGACGTGGTCGGCCATCTCAGATCCCTCCGACGAAACGTCCGGGACTGAGCCGGCCGGCCGGGTCGAACTGCGCCTTCACCCGGCGCATCAGGCCCATCGCGTCCCCCGACGGCCCCCACACGTCCAGCGTGTGCTTGCGGGCGGTCGGCGCCGCCGCCACGACCACCGAGCCGTCGCAGCCGAGCAGCTCGCGCCGCAACCGGTCGAGACCGGCCGGTACCGCATCGGTGTCCGGCCAGGACACCTCGAGCGCGCCGGTCAGCGCCCGCCCGCGCACCGAGGCGGCCAGCCCGAACTCCCGCTGCACCCCGGCCAAGGCGTGCAGCAGGGTGGGTAGGGCGGCCGGCGCGAGGCTGACCTGCAGCCCCACCCGTCCGTCGGCCCAGGGCCGCTCGCCGAACCAGCCCGGCGGCTCGGCGTCGACGGTGGCCTCCGGGTGCAGCCCGGCGGCGGCGTCGGCCTGCGCCCGCACCGCCGGCCCGACCCCCTCGAACAGCACCGCCAGCCGACCCGACCCGCCGGTCGCCGCCGGTAGGTCGAGCTCCACCGCGGCGGGTACCAGCTGGGACCCGGCGATCCGCGCCACCAGCGCCCCGCCGGCGTCGGGGCCGTCGAAGGGCAGCAGCACGACGCCGGCGGTCGCCGGCAGCGGGTGCAGGCGCCAGGTGGTCTCCACGACGACGCCGAGGGTGCCGAACGAGCCGGCGAAAAGCTTGCCGAGGTCGTAGCCGGCGACGTTCTTGACGACCTTGCCGCCGGCGTGCGCGACCGAACCGTCGGCCAGCACGACCGTGATGCCGATCAGCAGGTCCCGCGGCGTGCCGTAGCGCAGCCGGCGCGGACCGCTGGCGGCGGTCGCGACGACCCCGCCGAGGGTCGCGCCGGCCTCCGGCGGGTCGAGCGCCAGCCGCTGCCCGGAGCCGGCCAGCCGATCCTGCAGTGCGGCCAGCGGCAGCCCGGCCTCGGCGCGGACGACCAGGTCGCCGGGGTTGTGCTCGAGTACGCCGGTGAGCTCGGCGAGGTCGAGCAGCACCTCGGCCGAACGCGGCGGGCCGCCCCAGCCGATCTTGGTGCCGCCGCCGCGCGCGACGATGCTCGGCCCTTCGGCCGCGGTGGCCCGGAGCACCGCCGCCACCTCCGCCACGCTGCCGGGGCGGGCGACGTACGCCGGCTGGATCCCGTCGACGGCGTCGGCCGGGCCGCCGGCACGCAGCCCGACCCCCGCGTTCGGCAGCTCCAGCAGCGCGCCGGTCATCCTCAGAAGACCTCCGCCAGCCCGGCGGCCTGCAGCGGGTGGACCCCGGAGCGCGGTCCCGGCGCCTCGCCGCACAGGCGCGGGGTCGGGAAGATCTTGCCGGGGTTGGACAGCCCGCGAGGGTCGAACGCGCAGCGCAGCAGCTGCATGGTGTCGAGGTCGGCGGCGCTGAACTGGTGCGCCATGTGCTTGGCCTTGTCGTGTCCGACGCCGTGCTCGCCGGTGATGGAGCCGCCGTAGCGGATGCAGACGTCGAGGATGTCACCGGCGACCTGCTCCGCGGCGGCGGCCTGGCCCGCGACGTCGTCGTCGTAGAGGACAAGCGGGTGCAGGTTGCCGTCCCCCGCGTGGAAGACGTTGGCGACCCGCAGCCCACGCTCGTCGGCGAGCCGACCGATCTCGGCGAGCACCGCCGTCAGCGAAGTGCGCGGGATGACCCCGTCCTGCACGAAGTAGTCGGGGCTGATCCGGCCGACCGCGGCGAACGCGGACTTGCGGCCCTTCCACATCAGCGCCCGCTCGGCGTCGTCCGCGGCGATCCGGGTCTCGAACGCGGATCGCGCGGCGCAGATCCGCTCCACCTCGCCGAACTGGTGCTCCACTTCCAGCCGTGGCCCGTCCAGCTCGATGACCAGCACCGCCCCGGCGCCGGCCGGGTAGTTGCAGTGCACCGCGGCCTCCGCCGCCTCGATCGCGAGCGCGTCCATCATCTCGATCGCGGCCGGCACGACGCCGGCGCCGATGATGTCGCTGGTCGCGGCGGCGGCGTCCTCGACGGTGTGGAACCCGGCCAGCATCGTCTGCACCGCCTCGGGCAGGCGGACCAGCCGCAGCCGGAGGCTGGTCGCGATCCCGAGCGTGCCCTCGGAGCCGACGAACGCGCCGAGCAGGTCGTACCCCGGGTGGTCCGGAGCCGCCCCGCCGAGGTGCACCACCTCGCCGTCGGGCAGCACCACCTCGGCCCCGAGGACGTGGTTGGCGGTGAACCCGTACTTCAGGCAGTGGGCGCCGCCGGAGTTCTCCGCGACGTTGCCGCCGATCGAGCACACCTGCTGGCTGGACGGGTCAGGGGCGTAGTAGTAGCCGTACGGCGCCGCCTCGCGGGTCACCCAGAGGTTGATGACCCCGGGCTCCACCACCGCCTGCTGGTTGGCGATGTCCAGGTCGAGGAACCGGCGGAGCCGGCTGAGCACGATCAGCACTCCGTCGGCGACCGGCAGCGCGCCGCCGGACAGCCCCGTGCCGGACCCGCGGGCGACGTAGGGCACGCCGAGGTCGGAGCAGACCCGCACCACGTCGGCGACCTCGGCCGCGGTCTCGGGCAGCACGACGACCGCGGGGGTCACCCGGAACGCGAGCAGCCCGTCGCACTCGTAGGTGCGCAGCTGCGCCGGGTCGGTGAGCACCCCCGCCGGCCCGAGCACGGACCGCAGCCGGGTGGCGAGCGACTCCACGTCGATGGTCACCGGTCTAGTCGAGGTAGTCGTAGGCCGGCAGGGTCAGGAACTCGGCGAAGTCGTCGGCGAGCGCCACCGTCTCGAACAGCTCACGAGCCTCCTTGAACCGGTTGCCCTCCGGCGGGTCCAGCTTCGCCAGCTCCTCGTCCGCGACCCGGCGGACCAGCTCCGCGGTGACCGGCTCGCCGCCGGACAGCGTGGCCTCGTTGTGCACCCACTGCCAGATCTGCGAGCGGGCGATCTCCGCGGTGGCGGCGTCCTCCATCAGGTTGAAGATCGCCACCGCGCCGGAGCCGCGCAGCCATGCCTCGAGGTACTGCAGGCCGACGCTGACGTCGTTGCGCAGCCCCTCCTCGGTGACCTCGCCGGGCGTCTGGTCGACCGCGAGCAGCTCGCCGGGGCTGACCCGCACCTCCTCCCGGCTGCGGTCGAGCTGGTTGGGCCGGTCGCCGAGCACCCGGTCGAAGACCTCCATGGCCACCGGCACCAGGTCGGGGTGGGCCACCCAGCTGCCGTCGAACCCGTCGCCAGCCTCGCGCTCCTTGTCGGCCCGCACCTTGGCCAGCGCCGTCTCGTTGACCTCCGGGTCGCGCCGGCTGGGGATGAACGCCGCCATGCCGCCGATGGCGTGCGCGCCTCGTCGGTGGCAGGTCCGGACCAGGAGCTCGGTGTAGGCCCGCATGAACGGCACGGTCATCGTCACCGAGTTCCGGTCCGGCAGCATCATCGCCCCGCCACGCTCCCGGAACTCCTTGATCAGGCTGAACATGTAGTCCCACCGGCCGGCGTTCATGCCGGCGGAGTGCTCGCGCAGCTCGTAGAGGATCTCGTCCATCTCGAACGCCGCCGGGATCGTCTCGACGAGCACGGTGGCCCGCACCGTCCCGCGCGGGATGGCGAGGGCGTCCTGGGCGTGGATGAACACGTCGTTCCAGAGCCGGGCCTCGAGGTGGCTCTGCAGCTTCGGCAGGTAGAAGTACGGGCCGGCGCCGCTGTCGAGCTGGCGCTGCGCGCAGTGGAAGAAGTAGAGCCCGAAGTCGAACAGGCTGCCCGAGACCGGTTCGCCGTCGACCAGCAGGTGCTTCTCGGGGAGATGCCAGCCGCGCGGTCGGATCACCAGCGTCGCGACCCGCTCCGCCAGGGCGTAGCTCTTGCCTTCGGGACTGGTGAAGTCGATGGTGCGGTCGATCGCGGCGACGAGGTTGCGCTGGCCGCCGACGAGGTTGTCCCAGGTGGGGCTGTTGGAGTCCTCGAAGTCGGCCATGAACACCCGGGCGCCGGAGTTCAGCGCGTTGATGAGCATCTTGCGCTCGGTCGGACCGGTGATCTCGACCCGCCGGTCGACCAGTCCGGGCGCCGGCTCGGCGACCCGCCAGTCGGCGCTGCGCACCGACTCGGTGTCGGGCCGAAAGTCCAACGTGTCCCCCGCGGCAAGCGCGGTGTGCCGCTCGACCCGGCGAGCCAGCAGCTCCGCCCGCGTGGGACCGAACCGGCGCTGCAGCCCGGCCAGGAACTGCAGGGCCTCCGGGGTGAGGATCTCGGCGTACCCGTCGCCGTCGACCGTCAGGCGGATGCCGTCGCCGAGTGCTGCCATCGTCGGCCTCCGTCGGTCGCGGTTTGTGCCCATATCGCCGTCCTCCACGACCCTGGCCGCAGCGGCGCCCGCCGTCAACTCCGGTCGGGTGCGCACGGCTAACCTCAGCCGCGGTCTCGGCGGGAGGCCTTGACGCTGGAAGGCTGGCGGACCGTGGAAGTGTCGTTCCTGGGGCTCGGTCGGATGGGTACGCCGATGGCCGGGCACGTGGTGGCGGCGGGGCACCGGCTGCGGGTGTGGAACCGCTCCGCCGACCGCACCGCTGCGCTCACCGCCGTCGGCGCGGTCGCGGCCCGGACCCCGGCCGAGGCGGCCCGCGGCGCGGAGGCGGTCGTGCTGATGCTCGCCGATCCCCCGGCCGTGTCCGCGGTGCTGTTCGGCGCCGACGGCGTGGTGGCCGGGGCTCGCGAGGGTCTGCTGGTCATCGACGCCAGCACGATCGGTCCGGCCGCCGCCCGGGAGAACGCCCGGCGGCTGCGCAGCGCCGGGCTGCGCTACCTCGACGCGCCGGTCCTCGGCTCGGTGCAGGCGGCGATCGACGGCACGCTGACCGTCGTCGCCTCCGGGTCGGCGAACGACTACGCCGCGGCGGAGCCCCTGCTGCACACCTGGGGCGCGCCGGAGCGGGTACGTCGGGTGGGCGGGGTCGGCGCGGCCAGTGCGCTGAAGGTCGTCGTGAACCTCACGATCGGCGTGGCGATCACCGGCGTCGGGGAGGCGCTGCGGCTGGCCAGCGACCTCGGAGTCGAGCCGGGCACGCTGCTGGACGCGATGGCGGCCGGGCCGTTCGGCTGGACGCTGGGGCAGAAGAGACCGATGCTCGAGGCCGGCGACTACTCCCCGACCTCGTTCTCGGTCGACCTGCTGGCGAAGGACCTGGCGCTGGCGGTGGACGCCGCGCACGAGGAGCTGCCGGCGACGGCGGCGGCGCTGGCGGCGACCCGCGCCGCGGCTGCTGCCGGGCACGGCAACGACGACTACGCGGCGGTCGCCGGCTTTCTGGGGCTCGAGGGTTCCCCGGACAGCTACTGACCCGGCGCAACGGCGTGCCCACAGCGCGCGAGACAACCGACCGCGTAGCGTCTGCGGCCGACAACACCACCGCGACGAAGACCGAGGCGAATGACTCCCGACGTCCTGCTGGTGCACGGGGGCACCGCGCTGCACGGAGAGGTCCGGGTCCGGGGGGCCAAGAACCTGGTCCCCAAGGCGATGGTGGCCGCGCTGCTCGGCGACGAACCCAGCCGGCTCCGCAACATCCCGGACATCAGCGACGTCGGCATCGTGCAGGGGCTGCTCGAGCTGCACGGGGTCGACGTACGGCCCGGAACCGAGGTCGGCGAGCTCGTGCTGGACCCGTCGTCGATGGAGCGAGCCGAGGTCGCCGACGTCGACGCGCACGCCGGCTCGAGCCGGATCCCGATCCTGCTCTGCGGCCCGCTGCTGCACCGGCTCGGCCACGCGTTCATCCCCGACCTCGGCGGCTGCCGCATCGGGCACCGACCGATCGACTTCCACCTCGAGGTGCTCCGTCAGTTCGGCGCGGTCGTGGACAAGCGCCGGGAGGGGCTCTACCTGCGCGCCCCCCAGCGGCTGCGCGGAACCAAGGTCGAGCTGCCCTATCCCAGCGTCGGGGCCACCGAGCAGGTGCTGCTGACCGCGGTGCGCGCGGAGGGCGTCACCGAGCTGCGCAACGCCGCGGTCGAGCCGGAGATTGTCGACCTGATCGCGGTCCTGCAGAAGATGGGGGCGGTGATCAGCGTGCACACCGACCGGGTGCTGCGGATCACCGGCGTGGACCGGCTCCGGGGTTACGTGCACCGCAGCCTGCCGGACCGGCTGGAGTCGGCGTCGTGGGCGTGCGCGGCGCTGGCGACCGGCGGCGACATCTACGTCCGGGGCGCCCGGCAGGTCGACATGATGACGTTCCTCAACGTCTTCCGCACCGTCGGCGGGGCCTTCGACGTGGACGACGACGGGATCCGGTTCTGGCATCCCGGCGGCCCCCTGCAGGCGCTGCCGCTGGAGACCGACGTGCATCCCGGGTTCATGACCGACTG
Organism: Mycobacteriales bacterium; assembly: GCA_038253225.1. Taxonomy (GTDB): domain Bacteria; phylum Actinomycetota; class Actinomycetes; order JALYNC01; family JALYNC01; genus JBBSHH01. The sequence goes on along the minus strand of JBBSHH010000044.1, from coordinate 5,301 downwards.
GCAGCAGCCGCTCGTCGTGGCCCTCACCCAGGCGAGCGGCCTGTCGATCCTGCACGAGACCGTGTACGAGAACCGGTTGGGCTTCACCGAAACCCTGGTCGCGATGGGCGCCACCATCCAGCTCTACCGGGAGTGCCTGGGGGGGCTGCCGTGCCGGTTCGGGCAGCGCAACTTCCGGCACTCGGCGGTGATCTCCGGGCCGACCAAGCTGCAGGCCACCGAGCTGGTCATCCCGGACCTGCGGGGCGGGTTCTCCTACCTGATCGCGGCGCTGGCCGCCCAGGGCACCTCGACGGTCCGCGGCATCGAGCTGATCTCCCGGGGCTACGAGGACTTCCTCGGCAAGCTCGGCGCGCTCGGCGCCGCGGTCGAGCTGCCGTCGGAGTCGGCGGCCTGAGCCCCCCGGTCAGCCGCGGACGTGACCGTCCCCGGTCACGACGTACGTCGTCGAGGTCAGCTCGGGCAGCCCCAGCGGGCCGCGGGCGTGCAGCTTCTGGGTCGAGATGCCGATCTCGGCGCCGAAGCCGAACTCCTCGCCGTCGGTGAAGCGGGTCGAGGCGTTCACCATCACCGCGGCGGCGTCGACTCCGGCGACGAACCGGCGGGCCGCGCCCTGGGAGCCGGTGACGATCGCCTCGGTGTGGCCGCTCCCCCAGGCCCGGATGTGCGCGAGCGCGGCGTCGAGGCTCGGCACGACCGCCGCGGCCAGGTCCAGCGAGAGGTACTCCGCGGCCCAGTCGTCGGGACCGGCCGGCAGCACCTCCGGGCCGTACGTCGCCACCGCCGGGTCACCGTGCACCGTCACCCCGGCGGCCCGCAGTGCCTGCAGCACGGTCGGCAAGAACTCGGCCGCCACGTCGGCATGGACCAGCAGGGTCTCCGCGGCGTTGCAGACGCTCGGCCGGGAGGTCTTCGCGTCCAGCACGATCGCCAGCGCCTGCCCGAGATCCGCGGCCGCGTCGACGTACACATGGCAGTTGCCGACCCCGGTCTCGATGACCGGCACGGTGGACTCCTCGACCACCGCGCGGATCAGCGCGGCACCGCCGCGCGGGATGAGCACGTCGACGAGCCCGCGGGCCCGCAGCAGCGACTTCACCGACTGGTGGTCCTCCCCCGGTACCAGCTGCACCGCGTCGACCGGCAGGCCCGCCTCGGAGCCGGCGCCGGCGAGCACCGCCACCAGAGCCGCGTTGGACGCCGCCGCCGAGGACGACCCGCGCAGCAGCACCGCGTTGCCGCTCTTGAGGCACAGGCCGGCCGCGTCCACGGTTACGTTCGGGCGCGCTTCGTAGATGATGCCGACCACGCCGAGCGGCACCCGCACCTGGCGCAGCTCCAGCCCGTTGGGCAGCCGCGACCCACGAACGACCTCACCGACCGGGTCGGGTAGGGCGGCCACCCGCCGCAGCCCGGCAGCCATCGCCTGCACCCGCGCCTCGGTGAGAGCCAGCCGGTCCACCAGCGCGGCCGACATCCCGCCGGCCCGAGCCCGCTCCACGTCCCGCGCGTTCGCGTCGAGGACGTCACCGACCCCGGTCTCCAGCGCGATGGCCATCGCCTGCAGCGCGGCGTCCTTCTCGGCCCGGTCCAGCTGGGCCAGTGCCGGCGCCGCCGCCCGGGCCCGGGCGGCCACCTCGAGGACCGGGTCGGGCTCTGTCATCCGCCTCGCGCTCCTCCGGGGGTCTCGGCGCCCCGCGGGACCAGGGTAGCCAGCGGTGGGCCGGGTAGGGCCGGCGCTCGGTAGGGCCGGCGTTCAGTAGGGCCGGAGCACCCCGCTCGCCACCAGCGGCAGCGACACAGGGGGGCCGGCGGCGCGCTCCTGGTGCACCGGCCGGGCCAGCACCTCCAGGCCCAGGACCTGCCACGGCGGCAGCGAGGCGCTGCTGCGGTGCTCGCCCCACACCCGCAGGGCCAGCGCGCACGCGTCGGCGCAGTCCCGCGCCTCCTCCCAGTAGCGGATCTCGGCCCGGTCCGGGCCGTACCGCCCGGAGAGCAGGAACGGCCGCTCGGCGGCGAGCTGCTCGAGGGCCACCCGCACGTTCTCCGGCTCCCGCGAGGCTCCGCCGACGGTCAGCGTCACGTGCCACAGCTCCGTCTCCGGCCGCCCGTCACCGGCGTCCAGCACCACCTGGGCCGCTCCCTCGCTGCTCTGCTCTCAGCAGCGCAAGGTCGTCGCGGTGCACGACCTCACGCTCGTACGCGGGGCCCAGCCCCGCCGCCAGCTCGCGTGTCGACCGGCCGAGCAGGGCGGGCAGTTCCCCGGAGTCGTAGTTGACCAGTCCGCGCGCGACCGCGTGGCCGTTTTCGTCAACCAGATCGACAACGTCACCGGCCGCGAATTCCCCGTCGACGGCGACGACCCCGGCGGGCAGCAGCGAGAGCCGGCGGGCGACGACCGCCGTGACCGCGCCCGGGTCGAGCCGTAGCCGACCGCGCGGGGAGCTGGCGTGCGCGAGCCACATCAGCCGGGTCGCGACCCGGTCGCCGGTCGGCCGGAACAGGGTGCCGACCGGTGCGCCGGCGAGAGCCGCCGCGGCCGCCGCCGCGGCCGCGAGCACGACCGGCAGGCCGCCGGAGGTGGCGATCCGGGCCGCCTCGAGCTTGGTGAGCATTCCGCCGGTACCGAGCCGCGCGGCGCCCGGCCCGCGCACCGCCACGCCGTCGAGGTCGGCCTCGCCGCGGATCTCCGGGATCAGCCGGGCCCCGGGCCGGCGCGGGTCCCCGTCGTAGAGACCGTCCACGTCGGAGAGCAGCACCAGCAGGTCGGCTCGGACTAGGTGCGCCACCAGGGCCGCCAGCCGGTCGTTGTCGCCGAAGCGGATCTCCTCGGTCGCCACCGTGTCGTTCTCGTTGACGACCGGCACCACCCCGAGAGCCAGCAGCCGCGTCAGGGTCCGCTGGGCGTTGCGGTAGTGAGCGCGCCGGACGACGTCGTCGGCCGTCAGCAGCACCTGGCCGACCGGGGCACCCGAACGGGCGAACGACGCGGCGTAGCGACCGAGCAGCAGCCCCTGCCCGACGCTGGCGGCGGCCTGCTGGGTGGCCAGGTCGCGGGGTCGCTGCCGCAGCCCGAGCGGCGCCAGGCCGGCCGCGATCGCGCCGGAGGAGACCAGCACGACCTCGACGCCGGCGGCCCGCCGTTGCGCGAGGACGTCGACGAGTGCGTCGAGCCGCTCGGGGTCCAGGCCGCCGGCGGCACTGGTGAGCGACGAGGAACCCACCTTGACCACCACCCGGCGGGCCGCGGCGACCTCCGGGCGCACCTCAGCCCTCGTCGTCCGCCGGGCGCCGTCGGGCTCGCTTGGCCGCCAGCCGGGCATCGGAGCGGACCCGGTTGTCGGGCTCGAGCCGCAGGTCGGTGCCGCGGTGCCCGAGGGGGGTGGTCATGCCGGCCAGCGTGGCCGGCTCCCAATCGAAGGAGACGTCCCCGATCGTCACCTCCGCACCGGGCTCGGCACCGGCCTTGGCGAGCGCCTGCTCGACCCCGAGGCGGGCCAGCCGGTCGCCGAGGTAACCGACCGCCTCGTCGTTGCTGAAGTCGGTCTGCCGGATCCACCGCTCCGGCTTGTCACCGCGAACCACGAAGCCGCCGCCGACCGGCTCGACCGCGAAACCGGCGTCCCCGGCGGCGCGCGGATGCAGCACGATCCGGGTGGCCTCGGCCGGCGCGGTGGCGGCGCGGTGGGCGGCGACCGCCTCGGCCAGCCCGAACGCCAGCTCCCGCAGCCCGGCGTGGGTGGCCGCCGACACGCGGTACGCCGGCAGGCCCCGCTCGGCCAGCATCGGCCCGACCAGCTCGGCGAGGTCACCGGCCGCGGGGACGTCCTCCTTGTTCAGCACCACCAGCCGGGGCCGGTCGGCGAGACCGCCGTACGCCGCGAGCTCAGCCTCGATCGTGTCGATGTCGGTAAGCGGGTCACGGCCGGACTCCTCCGTGGCGCAGTCGACGACGTGCACGAGCACCGAGCAGCGCTCGACGTGGCGGAGGAACTCGAGGCCCAGGCCCCGGCCGCCGCTGGCGCCCGGAATCAGCCCCGGCACGTCGGCGACCGTGAAGACCGTCTCGCCGGCGGTGACGACCCCGAGGTTGGGCACCAGCGTCGTGAACGGGTAGTCGGCGATCTTGGGCTTGGCCGCCGACAGCGCCGCGACGAGCGAGGACTTGCCGGCGTTGGGGTAACCGACGAGCGCGACGTCCGCGACCGTCTTGAGCTCGAGCACGACGTCGTACGCCGGCCCCGGTTCCCCGAGCAGGGCGAAGCCGGGGGCCTTGCGGCGCGGGCTGGCCAGGGCCGCGTTGCCGAGACCACCGGAGCCGCCGGCGGCGAGCAGGTACCGGGTGCCGGCGCCGACCAGGTCGGCGAGCACCCGGCCGTCGGCGGCTTTCACCACGGTGCCGTCCGGAACCGGCAGGACGAGGTCGCCTCCCTCGGCGCCGTCCCGGTGGGCGCCCTGACCGGGCCGCCCCGAGGTGGCCCGGCGGTGCGGGTGCCGGTGGAAGTCGAGCAGCGTGGTCACACCCGGATCGACGACGAGCTCCACGCTCCCACCGCGACCGCCGTTGCCGCCGTCCGGGCCGCCGAGCGGCTTGAACTTCTCCCGGTGCACCGACGCGCAGCCGTTCCCGCCGTCGCCCGCCGCGACGTGCAGCACGACCTGGTCGACGAACGTCGCCATGGACGTGCTCCCTCCTCGGCGGGAACGGAAAAGGGCGGGCCAGACGTGGCCCGCCCGGTGTTGAACCGGTCGACGTGCTTCGGTGGTGCGCGGGCTAGACGGGGACGGACTCGGTGGCCGCCGGTACCGGCAGGATGTTGACCACCCGGCGGCCACGCCGGGAGCCGAACTCGACGGCGCCCGCCGACAGGGCGAACAACGTGTCGTCCTTGCCGCGACCGACGAGGACGCCGGGGTGGAAGTGCGTGCCGCGCTGCCGGACGATGATCTCGCCGGCGTTGACGACCTGACCGCCGAACCGCTTCACGCCGAGCCGCTGCGCGTTGGAGTCCCGGCCGTTGCGGCTGGAGGACGCGCCCTTCTTGTGAGCCATGTCGTCTACTTTCCGGTCTCGATGCCGGTCACCCGGATGCGGGTGTGCTGCTGGCGGTGCCCCATCCGCTTGCGGTAACCGGTCTTGTTCTTGTACTTGAGAATCCTGATCTTCGGACCCTTGACGGCCTCGAGCACCTCGGCGGAGACGGTGACGCCGGCCAGGGCCGCCGCGTCGCTGGTCACCTCGCCACCGTCGACGACCAGCAGCGCCGGCAGCGTCACCGCATCACCGGGAGCGCCGGGCAG
>JBBSHH010000043.1:0-20601 GCA_038253225.1 Mycobacteriales bacterium | reverse complement strand
GAGCCTGGCGGCCGGGGAGGACATCGCCACGCTGCGGGCGGAGGCGTTCGACCCGGAGGCGGCCGGCCGGCGCGGGATGGCGTTCGAGCGGCTCGACCAGCTGGCCCTCGAGCACCTCTACGGCACCCGGACGGGCTAGCCGGCCGGGCGGCGGTCGGCGAACGGCTGCGGCACCCCCAGCCTGCCGTCACTCCACAGGTAGTAGGTCACGGCGCCGCTGGATGCGTTGTCGGTGTAGTCCCCGAAGTTCGGGGTGATCAGGGACGACGTGGCGTTCCAGTCCGTGCTTCCGGTGGTGATGCGGAAATCCGGGACATTGCCGGACGACGGCGCGCTGATCTCGCCGAAGTAGTCCGTCCGGGTGGAGTTGGCGCCGCCGATGCGCCGGTCGTACCACGACGTGGCGACCGAACCGTCTCCCCGCACGCTGACCGCCGGCAGGAAATGCAGGGCGTAGGAGTTGTCGTCGTTGACCTTGCGGATCGGCCCGGTGATATTCAGGTTCATCGGGAGGGCGCGCAGGTAGATATCCCCCAGCGGGTGTCGAGTGGCATCGTTCCAGGCGACGAGGACCTTGCCGGCGGGCTGGTCTACCGCGATGCGGGGGAAGTCGTTGCCGAGGCCGCGGTTGTAGCCGCTGATGGCGACCGAGTCGAGCGACCGTACGCCGCCCAGACCGTTGGAGTTGGCCTGGCCGAGCGTGACGATTCGCGGGTAGGCCGGGCCACCGACGGTGGGCGCAAAGGCCCCGCGCGGTACCAGCGCCACATGCTCGTAGACGAACGGATTGCCGTTGAACAGGTTCGTGATCCAGTTCCGCTCCCAGGCGACGTAGGCGTCGCCCCCACGCGCCACCGAGACATAGGCGCCCTCGTTCTCGACCCGCGGCTCCTCCGGCCAGACCGTGATCGGGGCGCCGAAGTTGCGGCTGGCCAGCTGGCTGGGGTTGGCGGGCACCTTCGCCCGGGTGATCTCGACCTGCCCCTGGCCGCTCTGGCCGCCGAAACCGAAGAAGAACCGTGTGTAGGACATGACCAGCGTTCGGCTGGCCGGGTCGTAACCGAGCCACTCCTTGTCCAGGAAAGCGAGGTTGCTCGGTGGCTTTCCGCCATTGATCAGCTTGCAGAAGTCACCGCCGTCCGCGGTGACGATCGGGCGGGTGAAGGTCGCACCGCCTGCCGCGCCGACGGTTGCGACCGAAACGGCGAGCTGGAACCGAGCGGGCCCGTTAGCGCAGTCAAAGCCGTTCGACGGCAGGTACAGGCTACCTATGACAAAGTGCCGGTTGTCGATCGCCACCGCGGTCGGGTCGCCGAACCACTGCTGGTTCGGTCGGTTGTTCGGCAGGCCCTGGAGGTCGGTGAAGCTGTGGGCGCCGTCGGTGGAGACGGCGACACCGGTCAGCGACGCACGCCGGTCCGTGGCCGGTTGCACCAGGAAGCCGGTCGCGTCGTTCCACGCGGCGAGCACCGTGCCTCCGGAGGCCGCGATGGCCGTCTCGCTCTGGCCGGCCGCGAGGTCGGCGCGCGGGTCGTTGGCGTCGACGTTGCTCCCGAAGGCCACCCGGGAGGTGCCCGCGCGGGTGCGGCCGGACTGCGTGTCCGGTCCGAGGAACCAGGCCTTCGCGCCCGAGGACAACCCGTCCGTCCTGATCTTGCCCGGGCTGACCGCCTGGCCCGCCGTGCTGCGGGTCGACGGTTGGGCGGCCGCCGGCGCCACCGCGCCGAGCCCGCCCAGTGCCAAGACCGTTGTCAACGCTGCGAGGCGCTTCATGGCCCTTCCCCCGTCCGGTCATGGTGAGCCGGCCCCGGCGAGGGGCCGGCCCGAGAGCCAACTCCGCCGGCCTCCGGCGGTCGGGAACCGAACCCTGCCCCCGGTGCGGGCGCAGCGTAGACCCGGCGTACCCTTGACACCACCCTGCGTGTATCCACACGGGGGCCGACGCCGCCGGAACGCCGGCGGTCGGGGCGGCGCCGACGCACCGGGTGGCGCGGGCGAACAGTCTGCGAAACTTCTTCGGCCGGCGACCGGCCGTGTCGTGATCTTGGGTTGACTGGCGCGACACCTTTGTCGACCGGTTCTATTGCGCACTCACTAAGGAGCCTCGTGAAAGCCATCGCCGCCGAGTCCCTCGTCACCCGCCTGATCGACTGGGGGGTGGACACGATCTTCGGCCTGCCCGGCGACGGCATCAACGGGCTGTTCGAGGCGCTGCGGCGCCACCAGGACCGGCTTCGCTTCGTCCTCGTCCACCACGAGGAGGCGGCCGCCTTCATGGCCACCGGTTACGCCAAGAGCACCGGCCGGCTGGGTGTCTGCATCGCCACCTCCGGCCCCGGCGGGGTGCACCTGCTGAACGGCCTGTACGACGCGAAGCTCGACCACCAGCCGGTGCTGGCCATCACTGGCATGCAGGAGACCGCGCTGCTCGGCACCGGCTATCAGCAGGAGGTGCACCTGGAGAAGCTCTACGAGAACGTCGCCGAGTACGACGTGATGGTGACCAACCCGACCTCGGTCACGACGCTGGTCGACCTGGCGGTGCGCCATGCACTGAGCCGACGCACGGTCAGCCACATCACGTTCCCGAACGACCTGCAGATCGCCGACGCCGACGCCGACCCCTGGCAGCACGTCACCCCGGCGCGCCCGCCGCAGACGGCACCGGTCTACCTGCCGGCGCCGGGCCGTCCGCGGGACGAGGAGCTACGTCGAGCCGCCGACGTCCTCAACGCCGGCACGAAGGTAGCGATCCTCGCCGGTGCCGGTGCACTACACGCCCGGGCCGAGCTGCTCGCGGTGGCGGAGCGGCTGGCGGCGCCGATCGTGAAGACGCTGCCGGGCAAGGCCGCTGTCCCCGACGACTCGCCGTACACGACCGGCGGTATCGGGTTGCTCGGCACGAAGCCGTCCGAGGAGCTGATGGGCGAGATCGACACGCTGTTCATGGTCGGCACCAACTTCCCCTACACCAAGCACCTGCCCGCCGGTGGGACGGTCCGGGTGGTGCAAATCGAGGTCGACCCGACGCGCGCCGGGAACCGGCTGCCCACCGAGGTGCCGATGGTCGGTGACAGCAAGGAGGGGCTCGCCGCGCTGCTGCCGCTGCTCCGGCAGCAGGACGACCGGGCGTTCCTGAGCTCCTGCCAGGACGGGATGCGGTCCTGGCGGGAGAACATGGCCGCGCTCGAGGACGCCGGCCGTGAGCCGATAGCGCCGCAGTACTTCATGCACCTCATCGACGCCCATGCCAGCGACGACGCCATCCTCACCTGCGACTCGGGCACCATCGCCACCTGGGCCGCACGGCACTGGACGATCCGCGGCGGCCGGGAGTTCTACCTCTCGGGCAACCTCGCGACGATGGCGCCGGGGCTGCCGTACGCGGTGGCGGCGCAGTGGGCGCACCCGGGCCGGCAGGTGTGCGCGTTCGTCGGCGACGGCGGCTTCGCGATGCTGATGGCGGAGTTTCTCACCGCCGCGCGCCACGAATTACCGGTCAAGGTGTTCATCAACAACAACGGCGAGTACGGGCAGATCCTGTGGGAGCAGATGGTGCTCGGGTATCCGGAGTTCGGCGTCCGGCACAAGAGCTTCGCGGACTACGCTCCGTGGGCGGCGTCCTGCGGCGGGTTCGCCGCGAAGGTCGAGAAGCCGGGGGATCTGGAGGCCGCCGTGCAAGAGGCGTTGGCGCATCCCGGCCCGGCACTGGTCGACTGCAACGTCAACCCGGACGAGCCGCCGATGCCGCCGACCGTCAGCTATCAGCAGGCCAAGAAGTTCGCCGAGGCGTTCCTGCGCGGGCAGCCGAGCAAGCTGGCCATCGCCACCACCCTGGTCAAGGACAAGCTCGAGCAGCTCCGGTCGTGAGCGCCCTGCCCGTAGCCGCCGCCTCCACCCGGACCGACCCAGGAGAGGAGCGCCTCACGTGAGGATTCGGCGTCAGCACAGGCACCAGAGCGTGACGGCCGAGTCCCGGCAGGGAATCGACCATCTGATCCGCAACATCGAGCATGGCCGCTTCGAGCGCACGCTGTCCGGGCTGACCGCGGTCAGCGCGCTGGCGGCGGCCGCGGACATCTGGATGGAGCACGACCGGGCCAGCTTCGGCAACAAGATGATGTGGCTGCCGGTCGTGCTGGGCCCGGTCGGCGCGGTGGCCGGTGTCGCCGGGGTGTTCAGCCGGCGGCTGGCCAAGACAGCCCTGCCCGTCGCCTCGGCCGCGATCGTCGCGAACGGGTTGCAGGGCACCTATTTCCACGTCCGCGGCATAGCCCAGCGACCCGGCGGCTGGCGGCTGGCCCGCTACAACGCCGAGATGGGGCCGCCGCTGTTCGCCCCGATGCTGGTCACCATGGTCGGCGGGATGGGGCTGCTCGCCGCGATCCTGCGGCGGGAGGCCTGATGCGACGGGTGTCCCGGCCGCCGGCGACCGGGACGACGCCCGGGGGCCAGGGGCGCTTCGACGGGTTCGACGTGCTGCGGGAGGTGCCCACCTGGGATGACATCACGACCGGGGTGGTGCTGCGCCGGCTCGGACCGCCGGAGCCGCTGCGGTTCTTCAGCCTCGCGGAGGAGGCGACCGCCGGCGCGCTGTTCGACCACCTGCTCGGCCAGTGGGACGAGCCGAAGGTGCCGGTCCTGGCCATGGTCGACGAGCGGCTCAACGGCGATCACACCGATGGTTGGCGCTACGCCGACCTGCCAGCGGACCGGGAGGCCTGGCACGCCACGCTGTCCCACCTCGAGCACGACGCGAACGACGCGCACGGCTGCCGGTTCGGCGAGCTGACCCGCGAGCAGCAGGCCGCGCTCATCCAGGCGGTGCAGGACCGGACCGACGGCGAGCGCTGGCACGGGCTGCCGGCCAAGCACGTGTGGAGCCTGTGGACCCGCTACGCCTGCACCGCGTTCTACTCCCACCCCTGGGCCTGGAACGAGATCGGCTTCGGCGGTCCGGCGTACCCCCGCGGCTACAAGAACGTCGGGCTGGACAAGCGGGAGCCGTGGGAGACCTCGGAGCGCGACCCGCGTGACCCGATCCCGGTCCTCACGGCGCAGGAGCAGCAGCGGCGGCGGGCCGGCGGCGGTCGGTGAGCGGCGTCCGGGATCGCAACGCCTCTGCCTGGCTGCTGCCCAACGACGGCCGCCGGGTGAACCACCGGCTGCGCGCGGACATGCGCCGCTTCGCCGACCACGACGAGGTCGACATGGTGATCGTCGGCTGCGGCGCCGGCGGTGGCGTCCTGCTGCAGCGGCTCGCTCGAGCCGGCTGGAACGTCGTGGCGCTCGACGCGGGCCCGTTCTGGGACCCCGACACCGACTGGGTCAGCGACGAAGCCGGCTCGCACCACATCTACTGGACCGAGCCACGGGTCATCTCGGGCAGCGATCCGGTGCCGCTCGGCTCGAACAACTCCGGCCGCGGTGTCGGCGGCTCGATGGTGCACTTCGCCGGCTACGTGCCGCGCTTCCACCCGTCCGACTTCGCGACCTACACCAACGACGGCGTCGGTGCCGACTGGCCGATCTCCTACGCCGACCTGCGGCCGTACTACGAGCTGCTGGAGGAGGAGCTGCCGGTCGCCGGACAGGACTGGCCCTGGGGCGACCCGCACCGCTACCCGCAGTCCGCGCACCCGATCGGCGGCAACGGGCTGGTGTTCGTCAGGGGCTGCGAGCGGCTCGGCATCGAGGCGCGGGTCGGCCCGGTCGCGATCAGCAACGGCCGGTTCGGCAACCGGCCGCACTGCATCTACCGGGGGTTCTGCCTGCAGGGCTGCAAGGTCAACGCGAAGGCCTCGTCGCTCATCACGCACGTGCCGGACGCGTTGGCGCACGGCGCGGAGGTACGCCCGGACGCCATGGTGAGCCGCATCTCCATCGACGAGCACGGCCGGGCCGCGGGTGTGCACTACTTCCGGGACGGTCGCGAGCGGTTCCAGCGGGCCCGGATGGTGGCGGTGGCCGGCTACTCCATCGAGACGCCGCGGCTGCTGCTGAACTCGGCCGGCGCCCGGTTCCCGGACGGGCTGTGCAACGACCACGACCAGGTCGGCCGCTACCTGATGGTGCAGGGCGCACCGCAGACCGCCGGCCGGTACGCCGAGGAGGTCCGCGCCTACAAGGCGCCGCCGCCCGAGGTGTCGACGGAGGCGTTCTACGAGACCGACCGGACCAAGCCCTACCGACGCGGCTACTCGATCCAGACCGTGTCGCCGTTGCCGATCACGTTCGCCGAGCACGTCAGCGCGCAGGGCCACTGGGGCGCGCCGCTGCGGGAGTACATGCGCGACTACATCCACTGGGCCAACCTCGGCGCGTTGTGCGAGTTGCTGCCGCAAGCGGAGAACCGGGTCACCCTCGCCGCCGAGACCGACCGGCACGGCCTGCCGGTGGCGAACGTCAGCTACTCCCGCGGCCAGAACGACCGGGCGCTGATGGACGCCGCCCGTACGACGATGGAGGAGATCCACACCGCCGCCGGAGCGCAGGAGGTCATCACGATCGAGCGCTTCGCCCACCTCGTCGGAGGCTGCCGGATGGCCGCGGACGAGAAGTCCGGGGTCGTCGACCGGGAGCAGCGCACGTTCGCCGTACCCAACCTCTACATCACCGACGGCTCGGTGCTGCCGACGCAGGGCAGCGCCAACCCGGCGTTGACCATCATGGCGCTGACCGCCCGGGTCGCCGACCAGCTCGTCGCGGGGGCGCGGTCCCGGACCGCGACGACGGCAGACCCGCGATGACCACCACCGCGCTCGGGATGCCGGCGCTGCGGCGGCGGTCGGCGTACGGCGAGCAGGCGGAGGGCCTGCGGGACGCCCTCGGCCGGGTCGTCCGCGGCGAGGTGCGCTTCGACGCCGGCAGCCGCGGGGCCTACTCCACCGACGCGTCGAACTACCGGCAGGTGCCGGTCGGCGTCGTCGTCCCCCGCGACACCGACGACATCGAAGCCGCCGTCACCGCCTGCCGGGAGCACGACGCGCCGGTCCTCGGCCGCGGCGGCGGCACCAGCCTGGCCGGGCAGTGCTGCAACGTCGCGGTCGTGCTGGACTGCAGCAAGTACCTGCGCTCGGTGGTCGAGGTCGACCCGGACCGCCGGCAGGCCCGGGTCCAACCGGGCTGCACGCTGGACGACCTGCGCGCCGCCGTGGCGCCATACGGGCTGACGTTCGCACCGGACCCGGCCACGCACGAGCACTGCACGCTCGGTGGCATGATCGGGAACGACTCCTGCGGGGTGCACTCGGTGCTGGCCGGCAAGACGGTCGACAACGTCGACGAGCTCGAGGTGCTCACCTACGACGGGCTACGGGCCCGGTTCGGCCGGCTCGACGAGGCCGAAGCGGGCCGGGCGACCGGGCGGCGGGCAGAGATCCTGCACCGGCTGCTCGGGCTGCGGGACCGCTACGGAGACCTGGTCCGGTCCCGCTACCCCGACATCCCGCGCCGGGTGTCGGGCTACAACCTCGACGCGCTGCTGGCCGACCGGACGTCGTCGGTGGCGCGCGCCCTGGTCGGCACCGAGAGCACCTGCGCCCTGACCCTGGAGGCCACCGTGGCGCTGGTGCCCTGGCCGGCGTACCGGGTGCTGGTGGTGCTCGGCTACCCCGATGTCGTCGCCGCCGGCCGGGCCGTGCCGGAGGTGATGGCCACGGTACCGATGGGCCTCGAGGGCTTCGACGACGTCCTGGTCGACGCCATGCGGGACAAGGGATTCCGCGCCGCCGACACCCGGCTGCTGCCGGCCGGTGGCGGGTGGCTCTACGCCGAGTACGGCGCGGACAGCCTCGAGGAGGCCCGCGCCGCCGCCGGCAGCGCTACCCGCCGGCTCGGCGGTCGCGGCGTCGACGTCGCGCTGGTGGACGATCCCGGTACGGCGGCGCGGTTGTGGCAGCTCCGCGAGGCCGGTCTCGGGGTGACCGCCCGGCTGCCTGGCAAGGGCGACGCCTGGCCGGGCTGGGAGGACTCCGCCGTACCGCCGGAGCGCCTGGGCGACTACCTCGCCGACCTGCGCGGGCTCTACGACCACTACGGCTACGCCGGCGCCTTCTACGGCCACTTCGGCCAGGGCTGCCTGCACACCCGGACCACCTTCGACCTCCGCACCGAGCCGGGGGTGCGCGCGTTCCGGTCGTTCCTCGACGAGGCGGCCGACTTGGTCGTGTCCTACGGCGGCTCGCTCTCCGGCGAGCACGGCGACGGGCAGGCCCGGGCGGCGCTGCTGCCGAAGATGTTCGGTCCCGAGCTCGTCACGGCCTTCGAGGAGTTCAAGGCGGTCTGGGACCCGGCCGGGCGGATGAACCCCGGCAAGGTGGTGGCCGCGCGTGACCCGGCCAGCGACCTGCGCCTCGGGCCGGACTACGCGCCCCGCCGGGTCCGGACGCACTTCGCCTACGCCGACGACGGCGGCGACTTCGCCCGCGCCACGCTGCGCTGCGTCGGGGTCGGCTCGTGCCGGCGGACCAGCACCGACGGCGGCGACGTGATGTGCCCGAGCTACCTGGTCACCCGGGAGGAGGAGCACTCCACCCGCGGCCGGTCGCGGTTGCTGTTCGAACTGCTCGACGGCCGCGGCTTCCAGGCCGGCTGGCGCAGCCGAGCGGTCAAAAACGCCCTCGATCTGTGCCTGGCCTGCAAGGGCTGCAAGAGCGACTGCCCGGTCAACGTCGACATGGCGACGTACAAGGCGGAGTTCCTCGCGCACTACTACGCCGGCCGGCTGCGGCCGCGGTCGGCGTACGCGATGGGGTTCGTCATGTCCTGGCTGCGACTGGCGGCCCGGGCGCCCCGGCTCGTCAACCGGGCCGGCCGCAGCCGGCTGCTCGCCGGCGTCGCGAAGCGGATGGCCGGGGTGGCGCCGGGCCGCGAGCTGCCGCGGGTCGCCGCCGAGACGTTCCAGCTCTGGTGGCACCGGCGGGGGCCGAGCCCGGTGACCGAAGGCCCGCGGGTGCTGCTCTGGCCGGACACGTTCAGCAACTTCCTGGCCCCAGAGGTGGGCCGGGCGGCGGTCCGGGTGCTCGAGGCGGCCGGCTGCGTGGTCGTCGTACCGCGGCAGCCGGTGTGCTGCGGGCGGCCGCTCTACGACTACGGCCTGCTGGGCACGGCCCGGCGGCGGCTCACCGCCACGCTCGACGTGCTGCGCGCGGAGATCCGGGCCGGGACGCCGGTGGTCGTGCTGGAGCCGAGCTGCGCGGCGGTGTTCCGCGACGAGCTGCCGGCGCTGCTGCCGCACGACCCGGACGCCCGGCGGCTCGCCGACGCGACGCTGACGCTGGCGGACTACCTCCAGCGGCACCGGCCCGACTGGGCCGCGCCGCCGGTCGGTCGGGCCGCGCTGGTGCAGACCCACTGCCACCAGCACGCGGTGCTGGGGTTCGACGCCGAGCGGGTGTTGTTCGAGCGGGCCGAGATCGACGCCGAGGTCCTGCGGGCCGGCTGCTGCGGGATGGCGGGCGCGTTCGGTTTCGAGGCCAGCCACTACGCCGTCTCGCTCGCCTGCGCCGAGCGGGTGCTGCTGCCGGCCGTGCAGGCCGCCGACCCGGCGGCGCTGCTGATCGCCGACGGCTTCAGCTGCCGTGAGCAGGTCCGGCAGGCCGTCGGGCGGCGGCCGCTGCACCTCGCGGAGGTCCTCGCCGCGGCGTTGAGCGACCGGGACGGGCCGGCGCGCAGCGACCGTGGCGGTCAGTGGGGTGCGACGACGTGACGGGCGGCCCCCGCAGCGACACCGCCGTGCGTGAGCTGGCGGTCAGCGTCTACACGGTGCCGACCGACCGGCAGCCGGAGGCCGACGGCACGCTGGCGTGGTCGCAGACCACGCTGGTCGTCGTCGAGCCGACCGCCGGGGACCACACCGGCCTGGGCTGGAGCTATGCCACCGGCGCCTGCGCGCGGCTGGTCGACGAGGTCCTGCGCGAGGTCGTGCTCGGCGCCGACGCGTTCGACACCCCCGGCGTGTGGTCGGCGATGGTGCGCCGGACCCGCAACCTCGGCCGTCCCGGGATCGTGTCGATGGCGATCGCCGCCGTCGACATCGCCCTGTGGGACCTCAAGGCCCGGCTACTCGGCCTGCCGCTGTGCCGGCTCCTCGGGCAGGCCTCGGCCGAGGTCCCGGTCTACGGCAGTGGCGGCTTCACCTCCTACGACGACGACGCGCTGCGCCAGCAGCTCGGGCACTGGGTGCACGAGCTGGGTATCCCGCGGGTGAAGATCAAGATCGGCGAGTCGTGGGGGACCAACCCCGGTCGCGACCTGGCCCGGGTTGCGCTGGCCCGTCGGGTGATCGGGGCGGACGCCGAGCTCTACGTGGACGCCAACGGTGGGTACGGCCGCGGCCAGGCGATCCGGATCGCGCAGGCGATGACTGACGCTGACGTCACCTGGTTCGAGGAGCCCGTGTCCTCCGACGACCTGCCCGCGCTCGCCGAGATCCGCCACCAGATCACCCCGGACGTCGCCGCCGGCGAGTACGGCTACGACCTGCACTACTTCGAGCGGATGTGCGCGGCGGGCGCCGTGGACTGCCTGCAGGTCGACGCCACCCGCTGCGCCGGCATCACCGACTGGCTGCGCGCCGCCGCGGTCGCCGCCGGGCACGGGCTCGACGTGTCGGCGCACTGCGCCCCGAACCTGCACGCGCACCCGGCCGCCGCGATCCCCAACCTGCGACACCTGGAGTACTTCCACGACCACGTACGGATCGAGGGTGAGCTCTTCGACGGCGCGCTCGACCCGGCCGGGGGCTCGTTGCGTCCGGACCAGGGCCGCCCCGGCCTCGGCCTGGAGCTGCGGCGGGCCGACGCCGAGCGCTACCGGGTCCGGTAGCCCGCCGGCAAGATCGTCGTAGCACGAGGCTCCTCCCGGGCGGCGGTAGCGTCCGGGCCATGGACATCGCCATCGCGACACCGCTCGAACCGGAACTGGTGGACCGGGTGCGGGCGGCCGCGCCCGGCGACCGCGTGCTGTTCGAGCCGACGTTGCTCCCTCCGGCGCGGTACCCCTCGGACCACCGCGGCGAGGCCGGCTTCCGTCGCGACGACGCCGCGCAGCGACGGTTCCAGTCCCTGCTGGCGGCCGCGGAGGTGCACTTCGGGGTGCCGGGGGAGACACCCGAGGCGCTCGCCGAGGTCGTCCGCTCCTGTCCCCAGCTGCGCTGGATCCAGGGCACCGCCGCCGGCATGGGTGAGATGGTCCGACTGGCCGGGCTCTGCCCGGGGGAGCTGTCCGGGGTCACCGTCACCTCCAGCGCCGGCGTACACGCCGCCCAGCTCGCCGAGTGGGCTCTGCTGGGGCTGCTGGCGTTCACCAAGGACCTCCCCCGGCTGCTGCGCGACCAGGCCGAACGGCGCTTCGAGCACTACCCGGTCCGCGAGCTGGCCGGCCAGACCCTGCTGATCGTCGGTCTCGGTCAGATCGGGCAGGCGGTCGCGCGGCGCGCCTCGGCCCTGGGCATGACCGTGCTCGGCGTACGCCGCACCGTCCGCCCGGACGCCCGGGTGGACGGGGTGGACGAGCTGCACCCGACCGCGGGCCTGCCGGACCTGGTGCCCCGGGCGGACGCCGTCGTCCTCGCCCTGCCGCACACCACCGAGACCGCCGGGGTCTTCAGCGCCGACCTGATCCACCGGCTGCCGGCGCACGCCATCGTGGTCAACGTCGGCCGCGGACCCACCCTCGACGAACCCGCGCTCATCGACGCCCTCCGGGCCGGCCGGGTCGCCGGGGCCGCGCTCGAGGTCTTCGCCACCGAACCGCTCGACCCGGCGAGCCCCCTGTGGTCGCTCCCCAACGTGCTGATCAGCCCGCACACCGCGGCCCTGTCGACCCGGGAGAACGAGCGCATCGTGGCGCTGTTCTGCGACAACCTGCGGCGCTGGAGCGCCGGTCGGCCGCTGCACAACCGGGTCGACACCCGGCACTTCTACTGACCGGGGCTTCCCTGATCGCCGCACCCACTCCCGGTGATCCATAGCGAATCAGCCGCGCCGGCCGCGGCTATTCCGCTACCGATCACCGGGGTGGGTAGGGCGCCGGGGCACGCGGCGGCTTCGCCGTGGTGCGAGACGCACGCCGCAGCCACACCAGCCGGGGACGGGAGCGCCGATGACCAGCATCCCGAGCGGGCGGTTCGTCACACCGGTGCTGGGTGAGCGCACGGCCGGCTCCGCACACCCTCGGGCCGATCCCCACCTGCTCGCGGTGGCCGGCCGGCCACGTCCCAGCCGTATCGGCGGACCACCACCCGCCCTGGAGGTACGCCGGTGACGACCCCGCCGACCGCCGACCCCGGCATCGCCGGGCTGCAGGCCCGGCTGGCGGAGCTCACGCTGGCGGACGAGCGGCGGCTGCAGCGACGCCTCGACGGCCTGCGCCGGATGAACGGGCTCGACGCCCGCCGCGAACGGCTGGCCGCGATCGAGGCAGAGGCCGACGCCGCGGCGCGGCTCATGGCCCGGCGACGGGCGGCCGTGCCGGAGATCCGCTACCCGGCGCTGCCGGTGAGCGAACGGCGGGCCGAGATCGCCGGCGCGGTCCGCGACCACCAGGTCGTGATCGTCGCCGGGGAGACCGGCTCGGGAAAGACCACCCAGCTGCCCAAGATCTGCCTCGAGCTCGGCCGTGGGGTGCGCGGCATGATCGGGCACACCCAGCCGCGCCGGCTGGCCGCGCGTACGGTCGCGGACCGGATCGCCGAGGAGCTCGGCGTGCCGCTGGGAACCGCGGTCGGCTACACGGTCCGTTTCACCGACCAGGTGCGCGAGGACACCCTGGTCAAGCTGATGACCGACGGCATCCTGCTGGCCGAGATCGGCCGCGACCGCCGGCTGGAGCGCTACGACACGCTGATCATCGACGAGGCGCACGAGCGCAGCCTCAACGTCGACTTCCTGCTGGGCTACCTCAAGGCGCTGCTGCCGCGCCGGCCCGACCTCAAGGTCGTCATCACCTCCGCGACGATCGACCCGGCCCGGTTCTCCCGGCACTTCGACGACGCGCCGGTGATCGAGGTCTCCGGCCGCACCCACCCGGTCGAGTTGCGCTATCGGCCCGTGCTCGATGACGACACCGATCCGGACCGGGACCAGACGCAGGCGGTGGTCGAGGCCGTCGAGGAGCTCCGGGACGCCGGGCCTGGCGACGTGCTGGTCTTCCTCAGCGGCGAACGGGAGATCCGCGACACCGCCGACGCGCTGCGCCGAGCCGACCTCGCCGGCACCGAGGTGCTGCCGCTCTACGCCCGGCTGTCCACCGCCGAGCAGCACCGGGTGTTCGAGCCGCACGCCGGTCGCCGGGTGGTGCTCGCGACCAACGTGGCGGAGACGTCCCTGACCGTTCCGGGCATCCGGTACGTCGTCGACCCCGGCACCGCGCGCATCTCGCGCTACAGCCGCCGGACCAAGGTGCAGCGGCTGCCGATCGAACCGATCTCGCAGGCCTCCGCCGGGCAGCGGGCCGGCCGCTGCGGCCGGGTCGCCGCCGGCATCTGCATCCGCCTCTACACCGAGGCGGACCTGCTCGCCCGGCCGGCGTACACCGACCCGGAGATCGTGCGCACCAACCTCGCCTCGGTCATCCTGGCGATGGCCGCGCTGGGGCTCGGCGACATGGGCGCGTTCCCGTTCCTCGACCCGCCGGACCGGCGCAACATCCGCGACGGGGTCGCGCTGCTCGAGGAGCTCGGTGCCTTCGACCCGGTCGACGGGTCGGAGTCGGGACGGCGGCTCACCCCGCTCGGCCGCCGCCTCGCCCAGCTGCCGGTGGACCCGCGGCTCGGCCGCATGGTGCTCGAGGCGGATACCAACGGCTGCCTGCGGGAGGTGCTGGTCATCGTCGCGGCGCTGTCCATCTCCGACCCGCGGGAGCGCCCGGCGGACCAGCAGCCGGCGGCCACCGCGCTGCACGGCCGGTTCGCCGACGAGCGCTCGGACTTCGGCGGCTACCTCAACCTCTGGGCCTACCTCCGCGACCAGCAGCAGGCGCTGTCGACCAACCAGTTCCGCCGGCTGTGCCGGACGGAGTACCTGCACTACCTGCGGGTCCGGGAGTGGCAGGACCTGCACGCGCAGCTGCGTCGGGTCGCGGCCGGGATGGGGCTGCGCATCGGCTCCGAGGTCGCCGACCCCGACCGTATCCACCAGTCACTGCTCGCCGGTCTGCTCTCCCACATCGGGCTTCGGGAGGGTGCGCAGCGCGACTTCCTCGGCGCCCGCGGCGCCCGGTTCGCGGTGTCGCCCGGCTCGGTCCTGTTTGCCAAACCGCCGCGTTGGCTGATGGCCGCCGAGCTGGTGGAGACCTCGCGGTTGTGGGGGCGGGTCGCGGCTCGGATCGAGCCGGAGTGGGCCGAGCGGGCCGGCGCCCACCTCGTTCACCGCAGCCACAGCGAGCCCCGGTGGGACAGCAGCCGCGGCGGCGTGGTCGCCGCAGAGAAGGTGACGCTCTACGGCGTACCGCTGGTGTCCGCGCGCACCGTCGACTACGGGCGGATCGACCCCGTCCTGTCCCGGCAGCTGTTCCTCCAGCATGCGCTGGTGGAAGGCGACTGGGACACCTCGCACGCGTTCTTCGCGGCGAACCGGCGCCGACTCGCCGAGGTCGGGGAGCTCGAGGACCGGGCCCGGCGGCGCGACCTCGTCGTCGACGACGCTGTGTTGTTCGACTTCTACGACCGGCGCATCCCCGCGGACGTCGTCTCCACCCGGCACTTCGACGCGTGGTGGAAGCGCGCCCGCCGCAGTACGCCCGAGCTGTTGACGTTCTCGCGGGACATGCTGCTGCGCGACGACGCCGGCCGGGTGCGGTCCGCGGACTACCCCGACGTGTGGGTGCAGGGAGAGGTCCGGCTGCCGCTCGTCTACCGGTTCGAACCTGGCTCCGACACCGACGGGGTCAGCGTGACGGTGCCACTTGCGGTCCTGGACCGGATCGACCCGACCGACTTCGAGTGGACCGTTCCTGGGCTCCGGCTGGAGCTCGTCACCGCGCTGATCCGGTCGCTGCCGAAGTCGCTGCGGACGAGCTTCGTACCCGCACCGGACCACGCCGCCGCCGTCCTGCCGCTGCTTCGGCCCCGCGAAGAGCACCTGCTCGAGTCGCTCAGCCGCGAGCTGCTGCGCCGTACCGGCGTGCCGGTGCCGCCGGACGCCTGGCAGCCGGACCGGCTGCCCGACCACCTGCGGCCGACGTTCCGGGTCGTCGACGGGAGCGGCCACCTGCTGGGCGAGAGCAAGGACCTCGCCGAGCTCCGGCGCCGGCTGCAGCGAGAGGTCCGGGCGCTGCTGTCCGAGGTGGCCGCCGACGTGGAGCGTCGTGGGCTGCGTCAGTGGACCATCGGAACACTGCCGCGCCGGCTCGACCGCCGGGTCGGCGCGCACACCGTGACCGGCTTTCCGGCGCTGGTCGACGAGACGGACACGGTCGCCGTACGGGTGTTCCGCACCGAGGCCGAGCAGCGGCTGGCGATGTGGCGGGGAACCCGGCGGCTGCTGCTGCTGGTCGCACCGTCGCCGCTGCGATCGGTGCTGGGTCGACTGTCGAACGACGTCAAGCTCGCCCTCGCCCACAACCCGCACGGTGGCGTGCCGGCACTGCTCGAGGACTGCATGGCCGCCGCGGTGGACCGGCTGCTCCGCGAGCGCGGCGGTCCAGCCTACGACGGGCCCGGGTTCGAGTCGCTGCTCGACCAGGTGCGGGCGCGACTCGCCGACACGACGTTCGACACCGTCACGGTGGTGGCCCGCATCCTCGCCACCGCGCACGTCGTGGACGAGGAGCTGCGTCGGGCCGGGTCTCCCGTGCTGGCGCCGTCGGTCGCCGACATGCGCACCCAGCTCTCGCGGCTGGTGGACAAGGGCTTCGTGACCGCGACGGGCTGGCAGCGGCTACCCGACGTGCTGCGCTACCTGTGCGGCATCGAGCACCGGGTGCACAAAGCGGCGGACGACCCGGGTCGCGACCGGCAACGCATCGCGGTGGTCGAGCGGGTGCAGCGGTCCTACGCCGACGCGCTGCACCGGCTGCCGCCCGAGCCGGCCCGGCGAACCGCGGCGCACACCGTGCGCTGGCAGATCGAAGAGCTGCGCATCAGCCTGTTCGCCCAGCACCTCGGCACCCCCGAGCCGGTCTCCGAGCAGCGCATCCTGCGGGCGCTGGACGAGCTGCTCCGATAACAGACTGACCAGCGAAAAATGCGCCCTCACCGGCCGTCCGGAGATCCCGGACGCAGTTCGCTACGCCTCCGGCTCGGGCGCCTCCGTTCCCCGGGCCCGGCGCCGACCGCCTCCTCGGCGCCCCGGCCTTCGGTGCTCTCGTCCCCGAGCGTCTCGTCGTAGCCCGCGGTGTCGAGGTCGCGGCCGGGCTGGCCGTCCGGCTCACCCATCTGTGCCTCCTATGGTCGTCGCCGGTCCTGCCGCGGCGGACCCGGAGCCTACCGGGCCGACCGCTGCCCGGACCATGCCTCACCGGCTGGCACCGGCGTTCCGGCCGCAGCCTCGTAGGCTGCGCTGACGAGGCGGTCATCGACTCCGCCCGATTGCGGGCGGGGGTGGGTCATGGGCACCGTGGGAGATGGTGGCCTGGCGGCGTTACAGTCGCTGCTCCGGTCCGCGCACCTCTCGCGGGCCGACGACCTTCCGTCGCTCGTCACGGCCGCCGGTCGCCTGATCGGCGCGGACCGGGCGGTGCTCTACGTCATCGACTACGACCAGCTGCTGCTCGTCCCGCTGCTCGACCCGGAGCGCCCCGCGGGGGAGCCGCTGTCGGTCGACGGGACGCTCGGCGGGCGGGCGTTCCGGGATGTCGCGCTGCACACGAGCTCCGGCGACGCCGGGGTCACCGCATGGGTTCCGCTCATCGACGGCACCGAACGAGTGGGGGTCCTCGAGCTCGGCTACCCAGCCGACACCGAACTCGACGATGAGGACCAGGCGATCTGCCGCGACGTCGCCGGGCTGGTCGCCGAGCTGGTCAGCACCCGGTCGATGTACGGCGACGCGGTCGAGCGGGCCCGCCGCCGGGCTCCGCTCACGCTGCCGGCCGAGCTGCAGTGGCGGCTGCTGCCCCCGCTGACGTTCGTGTCCCCGCGGATCGCGGTCGCCGGAGGCGTGGCCCCGACGACCGAGGTGGCCGGCGACTCCTTCGACTACGCCGTCAACGGCAGCGTCGCGCACGTCGCGATCCTCGACGCGATGGGACACGGTCTGGAGGCGACGCTGCTGGCCAGCGTCGCGGTCGCGGCCTTGCGCAACACCCGTCGTCGGGGCTGCGGGCTGGTCGAGACCGTGCGGACGATAGACCTCGAGCTCGGCGCGCACTTCGGGCCGGACAAGTTCGTCACCGCGATCGTCGGCGAGCTCGACACCGCCACCGGCGGCTGGCGATGGGTCAGCTGCGGCCACCCACCGGCGCTGCTGATCCGCGGCGGACGCGTCGTGAAGACCCTCGACTCGGTCTCCGGCGTGCCGTTGGGCCTCGGCCTGCTGCCGGACCGGCTGGAGGTCGGCGAGTCCCGCCTGGAGCCCGGGGACCGGCTGCTGCTCTATACCGACGGCGTCATCGAGGCCCGGGACGCGGCCGGCGACTTCTTCGGCACCGACCGCCTGGTGGACTTCATCAGCCGACAGTCGGCGGCCGGGCAGCCGGCGGCGGAGACGCTGCGCCGACTCAACCTGGCGCTCCTGGGCTACCAGGACGGCGCGCTGCAGGACGACGCGACGACCGTGATGGTCGAGTGGCTCACCGACGAGGCCGAACGCAGCCTCCCGTAGCACCCGCGGCTACCGGCGACTGCGGACCCGGATGCGCGCCCAGGAGTTGTTGACGTAGCCCTTGGGGTTCCACAGCGGCGCGGCCGACTCGGGCTGCGCGGCGGCGGTGGTGTCCCAGGCGCGGACCGCGATCTCGGTCTCCCCGACGGGCAGCTCCACCGTGACCCGCCACTGCCGCCAGGCCCACGGGCTCCGCTCGTCGCCCAGGTCGGCCTGGCGCCAGCCGCGGCCGTCGTCGAGGGTGACGTCGACCCGGGCGACGCCCCGGCCATCGCCGGCGAAGGCGTAGCCGGTCACCTCAGTCGGCCCGGCCGGCAACGTCGCGCCGTCGTCCGGGCGCAGGATGTCGGCGTTGAGCGCGACCGGCCCCAGCGACAGCCCGTCCCCCGGGCCGGCCGCGTCGGGGTCCGCGTCCGGCGGCAGCACGCGGTAGGCGGTGGCCTGGAAGTAGTTGTCCGACGGGTGCTCACGTGCGGTGATGCGCTGCACCCACTTGACGCTGCGGGCCCCGACGTAGCCGGGCACCACCACCCGCACCGGCGCGCCGTGGGCCGGCGGCAGCGGCTCGCCGTTCATGTCCCAGGCGAGCAGCACCTCACCGGCGATCGCCTTCGGTAGCGGTATCGACCCGCCGTACGGCTGGGGCGGCTCGGCGACCTGCGACACGTCCGGCGCCTCGAACGCCACATGCGCAGCCCCCGGCCGGACCTGCGCGGCGGCCAGCACGTCGGCCAGGCTGGCGCCGGTCCACTCGGCGGTGGAGGTCGCGCCGGAACCCCACGGGTGCTCCCCCGGTATGTCGCGGACGGCCATCAGCCCGGCTCGGCGGTTGCCGGCGCACTGCAGGGTCGCGACCACCGTCCGGTTCGGGAACCCGGTGCGCAGCTCAGCGAGTGAGACCTCGAGCTCCCGACCGACCAGGCCGTCGACCCGCAGCCGCCAGTCGGCGGCGTCGAGCTGCGGGATCGGGCCGTGGTTGCGGCTGTAGAAGGCGTCGATCGGCGTGAGCATCCGATCGGCGAGGCCGCCGCGCGGTGGCTCGGCGTTGTAGGGGTCGTCTTCGTGCACGACCATGTCGGTCCGCTTGTCCCACCGGCTCATCAGGCGCGTCCCGCTCCGCCCGCGCCCGGCGCCGGCCCTCGTTCCTCGGACCAGCCCGGCGCCGCACGGCGCCGCGACGTGGCCCCGGTGACCACCAGCGTGCCCTGCGGTCCGCGACCGGACCGCACCGGCACCCGAGGCGGTGCTCGGGTGGCCGCCGGCGCGGGCGGGCCGGGGCGGCTCTTAGCGCCGTACGGGGGTCAGCATCACCGGCGCGCCGGCGGCCGGCCCGGCGACGACGCGGTTGCGCCCCGCCCGCTTGGCTTCGTAGAGAGCCACGTCGGCGTCGTTGACCAGCTCGTCGCTGCCGCGCCGGTGGCCGGGGATGCACGCCGCGAGGCCCACGCTCATCGTCAGCACCCCGGCCGGACCGCCGGCCCGATGCTCGACCGCCAGGCCCTCGAGCCGGGCCCGCAGCCGTTCGAGGGCGATGAAAGCGCCGTCCAGGCTCTGCTCGGGCAGCAGCACGAGGAACTCCTCGCCCCCGTACCGGTACACCCGGTCGCCCCGGCGCAGCTCGTCGACGAGGGTGGCTCCGACGGTGCGCAGGGCCTGGTCGCCCGCGAGGTGGCCGTAGGTGTCGTTGTAGCGCTTGAAATGGTCGATGTCGCACAGGGCCACGCAGTAGCTGCGGCCGTAGCGCTGGCTGACCGTATGGATCTGCTCGAGGTCGCTGGCCAGGCCGAGCCGGTTCCGCAGCCCGGTGAGCGGGTCGGTGTGGGCCTGGCGCTTCAGCTCCGTCCTGGCCCGAGCCAGCTCGGCGTGCAGGTCGGTGACCCGTTGCGCCGCCAGCAGCCGGGTCTGCAGTTCGAAGGGCTTCAGCGGCTTCGCCACGTAGTCGTCGGCGCCGGCCTGCATGCCGAGCAGCACGTCCTGGGGATCGGCCAGCCCGGTCACGAGCACGATGTAGGTGTAGCCGTCGCTGGGATCGGCCCGGATCCGCCGGCACAGCGTGACGCCGTCCAGGCCGGGCATCGCCCGGTCGGTGACCAGCACGTCGGGGCGGAGCTCCTGGTAGAGCCGCCAGGCCTCGACCCCGTCCGCGGCGCTCACACACTCGTGCCCGAACCCCTCGACCGTCGCCTGCGCGACCAGCCGGGAGCCGAGGTCGTCGTCGGCGACGAGGATCCTCATGACCGCTGCGCCAGTACGCCGGACAGCACCGCGCAGGCCGAGGCCAGCTCCGTCTCGACCTGGTCGAGCAGGTCCGTCGCCTCCAGCAGGGAGCCGGCGCCGCCGAGCGCCTCGAGCTGCCCGCAGGCGGTCGCTACCGGACCGGCACCGAGGTTTCCGGCCGACCCGCGCAACCGGTGCGCGAGCGCCTCGACGGCCGCCGGGTCCCCCGCGGTCACCGCGCCGCGCAGCGCGCTGAGACTGCCGGGAGCGGCCTGCACGAACGCCTCGATCACCGCGGGCAGCAGCCCCCAGCCGTCGGCCGGGCCGATGTTGCGTAACACCTTCAGCCGGGCCTCGTCGACGACGGGCGCCGCTGGTGCGGGCGGTTTCGGGGCGAGCTGGGACCCGGTCGCGGGCGCGTTGTCGACCGGTTCGGGCGGTGCGCCGGCCCATCGGGACAGTGCTTGGTCCAGCAGGGCGCTGCCGGTCCTCGGCAAGCACCCCGGCCGTCATGGCGATCACCGGCGTACGCCGACCGTCCCCCTCCCGACGGCGCAGCTCGGCGGTGGCCTCGAAACCGTCCATCCGCGGCATGTGGCAGTCCATCAGCACGGCGTCG
>JBBSHH010000042.1:0-20743 GCA_038253225.1 Mycobacteriales bacterium | reverse complement strand
TCACCCGGGCGCCCGTCTCCGCGTTCGCGAGCCACTCCAGTGCGGGGCCGCACCAACCCGGCGGCGCCTTCTACGTGTTCTGGCAGGCGGCGTACCACCTGTTCGGCCAGTGGCACCCGCGCGGTGGGTCGCAGGCGCTGACCGACGCCCTCGAACGGCGCCTGACCGGCTGGGGTGGCGAGGTGCGCACGAGTGCCGTCGTCACGCGCGTCGACGCCGCAGGCGGACGCGCGCGCGGGGTCGTGCTCGAGGACGGCGAGCGGATCGAGGCGAGCGCGGTCGTGACCGCCGTCGACGTGCAGACCGCACTGCTCGAGCTGCTGGACCCGCCGCTGGCCGGCGACGTCGGCCGCGAGCTGGCCGCTGCCCACCGCGGCAACGCCGTCCAGCTGGTCGTGCACCTGGCCAGCGACCGACTGCCGCCCTACCCCCGCGCGCGCGACGGCGACTGGAACGGCCTGCAGTCCCACGTCGACACGATGGACCAGCTCACCCGGGGGTTTCTCTCGGCCGAGGCCCGGCGACTGCCGGACCCGCCGCCCACCTACTGCTTCACCCCGAGCGTCTACGACGACAGCCTCGCGCCGGCCGGCCGGCACACCGTCTATCTCGCCTGCCGGAGCGCGCCGTACCAGATCGACGGCGGCTGGGAGCAGCACGCGAAGGCGTTCGCCGATGCCATGGTCGAGCAGGTCGAGGAGCACGCGCCCGGCTTCCGCGCGAGCATCCTGCAGCGGACCGTGCGTACCCCCGCGCTCATGGCGCAGGAGCTGCGCTGGCCGGGCGCGCACCCCATGCAGCTCGACATCAGCCTGGACCAGCTCGCGTTCATGCGCCCCACGCGGCGCCTTGCGGGCCACACCGTGCCCGGCGTCGCCGGCCTGTTCCCCTGCGGAGCGTCCACCGCCCCCGTCGGAGGCATCGCCGGCAGCAGCGGAAGGCAGCGGCGCTTCAGGTGCTCAAGGCGACATGAGTCCCGCCGGAGGCCGGCGCGATGAGCGCACGAGCACTGCCGTTGGGCGGAGCTGGACCCCGCCGCGGCGTGCCACATACGTGCCACATCGAGCGGTCAACAGCGGTCATCAAGCGACGAGCGCGCAACGTGGCTCAAGTCCCTCCACGCTGAGCCGCGCCCGCCCCTCGGTCTAGGTCCCCTGGGTCCCCTGGCGCAGAAACACCGGGGGACGATCGGCGTCGAGCAGCTCGAGCCTGGCGATCGGGTCCTGCTCTACACCGACAGCGTCGTCGACGCTCGCTCACCCGGCGGGGAGCACTTCGGCGTCGACCGGCTCGCCGACCTCCTCATTCGCCACCTCGCCGGCGGCCTGCCCGCACCGGAGACCATGCGCCGCGTCGTACGGGAGCTGCTCATCCACCACCAGGACCAGCTCAGTGACGACGCGTCGTTGCTCCTGCTGGAATGGCGCAGCGGCAATGCGGACGCCTGATCGCCTGAGGGGGGTTGTCTCAGCGGCCGTAGGCGGCCGGGCGGCGTCCGGCGCAGCTTCCGAGCTGCCTTCCGCCGGCCCACGCCGGGTTGGGTGCGTACGCCGCTCGGCCGTGGGCGAAGACCTTGACGCCCCATCCGAGCGCCGGCCAGACCGGCCACGGGTACCACGAGCCTGCGGTCGCGCCTACGGCGAGCCACACGAGGATCAGTCCGGCCATGACCAGGATGTAGCTGCGCAGGTGACCTGTGAAGCTTCGCCGCACCGCCGCGGACCGCATGAGGGAGGTCGCCTGTCGATCGCGCTCCCGCAACCAGCCGGCCGGGAAGTCAGCGGTCACCAGGGCCAGATCGGCCGCTGTTCGGGCGGCGAACACGCGGTCCAGCCGCTCGTCCAGCTCGGCGAGGTCCAACAAGCCGTCGCCGGTAGCCTCGGTGAGCAGCCCAGCGACCCGGTCGCGCTCGGCGTCCCCGACGCGCTGGACTGCCTGGATCGGCTGCGGCGCTCGGGCCAGCGGGGGTCCCGGCGGTCCGTCGGTTCGCTCTGGCACGTCGGGCCTCCCACTCAACCGTCCACTGTGGACTATATTCGCGAAGTCTGAACCATCCACTGTGGACAGTCAAGAGCGGAGGTCGGTGAACGCCACGGCCGCGTCGCTTCTCGGCCTGCTGGAGCAGAGCGGCCCGCTGACCGGTGCCGAACTGGTGCGGGTGGCACAGCAGCGCATCGGCGACTTCTGGAGCCTGACCCGCAGCCAGGTCTACCGCGAGTTGGCGGCCCTGGCCGAGAACGGCCTGGTGACGGCCGGTCCGACCGGCGCGCGCGAGTCGCGGCCGTACCGGCTCACCGCGACCGGCCGGAAGGCCTTCCGCGGCTGGCTGGCCGAGGGGTTACCGGAGGAAACGATCCGGATCCCGCTGCTGCTGGCCGTCGCGTTCGGCGCCGCGCTGCCGACCGGACGGCTGGCGCGACTGCTCGACGACGCCGAGGCGGTCCACCAGCAACGGCTCACCGACTACGGGGCGCTGGACCGCCACCTGAGGGAGAAGGGCGTCGACGCGCACGCCCGGGCGACCCTGTCGTTCGGGGTCCATTACGAGCGGGCCGTGCTGCGCTGGCTTGCCGAACTGCCCCCCGAAGTGCGGCACGACTCCCCACCTCGACCACCGAGGGGCCGTCGGGCGACCCTCCCGGCGCGTCTCCCCCGGCCCCGTAGTTGACGCCCCCGCAGCCGGCGGCTGGACCAGACTCCGCTCACCCGGCTGTGGACAGCGACGGCTGCCGACGGTCGCCGGTGAAGTCGGCGGAAACCGTCAGGTCGCTCGGCTGGCCGCAGCATCACCGCGCCGGCGCCCGGGGAGTTGCCGCTGGCGCTCGCCTGCGCAGCTCCCGCGATAGGACTCGAACCTATAACCTGCCGGTTAACAGCCGGACGCTCTGCCAATTGAGCTACGCGGGACCGGGGCCGGCGTACGCCGACCGGCGACGCTCAGATTAGCGCACCGCGGCCGGCCGCCGGCCCGACTAGCCGGCCGCCGCCGGGGGTAGGGGTGGCGGATCACCCGATAAGAGGAGGTCCGATGCGGAAGAGGCTGACGTTGCTCGCCGGGATGGGCGCCGGCTACGTGCTGGGCGCCAAGGCCGGCCGGGCACGCTACGAACAGATCATGACGGCGGCGCGGAGCTTCCTCGACAAGCCGGCCGTCCAGGAGACCGCCGGCGTTCTGCAGGGGCAGGTCACCGACATCGCCGGTACGGCGAAGAAGGTCGTCACCGAGAAGGTCCAGTCCAAGGTCGGCGGCCAGCAGACCAACCCGGAGCCGCCCGCCTCGACGGTGGATCTCACCTACAGCCCGCCGGTGAACACCACGTCCACGTACGGCACCGGGACGGGCAGCCCCGGCACCGTCCCCGGACCGGACATGCCCGACCCGACCGGCCCGGTGCACTGACCGGTCCGGCCGGCCCTGACATTGATCGGCCGATCCGCCAGGAGCACCGATGACGTCACGCATCCCCGAGTCCAGCGATCCGTTCGAGGACGAGGGCATCCCGGTCCAGGGTGACGACGAGCCGCTGACCCGGGCGACCGGCGACTCCGGGCAGGGCATGGAGCCGCCGCACGACTTCCCCCTCGCCGTCGAGGAGTGGGGCACCACCTCCCTGGAGCAGTCACACGGCGAGAGCCTGAGCCAGCGGGTCACCCGAGAGGAGCCGGACGTCCTCGCCGCGGCGGACCGACCGGCCAACGACTTAGACGCGGCCTCCGAGCCGTTCTCGCTGGAACGCGAGGGCCGGGTGGGTCGCCTGGTCGCCCCCGACGAGACCGGCATCGTCGACACCGAGGCCGACGAGACCGCCCGGGACGCCGGCACCGACCTCGGCGGCTTCACGGCCGAGGAGGCAGCGATGCACGCCGAGCCGGAGCGCTGACGGGCGTGCGGCTGCGACGGGCCGACTGCGCCCGGCCCGGGCTGGTGCGCAAGCGGCACGGCCGTGGCTTCGTCTACCTCGACAGCTTCGGCGGCCGGGTCGAGGACGCCCAGACGCTCAGCCGCATCGACGCGCTGGTGATCCCACCGGCGTGGAGCGACGTCTGGATCTGCCCGTGGCCCAACGGACACCTGCAGGCGGTCGGTACCGACGCGGCCGGCCGCCGCCAGTACCGCTACCACGACGACTGGCGTCAGCAGCGCGACCGGTCCAAGCACGACCGGGTGCTCGAGTTCGCCGCCGCGCTGCCCCAGGCGCGGACCCGGATGATGGAGCACCTCGCCCAGCCCGGGCTGACCCGCGACCGGGTGCTGGCCTGCGCGGCCCGGCTGCTCGACGTCGGTTTCTTCCGGATCGGCAGCGAGCAGTACGCCGAGAAGCACGGCACGTACGGCCTGGCCACCATGCGCCGCGAGCACGTGACGATCTCCGGTGACATCGTCACGTTCGACTACGTCGCCAAGCACCAGAAGCACGTCGTCCGGTCCGTCGTCGACGAGCCGGTCGGCGATGTCGTACGGGCGCTCAAGCGCCGCCGCGGTGGCGGACCGGAGCTGCTGGCCTACCGGAGCAGCGGTGGCTGGGTCGACGTGAAGAGTTCCGATATCAACGACTACCTGCACGCCGCGCTCGGCCTCGACTTCAGCGCCAAGTACTTCCGCACCTGGAGCGCCACCGTGTACGCCGCGGTCGGGCTCGCCGTCTCCGAGCGCAGCGCCACCTCCCCCAGCGCCGCCAAGCGGGCGGTCGCCTACGTCGTCAAGGAGACCGCCGGCTACCTCGGCAACACCCCGGCGGTCTGCCGGTCGTCCTACATCGACCCGCGCGTCGTCGACTTGTTCTACGACGGCATCACGATCGCCGACGACCTCGACCTGCTCGGGGAGGGAGCGGGCTACGGCCAGCTCGCGTTCCAGGGGGCGATCGAGGCGGCCGTCGTCGACCTGCTCAGCGGCGCCTCGCTGCGACGCCGCCGGCCGCGGTCGGCGCTGGCCCGCGCCTCCTGAGCCCGTCGCCCGACGGTCCGGCCGCGAAGTTACCGGCGGCCAGGGCAACGTCACCGTATGGGAAGGTGTCACGCGTCGGACCGGTCGGGGAGGTCACAGCGGTGAGCGTCGATCAGCGCCCGCGAGCGGTCCTGCTGGACCGCGACGGCACGTTGGTCGTCGATGTCCCGTACAACGCGGACCCGACGAAGGTGGTGCCGATGCCGACCGCCGTCGCCGCCCTGGACCGGCTGCGGACCGCCGGCATCCCGACGGCGATCGTGTCCAACCAGAGCGGGGTCGGCCGGGGACTGCTCACCGACGCCGAGGTCGTCGGCATCTCCGAGCGCATCGGTGAGCTCCTCGGCCCGGTCGGACCGACGTTCTACTGTCCGCACCTACCGGCCGCCGGCTGTGCCTGCCGCAAGCCGCAGCCGGGGCTGCTGCTGGCGGCGGCCGCCCGGCTCGGCGTCGCGCCGCGGGACTGCGCGATGGTGGGCGACATCGGCGCCGACGTCGAGGCGGCCCGCGCCGCCGGCGCCCGAGCGATCCTGGTGCCGACCCCTGTCACCCGCCCGGAGGAGGTGGCAGCGGCGCCGGAGGTCGCCGCCGACCTGCTGGCCGCGGTAGAGCTGCTGCTCGCCGAGGCGACGGCGCCGGCATGACCCGGACCGTCCTGCTCGCGCGGCTTGACCGCGACGGTGACGTGCTGCTCTCCGGACCGGCGGTGCGGGCGGTCGCCGCGGCCGCCGACCGGGTGGTGCTGCTCTGCGGCCCGCGTGGCGCCGCCGCCGGCCGGCTGCTGCCCGGCGTCGACGAGGTCATCGTCTGGGCCTGCCCGTGGATCGACGCCGCGCCGCCGCCGGTGACCCGGGCCGACGTTCTGGCCCTGGTGGACGACCTCGCCCGCCGGGCGGTCGACGAGGCGCTGGTGCTCACCTCCTACCACCAGAGCCCGCTGCCGACCGCGCTGCTGCTGCGGCTGGCCGGCATACGCCGGATCGCGGCGGTCAGCGAGGACTACCCCGGCTCGCTGCTCGACCTGCGGCACCGGCTACCCGAGCGCGGGCTGCACGAGGTGCAGCGGATGCTCTCCCTCGCCGCCGCCGCCGGCTTCCGGCTGCCGCCCGGCGACGACGGCGCGCTGGCCGTGCGCCGGCCGCTGCCGGACACCGGCGGCTGGACCGGGCCCGAGCCCTACGTCGTCGTGCACCCCGGCGCCTCGGCGCCGGCCCGCGCCTGGTCCCCGGACCGCAGCGCCGCGCTGGTCGGCGCGCTCGCGGCGGCGGGCCGGCGGGTGATCGTCACCGGCGGCCCGGCCGAGCGGGCGCTGACCGCCACGGTGGCCGGGTCGGCCGGGCGCGACCTCGGCGGACGGCTCGACCTGCCGGAGCTCGCCGACCTGCTCGACCGGGCCGACGCGCTGGTCGTGGGCAACACCGGCCCGGCGCATCTGGCCGCGGCGGTCGGCACCCCGGTGGTGTCGCTGTTCGCCCCGGTGGTGCCGGCCGAGCGGTGGCGGCCCTGGCGGACTGCGCACCGGCTCCTCGGCGACCAGGCGGCGCCGTGCGCCGGCAGCCGGGCCACGGTGTGCCCGGTGCCCGGCCACCCGTGCCTGGACGACGTACCGGTCACGGCCGTGCTCGCCGCGCTCGACGCGCTGTCCCCCCGCCGGCTGGAGGTGAGCCGATGAGGATCGCCATGGTCTCCGAGCACGCCAGCCCGCTCGCCGTGCTCGGCGGCGTCGACGCCGGCGGCCAGAACGTGCACGTGGCCGCGCTCGCAGCGGCGATCGCCCGCCGCGGCCACGAGGTGACCGTGCACACCCGCCGGGACGACCCGCGGCGGCCGCGGCGGGTTCGCCTCGGACCGGGCGTGGTCGTCGACCACGTACCGGCCGGTCCCGCCATGGAGCTGCCCAAGGACGCGCTGCTGCCGCACATGGACGCCTTCGCCGCCGACCTGCAGGCGCAGTGGCGCTGGTCCCGGCCCGACGTCGTACACGCGCACTTCTGGATGTCCGGGCTGGCCGCCCTGGCCGCCGCCCGGCCGCTGGGCATCCCGGTGGTGCAGACCTTCCACGCGCTCGGCGTGGTCAAGCGCCGGCACCAGGGCGCGAAGGACACGTCCCCCGCCGAGCGGACGGCGATCGAGGAGCGGCTGGTCGCCGACGTCGACCACGTCATCGCGACGTCCTCCGACGAGCTGTTCGAGCTGCTCGGGCTGGGTGCCGACCGCGGCCGGGTGTCGGTGATCCCGTGCGGAGTGGACACCACCCGGTTCACCCCGGCCGGTCCGGTGGAGCCGCGCCGACCCGGGCGGCACCGGCTGGTGTTCGTCAGCCGACTGGTCGAGCGCAAAGGCATCGGCAACGCGATCAGCGCGCTGGCCGACGTGGCCGACGCCGAGCTGGTGGTCGCCGGCGGCCCCGACCCGGCCGGTCTGGAGGCCGACCCGGAGGTACGCCGGCTGCGGGCGTTGGCGGCCCGGCACGGCGTCGCCGACCGGGTCGACTTCCGCGGCCGGGTCAGCCGGGCCGACCTGCCGGCGCTGCTGCGATCCGCCGACGCGGTCGTCTGCGTGCCGTGGTACGAGACGTTCGGGATCGTGCCGCTAGAGGCGATGGCCTGCGGCGTACCGGTGGTCGCCTCGGCGGTCGGCGGGCTGCTCGACACGGTGGTGCACGGCGGCACCGGCGTACAGGTGCCGCCCCGCGACCCGGTGGCGCTCGCCGCCGCGCTGAGCGGGCTGCTCGCCGACCGGCCGCGGCGGGCCGCGCTCGGTGCCGCCGGCGCCCGCCGGGCCGCCGAGCGCTACGCCTGGCCCCGGATCGGAGCGGCCACGCTGTCCTGCTACGCCGCCCTGCGGGTCGCCGCCCCGTTGATGGAGGAGGTGCCCTCTTGAGTCTCCCGCTGCTCTCCGGCCGGGAGCACGTCACGGCGCTGCTGGCCGCGCTGGCCGCGCTGGACACCGACCGGCTCGACGGCTGGGGTCGACAGCTCGCCACCGTGCTCACCGACGGCGGCCGGCTGCTGGTGGCCGGCAACGGCGGCTCGGCGGCGCAGGCGCAGCACCTCACCGCCGAGCTGGTCGGCCGCTACCGCGACGACCGGCCGGCGATGTCCGCGATCGCGCTGCACGCCGAGACCTCCTCCCTCACCGCGATCGCCAACGACTACGGCTACGACCACGCCTTCGCCCGGCAGGTGGAGGCGCACGGCCGGCCCGGCGACGTGTTCCTCGGGATGTCCACCTCGGGTCGGAGCCGCAGCATCGTCCGGGCCCTGGCGGCGGCCACCGACCGCGGCCTGGTCACCTGGTCGATGACCGGCCCCGGACCGAACCCGATGACCGAGGGTAGCGCCGACGCGCTCCGCGTCGACGCGGCCGCCACCTGCACCGTGCAGGAGGTGCACCTGGTCGCGCTGCACCTGCTCTGCGCGTCGGTCGACCTCGCGATCGGCGTCGCCGAGCCCTACCCGCCGGAGGCGCGGCTGGCGACCCAGGCACACCGGTGAGCCTGCGTCCGCTGGTCGTGCTCGGCGACGCGCTGCTCGACCGCGACATCGTCGGGCGGGTCGAGCGGCTGGCCCCCGACGCCCCGGTTCCCGTCGTCGACCAGGCCGCCGACCTGGCCCGGCCCGGCGGGGCCGGGCTGGCCGCGCTGCTGGCCCGCTCGGACGGCCGGGACGTGACGCTCATCACCGCGCTCGCCCCCGACGCCGCCGGCCGCCGCCTCGCCGAGCTGCTCGCCGCCGCGGGTGTTGAGGTCATCGACCTCGGTCTGACCGGCAGCACGCCGGAGAAGCTCAGGATCCGCGCGGACGGGCGCTCGCTGCTGCGGCTCGACCGGGGCGGCGCCCCGCCGGCCGCGGTGGGTCGGCTGACCGGTGCCGCCCGAGTCGCGCTGGCCGGTGCCGCCGGGGTGCTGGTCGCCGACTACGGCCGGGGGGTCGCGAGCCGGCTCCGCGACCTGCCGCACCGCGCGCCGGGGGTGTGGGATCCGCACCCGCGTGGGCCGCAGCCCCCGCCCGGCGTCACGCTGGCCAGCCCCAACGCCACCGAGGCCGCGCACTTCTGTCCCGGCGTCGCCGGCGACGGCCTCGCCGCCCGCACCGAGCGAGCCCGCCGGCTGCGCCGCGCCTGGGTCGCCGGTGCGGTGACGGTCACGCTCTCCGAGCGGGGAGCGCTCCTGGTCACCGACGACGACGCGCCGCCGCTCGTCGTCCCGGCACCGGCGGTGCACTGCGTCGACGCCTGCGGTGCCGGCGACCGGTTCGCCTCGACCGCGGCGGGGTTGCTGGCCGACGGCG
Source organism: Mycobacteriales bacterium (assembly GCA_038253225.1). GTDB lineage: Bacteria > Actinomycetota > Actinomycetes > JALYNC01 > JALYNC01 > JBBSHH01. Next base: position 11,503 of record JBBSHH010000042.1, on the reverse strand, counting down.
CGCTGCCGTCGGAGGCGGTCACCGGGGCGGTGGCCGCCTCCTCCGCGTTCGTCGCGGCCGGCGGGGCGGCCGCGGTCCGGGTCGCCCGGCGGCCCGAGCGGCCCGAACTGGGCGGCCGGGACCAGCCGGCGGCCGACGTCGGCGGGTCGGACGCCGCGGCCGTGCTGCGCCGAGTCCGCGCCGGCGGCGGGACGGTGGTCGCCACCGGCGGCTGCTTCGACCTGCTCCACGCCGGCCACGTCAGTGTCCTGCGCGCCGCCCGCTCGCTCGGCGACTGCCTGATCGTGCTGCTCAACAGCGACGAGTCGGTACGCCGGCTCAAAGGTCCCGGCCGACCCCGGGTCCGGGCCGTCGACCGGGCCGCGGTGCTTAGCGCGCTGGAGTGCGTCGACGCGGTCGTCGAGTTCACCGCGGACACCCCGACCGCGACGCTCGCCCGGCTCCGCCCCGACATCTGGGCCAAGGGCGGCGACTACGCGCTCGCCGACCTGCCGGAGGCCGCCGTGCTCGCCGGCTGGGGCGGCCAGGCGGTCGTCCTGCCCTACCTCCCCGGCCGCTCCACCACCTCGATGCTCCACCCGACCACCACCGAGGAGGCAGCCCACCGTGGCTGACGCCGTACCGATCGGAACCGTGCTTGTCACCGGCGCCGCGTCCGGCCTGGGTCGGGCCGTCGCCCGCGCCGTCCAGGACGCCGGCGGCACCGCCCTGGCGCTGGACCGGGTGCCGGTCGAGGGGTTCGACGGCGAGGTCGTCGACCTCGCCGACGGCCGGGCCGCCGAGGACGCCGTCCGCCGCCTGGCGGAGCGGGCCGGCGGTCTGGACGGGGTGTTCACCGCGGCCGGGACCGACCGCTGCGGCACCCTCGCCGACGTGTCCGGCGCGGACTGGGACCGGGTGGTGCTGGTCAACCTGCTCGGCACCGCCGCGGTGGTGCGGGCCGCGCTGCCCTACCTGCGCTCCTCCCACGGCACGGTGGTCACGGTCGCCTCCACCCTGGGTCTCAAGGCGGTCAGCGACGCGACCGCGTACTGCGCGTCGAAGTTCGGCGTGGTCGGCTTCACCCGCGCGCTCGCGGCCGAGCTGCGCGGTCAGGTCGGGGTGACGCTGCTGATCCCCGGCGGGATGTCGACGGCGTTCTTCGACGACCGGGACGAGCAGTACAAGCCCGGACCGGAGGCCAAGCTCAACCGGCCGGAGGACGTCGCAGCGACCGTCCTGTTCGCGCTGCGGCAGCCGGCCGGGTGCGAGGTCCGGGAGCTGGTCGTGGCCGCCTCCGACGAGCCGAGCTGGCCGTGAAGGTGCTGGGCATCAACGCGGTCTTCCACGACCCGGCGGCCGCGCTGGTCGTCGACGGCCAGATCGTCGCCGCCGCCGAGGAGGAGCGGTTCAGCCGCCGCAAGCACGGAAAGTCGCCGGTCCCGTTCGCGACCTGGGAGCTGCCGGAGGCGGCCGCCGCGTGGTGCCTCACCGCCGGCGGGCTCTCCCCCGCCGACCTCGACGCGGTCGCCTACTCCTATGACCCGGCCCTCGCGCCGCCTTACGCCCGGGCGGACATCACCGCCAGCGGCTGGGAGGGGCTGCGCACGCTCTACGCCGAGCGGGCGCCGCTGTTCCTGCGCACCGCGCTGCCCGGGCTCGACCCGGGCGTCGTCCGCTACGTTCCGCACCACGTCGCGCACGCCGCCTCCGCCGCGTTGGCCGCGCCGTACCCCACGTCGTCGGTGCTGGTCCTCGACGGCCGCGGCGAGTCCCGCTCGCACCTGGCCGGACGCAGCGTCGACGGCGACCTCGAGATCCTCGCCGCACAGGAGCTGCCGCACAGCCTGGGGTTGCTCTACGAGGAGGTCACCGAGCACCTGGGCTTCCGCCGCTCCAGCGACGAGTACAAGGTGATGGCGCTGGCGTCGTACGGAGCCCCGGCATGGCTGGCGGAGTTCCGTGAGCTGGTCCGAGCCACCGGCGACGGCGGCTTCCGGGTCGAGCCGGTGGAGTGGGGCGCGTTCGTCAAGCGGGTCTCCCCCGGCGACCGGTGCACCCCGGAGCACGCCGACCTGGCCTCGACCGTGCAGGTCCGGCTCGAGGAGGTGCTGCTCGACCTGGCCCGATGGCTGCACGCGCAGACCGGCGACACCGCGCTGACCCTGGCCGGTGGGGTGGCGCTGAACTGCGTGGCGAACTCCCGGCTGCATCGGGACGGCCCGTTCGAGCGGCTCTGGGTGCAGCCGGCGGCCGGTGACTCCGGCACCGCGCTCGGCGCGGCGCTGCACGTCGCGCACGCCCTGGGCGACCGGTGCACCCCGATGGGCACCGCCGCGCTCGGCCGGGAGTGGGGCGAGGCCGAGCTCGAGGCGTGGCTGACCACCGCCGCTGTGCCATTCGAGAGGCCCACGGACGTCGCCGACACCGTCGCCGAGTGCCTTGCCGGCAACGGCATCGTGGCCTGGTTCCAGGGCCGGTCGGAGTACGGGCCGCGGGCGCTCGGGCACCGCAGCCTGCTCGCGCACCCCGGGTACGAGGGCAACCTCGAACGGATGAACAACGTCAAGGGCCGGGAGCAGTTCCGCCCGGTCGCGCCGATGGTGCTCGCCGAGCGGGCCGCGGAGATCTTCGAGGCCGGCCCGATCCCGTCGCCGTACATGCTGTTCACCCACCGGGTCAGGCCCGGCTGGGCGGAGCGGATCCCCACCGTGGTGCACGTCGACGCGACCGCCCGGATCCAGACCGTGGACCGGGTCGAGGAACCGCTGGTGGCGCGGATGCTCGACGGCTTCGAGCGGCGTACCGGGGTGCCGGTGGTGGTGAACACCTCGCTCAACACCGCCGGCCGGCCGATGGTCGACGACCCGCGGGACGCGCTGGAGTGCTTCGGCTCCGCCCCGGTTGACCTGCTCGCGATCGGGCCGTTCGTGGTCCGGCGGCCGGGTTGAGCCGGGTCGCCGTCGTCGTCCCCACGCTCGGCCGGCGTTCACTGCGCCCGCTGCTCGATGCGCTGGCCGGCATCGATGCCCCGGTCCTGCTCGTCGACGACCGCCCGGCCCGGGATGTGCCGCTGCTCGACCCGGTGCCTGTCGGCGTCCGGGTGGTCCCCGGCCGCGCCGCCGGTCCGGCGGCGGCCCGCAACCTCGGCTGGCGGGCGGTCGAGGCGGACTGGGTGGCGTTCCTCGACGACGACGTCGTCCCCACGCCCGGGTGGTACGCCGCGCTCATCGCCGACCTGGCCCGCTGCGCTCCGGCGGACGGCGGCAGCTGCGGTCGGATCCGGGTGCCGCGCCCGGCCGGGCGCCGGCCGACCGACTGGGAACGCAACGTCGCCGGCCTGGAGCAGGCCCGCTGGGCCACCGCCGACCTGGCCTACCGGCGGCCGGTGCTGGCCGAGGTCGGCGGCTTCGACGAGCGCTTCCCGCGGGCCTACCGCGAGGACGCCGACCTCGGGCTGCGGGTCGTCGCCGCCGGTTACCGGATCCGCCTCGGCGACCGGCAGGTCGAGCATCCGGTCCGCCCGGCCGGCTGGACGGTGAGCGTGCGCCTGCAGCGCGGCAACGCCGACGACGCACTGATGCGGGCCCTGCACGGACGGCGCTGGCGCGCGGCCGCGGGGGTGCCGCGGGGGCGGCGCGGCGCCCACCTGCTCACCACCGGACTGGGCGTCGCCGGGCTAGCGGCTCTGCTCACCGGCCACCGCGCGCTCGCGGCCGGGGGGCTGGCGGCGTACGCCGGCGGTGCCGCCGAGCTCGCCTGGCGGCGGATCGCGCCCGGGCCGCGCAGCGCCGTCGAGGTCGCCCGGATGGCGGTGACCAGCGCCGTGCTGCCGACCGCGGCCAGCTGGTGGTGGTTGCAGGGCTGGGCCGCGCTGCCCTTCCGGCTGGCCGCGCCCGGACCGCGGGCCTCGCCCGGCCGGTCGCCGGTCGCCGCGGCCGGCGGCTGATGCGGATCCTCGTCTGGCACGTGCACGGCTCGTGGCTGACCTCGCTGGTGCAGGGCCCGCACACCTACCTGGTGCCCCGGCTACCCGGCCGGGGGCCGGACGGCGCCGGACGCCCGGCCCGGCCCGGCACGTTCGACTGGCCGGCGAACGCGGTCGAGGTGACCGCGGCGCAGTGCCGCGCGGCCGAGATCGACGTGGTGGTGCTGCAACGAGAGCGCGAGCTGGGCCTGCTCGCGCACTGGCTCGGGGACCGCCGGGTGCCCACCGTCTACGTCGAGCACAACGCGCCGCAGGGCCGGATCGCCGAGATGCGCCACCCGCTCGCCGACCGGCCGGAGCTCACGATCGTGCACGTCACCCACTGCAACGAGCTGTTCTGGGACTGTGGCAGCACCCCCACCCGGGTGATCGAACACGGCATCGTCGACCCCGGCGAGCGCTACACCGGCGCGGTACCGGCCGCCGCGGTCGTCGTCAACGAGCCGGCCCGCCGCGGCCGGGTCACCGGTACCGACCTGCTGCCGAGGTTCCGGGCGGCCGGGCGGGTGGACCTGTTCGGGATGGGCAGCGAGCCGCTCGGCGGCAGCGACCTGCCCCAGCGCGAGCTGCACGCCGCGCTCGCCACCCGGCGGCTCTACCTGCACCCGGTGCGATGGACCTCGCTCGGCCTGTCGCTGCTGGAGGCGATGCACCTCGGGCTGCCGGTGGTCGCGCTCGGCGCGACCGAGGCCTACGAGGCGGTGCCGCCCGAGGCGGGGGTGGTCTCCACCGACGTGGACGTGCTCGTCGCGGCCGTACGCCGGCTGCTCAGCGACCCCGACGAGGCCCGCGAGCGCGGCCGGGCGGCACGGGCCGCGGTGCTGGCCCGTTACGCGCTGCCGCGTTTCCTGGCCGACTGGGACCGGCTCCTCGCCGAGCTGACCGCCCAGCGACCGACGACGCCATGACCGGCCGGCCCGAGGTGCTGGTGCTGCGGGCGCTCGGGCTCGGGGACCTGCTGACTGTGGTCCCGGCGCTGCGCGGGCTGCGCCGGGCCCGGCCGGCGGACCGGCTGGTGCTGGCCACCGCGGCCGCGCTGGCTCCGCTGGCCCGCCACACCGGTGCCGTCGACGAGGTGATCGACGCCCGGCCGCTGGCCGCCCTCCCGGCCCGCGCCGCCGGTGCCGCGCTCGCCGTCAACCTGCACGGCCGCGGGCCGCAGAGCACCGCGCTGCTGCGGGCGACCGGGCCGGAGCGGCTGATCAGCTACGGCGTCACCGCGCGTTGGCGGCCGGACGAGCACGAGGTGGCCCGCTGGTGCCGGCTCCTCGACGAGGCCGGTGTGCCGTGCGACCCCGGCGACCTCCTGCTGGCCACCCCGCGGCTGCCCTCACCCGCGCCCGGAGCGGTGGTGCTGCACCCCGGTGCGGCCCACGGGTCGCGACGCTGGCCGGTGCCCCGCTGGGCCACCGTCGCGGCGGCGCTGGCCGCCGGCGGCCAGCCGGTCGTGGTCAGCGGCAGCGCCGCCGAGCAGCCGCTGGCCCATGAGCTGGCCGCCCGGGCCGGGCTCGCGGCCAGCACCGTGCTCGCGGGACGCACCGGCGTTCCTCAGCTCGCGGCGCTGGTGGCCGCCGCGCCGCTGCTGATCAGCGGTGACACCGGGGTCGCGCACCTGGCCACGGCGTTCGGCACCCCGTCGGTGGTGCTGTTCGGGCCGACGCCACCGGCGTTGTGGGGTCCACCGCCGGACCGGCCGCGGCACCGGGTGCTGTGGGCCGGTCGGACCGGCGACCCGCAGGCCGAGGTTCCCGACCCGGGCCTGCTGGAGATCACCCCGGCCGCGGTGCTGGCCGCGGCCGACGCCGCGCTGCGCTCAGCCGCCCGTTAGCCTGCCGCTGAGCGCCGCCGCGCCCCCGAGCGCCAGCTGCTCGGCGGGCTGCGGCCGGCCGAAGTAGTACCCCTGCGCGATGTCGCAGCCCAGCGCCCGCAGCCGGTCGGCCTGCCCCGGCCGCTCGACCCCCTCGGCCACCGCCACCAGCCCGAGCGAGTGCGCCAGGTCGATCACCGCCGCGACGATCGCGGCGTCCTCCGGGTCGGAGTCGACGCCGGAGACGAACGACCGGTCGACCTTGAGCTCGTCGACCGGGAACCTTTTGAGGTAGGTCAGCGAGGAGTAGCCGGTGCCGAAGTCGTCGATGGCGAGCCGGACGCCGAGCGCCTTGAGCTCCCGCATCGCGGTCGCGGTGAGGGCCGCGTCATCCATCACCGCGCTCTCGGTGATCTCCAGGCAGACGCGGGACGGCTCGACCCCGGTCTCGCTCAGCACGTGCGCCACCAGCCGGGACAGGTTCGGCTGGGCGAACTGTCGGGCCGAGAGGTTGATGCTCATCTCCAGCCGGACGCCGGCGGCGGACCACGACCGGGCCTGCCGGCAGGCGTCGTAGAGCACCTGGGTGCCGATCGGCACCACCAGCCCCGAGCTCTCGGCCAGCTCGAGGAATGCGCCGGGAGCGAGCATGCCCCGCTCCGGGTGCCGCCAGCGCAGCAGCGCCTCCACCCCCGTCATCCGCCGCTCGAGCAGGCTCACCGTGGGCTGGTAGTGCACGACGAACTCGGCCCGCTCCAACGCCCGGTGCATCGCCGACTGGGTCGCCAGTCGCAGCGTCGCCCGTTCGCGCATCGCCTCGTCGTAGAGCTCGTACCGGTTGCCGCCGCGCTCCTTGGCCCGGTACATCGCCGCGTCCGCGCCCTCCACCAGCGTTGCCGAGTCGCCACCGCCGGCGGAGAGCGAGATGCCGATGCTGGCGGTGACGAAGACCTCCTCGCCGCCGCCCAGCGCGAACGGCGCGGCCAGCGCGCGGCGCACCCGGCCGGCCAGGTCGACGACGTGCTGGTGGTCGGTGATGCCCTCGCAGAGCATGGTGAACTCGTCGCCGCCGAAGCGCGCGACGGTGTCCCCGGGTCGGACCACGGCGTTCAGCCGGTGCGCGACAGCGATCAGCAGCTGGTCACCGGTGTCGTGGCCCAGGCTGTCGTTGACGACCTTGAACCGGTCGAGGTCGAGGAACAGGGCAACCACGTAGCTGCCCTGCCGGCGGGCCCGATGCAGCGCCAGCGAACAGCGGTCCTGGAACACCAGCCGGTTCGGCAACCCGGTCAGCGCGTCGTGGGTCGCCTGGTGCTCCAGCCTGGCCTCGGACTCCGCCCGCGCCGCCGCGATGGCGGTGAGGTGCGCGGCCTGGTCGAGCACCCCCCGGTCCGGCAGGGAGGAGCGCTCCTGCGGCCGGTCGAACGTCAGCAGCACCGCGCCGACCGCGCGGCCGGCGTCGTCGGCGATCACCGGCACCGCCCACGCGGCGGCGATGCCTGCGCCCTGCGCCACCGCCCGGCCGCCGGCGGACGCCGGCCCGCGGGCGACGTCGAGGACGAGGACGTCCCGGCGCTCGACGACGGCGAGGCCGGTCCAGCCGCCGTCCGCGGCCGCCTGCAGGCAGCCGGTCACCTCCAACGTCTCGGCGGTGACCCCGCGAGCCGCCCCGACCCGCAGCCGCCCGGGCTCGTCGGGCACCTCCAGGACGATCGCGCAGCCGACCTCGGGCAGCGCCGCCACCACCTCCTCGGCGAGCACCTCCAACGTGCGCAGCAGCGACGCTCCGGCAGCGATCAGCTCCAGCACGGTGGTCTGGCCGGCGAGGCGCGCCTCCACGGTCTTGAGCGCGGTGACGTCGCGGGCCACCACGATCAGCCGGTCGGGCTCGCCGCCGCCGTCGCGGGCGACGGCGTAGGAGCAGGACACCCAGCAGGGGCGGCCGTCACCGGCGGCCAGCCGCAGCTCCGCCGGCAGCGGCCCGTGAGCGGCCCAGGCCGCGAGCGGCACGGCCGCGCCGGCAACGTCCTGCGGGTGCAGCTCGGCCACCGGTCGGCCGGTGACCGCCGCAGCGGTCCAGCCGGTGATCCTGACCAGCGCCGGGTTCCAGCTGCGCACCTGGCCGTCGCGACCCAGGGTGAAGATGCCGTCGGCGGTCTCGTTGACGATCTGCGCGAGCTTGGCCCGCTCGTCGACCACCTCCTGGATGAGCGCGGCCTTGTCCACCGCGGCGGCCGCCTCCCGGGCCAGGGCGGCGATGACCGCCAGCTCCCGCTCGGGCAGCGCCGCGGCGCCGCGCTGGTCGTAGAGGCAGAGCACCCCCCCGACCCCGGCGTCCAGCGGCAGCGGTGCGGCCGCCACGTCCTGCCAACCGGCGGCCTCCATCAACGCCCCCAGCTCCGGGTCGGCCCGCTGCCGCTCGGCCCGCATCGGCTCGGGAACGGCGGCCAGGTGACCGACCAGCGCCTCCTGGCCGACCCGATCCTCTCCGCCGGGCGACGGCTGCGGCCCGGACCGCCGCCAGGAGTGGATCGTGAGCCCGCCGGCTCCGGTCACCGCGAGGTCCACGGCCTCCCGGTCGAAGTGCCGGCCGACGGTCTCCAGAAAAGCCGCGAACGCGGCTCGCGGGTCGGCGGGCGCCGCGAGCACGGAGGTGGCCGCCTGCAGTCCGCGCAACCGGGCCTCCTCGACCCGCGCGAGCGCGTACCCCCGGTGCGCCCAGTGCAGCAAGCCCAGCGGTACGACGAACAGCGGCGCGATGGCCGGCGCCCACGCGTAGGTGCCGGTGAACAGGATGCCGAACGCGATCGTCACCCCGGTCGGTACGCCGACGCCGCGGAGCAGGCCGGCGGGGGCGCCGGTCAGCCAGCGCCGGAGCGGCCGGTGCTGGGCCAGGGAGAGCACCAGCAGCAGGGACTCGAGATTGACCAGCGCGACGACGAGCATCGCCAGCACCAGCGCCGGAAGCTGGTGCGGGGACGGTTCGCCGGCCGGCCGCAGCACCGCGAACGTGACCGCGCCGGCGCCGGCCGCCGCCGTCCACTGGCCGATGTTGAACGCGGCCTTGACCGGCCGCACACCCCGGGCCGCCTGCGACACCGCCTTGGACACCGCAGCCAGCAGCACCGCCGCCACCGGCGGCAGCACGAACAGCGCCGGCGCGAGCACGGCGTCGAACAGGTCGAGGGCGTCCACCTGGCCGCGGTAGTGGTACTCCAGGTTCAGGCTCGCGGCCGCCGACAGCGCGACCAGGAAACCCAGCAGCACCGGGGTCGAGGGCGTCGGGCGCACCTCGCCGAACCGGGCGGCGAGCATGGCGCACACCACCCCGGCCGCGGTCAGGCCGCTGGTGAACAGCAGCACCGAGCGAGGCTGGCGCTCCAGCTGGGCGTCGCTGGCCCCGCGGGCCAGCCGGGCGGTCAGTCCCATGCGCCGTACCAGGCCGAGCCCTCCCAGTTGTGGCCGTAGGGCCGGGCCGGGTCCGAGGTCCCGTAGTAGCTGGCGCCCTCCCAGTTGTGACCCTGCCAGTCGTCGCCGTACCAGACGGTCCCGAACCACGGTGCGGTGTACCACGGGGACGCGACCCAGGTTGGGGCGCTCCAGTCGCCGAGGGTCGTGCCGCCCGGGTCCCAGACGAGCAGCTGCGCGGTGAGTGCCGCGTTGACGACCAGGGCTCCGGGGCCCTTCGACCGAACGACGACGCCGCCGCGGGTGGCGTCGAGGCTGACCGGGTCCCCGAGGCCGCTGGAGCGGGCCAGGCCGGCGTTGGCGGTTCCGGCCGGCGCGTTGTAGGTGGCGGCGTAGGCGTCCACCAGCCCCCGGCCGACCTGGTTCGTCGGCGAGCTGGTCGCGACCGGGTGCGCGGTGTTCATCAGCGCGTACTTCACCCGGTCCGGGACCATGGTCGGCTTCGCCGCGAGCATCAGCGCGACCACTCCGGAGACGACCGCGGCCGACATCGAGGTGCCGCTGCCCTGCCGGTATTCGGTGTCGACGTAGGTCGGGAACAGCACGTCGATCGTGCTGCCGACCGCCCGCAGCGACACCAGGTGAGCGCCGGGGGCGACCACGTCGGGCTTGGCCAGGCCGTCGGCGGTGGGGCCGCGGCCGGAGAAGTCCGGCAGCATGTCGTCGGTGCGGCTGGCGGTCGCGAGGTCGTCGACCGCGCCGACCGTGATGACGTACGGGTCGTCAGCGGGCTTGCTGATCGTGCCGGCCGTGGGCCCGCGGTTGCTGGCCGAGACCACCACGGTGATCCCGGCCGCCCAGGCCCGCTCGACGGCGTAGTTCAGCGGGTCGGTGGTCCACGGGCTGGTGGAGTCGGTGCCGAGGGAGAGGTTCAGCACCTTGATCTTGTACTGGCTGCGGAACGTCACCGCCCACTGGATGCCGGCCAGCACGTTGCTGACGTCGGCGGATCCGTCCGGGCCGCCCACCTTGATGGAAAGGATCTTCGCACCGGGCGCGACGCCGACGTAGCGCCCACCCGAGGACGCGCCGTTCCCGGCGATCAGGCCGGCCAGGAACGTGCCGTGCCCGTACTGGTCGGTGCAGGTGCTCTGGCCGGAGAGGTTCTCGCAGTTGCTGACCTTCCCGGTCTGGCTGTCGGTGACTTGGACCAGCCGGCCGGAGAAGTCCGGGCTGGCGGCGACGCCGGTGTCGAGCAGCGCGACCGTCACGCCGGCGCCGGTGACGCCCTTGGCCTTCATCCGGCCGGCGCCGACCTCCGCCCCGTACACCGACACCGGCAGCGGGATCGTGCCGCCGCTGGGCAGGCCGGCCTGGACGCGGAGCCGCCCGTCGGGGGTGACCGCGCCGCCGCCGACGGTACGACGCAGCCGGGCCTGCGCGCCGACCGGCACCCGGGCCGCGACCGCGTCCGCGATCGGGAGCAACGCAATAACGTCCCCACCGACCGACCGGACCGCCGCTGCGGCCGCGGCGGCGCTGCTCGCCCGGACGATGACCCGGCTGGCAGCCGCGGCGGCGGCGGGCCCGGGCGGCGGGGTCGGGCGGGCGGCGGTGTCGGGGCCGGCGGCGGTGTCGGGGCGGGCTGCGACGAGGGCTGCGGTTGCGGTCGCGGCGAGCGTCACGGCCAGGACGGTGGCCGTACGCCGGCCGCGCAGTGGAGGCGACGTCATCAGGTGTGGACTCCGGATGGCCTCGGGACATCGACCGCAGGGGTTCGGCCGACTACGCGGAGTTTAAGGCCCTATACGCAATGACGCCAGCCGTCAAGATCAACAGGCCGTGTCGGGCGGATGATCCCGGTTTACCCGGGTTAGCCCTCGACCTGCTCGCGGGCCCGGGCCAGCAACTGCTCCGCCCGTGCCGTCGTCGCCGGGTCGTCTCGGGCCAGCCCGCGGTCGAAGACGAGCGACCAGACCAGGACCCGGTCCGCCGGCCGCCGGCGGGCCACGATCCGCACGCCGCCGGCCGGCCCCAGCCGGACATGCTCGTTGTGCACGATCGCCGCGGTGACCCGCTCGCGGACCACCGCGGGCAGCCGGCGCGGCTCGCTCAGCGGGTACTGGCGGGCCCGGCCGTGCTCGGCCTCCACCACGCTGAGGATCTCCTCGCGCCACCCGGCCCGGTCGATGCGCTCCCAGCCGACGCGCTCGAACCCGCCGTTGGTGGTGCCGTCGACGGCGTCCGCCGGCAGCCACAGCCCGTGATTGGTGGCGGTCAGTGGGCCGGCCGCCCCGACGGCCCACTCGAGCAACCGCTCC
>JBBSHH010000041.1:0-20767 GCA_038253225.1 Mycobacteriales bacterium | reverse complement strand
CGGATCCCTTCGGCCGTGATGGGCTGCGCCACCGCGGCCAGCAGCTCTTCGGCGAGTCCGTCGAGACCGGACTCCTCGACGTCGGTGAACAACACCGCGAACTCGTCGCCACCGAGCCGGGCCATCGTGCCGCGACCGGCCACGACCGTGCGGAGCCGCCTCGCCAGCGTGCGCAGCAGTACGTCGCCGGCCTCGTGGCCGAGTGTGTCGTTGATCTCCTTGAAGTGGTCGAGGTCGAGCAGCAGCACGGCCATCCGGCGCAGCCGCGCCGGGTCGGCGGCGATGACGTCGGTCGCCTCGCTGAGCAGCAGGTTGCGGTTGGCCAGCCCGGTGAGCTGGTCGTGGGCCGCCTCGAAGGCCTGCCGGGCCGCGTCGGCGCGGGTGCGCTCGTAGAGCCTGGCGTTGAACAGGCTGGCGCTCAGCGTGTGCGCGAAGCTCGTCAGGACCTGGTTCTCGCGCCGGGTCAGCGTCACCGGACCGAGGAAGCCGACCCGCACGGCGCCCGCGACCTCCCCGGCCGGCCCGCTCAGGGGGGCGACCGCGCAGCTGGCCCGGGTGTGTGCGCCGGAGGGCGTCGATCCGGCCTGGGGTTGGCGGTAGACGCGAGCCGGGACCTCCTCGGTGGGCTCGAGAGCAAGCTCGACCCAGTCGGCGCGGAAGAGCTGCCCGACCCGGTGCAGCGCGGCGGCGGCCAGCGCCGTTTCGTCCAGTTGTCCGAGCTCCTTCGCCGCCTGCTCCAGCTGCTGCCAGGTGTCCCGGTCCACGGCGGCGGACAGGTAGCCCCGGTAGGTGGCGTAGAGCATCACCACGATCGGCGGCAGCAGCACCAACACTTTGCGGTCCCACTGAACGAGCCCCACCACGGCGAGGCCGAATAGCAGGTTGCCGGCCCCGACGAGCAGGCGGGTGCCGAGTCCGGACCGCAGCACCGCGATGACCGGGAGCGCCTGGGCGTAGGCGACCGCGGCGGCGACGATCGCGCTGGTCGACAGCGAGAAGACCGCGGTGGCGAGGGCCAGCGTTGCGACGTCCACGGGTCCGAGCCGGCCGGTCGCCGGGGTCGCACCGGTCGCCACGACGACGAGCCCGGCCGCCCCGACCGCAAGCGTGCCGGCCACCGCGTTGAGCAGCACCTTCGGCCACGCCCGCCGGTAGAGCAGGTGCGGTGCGGCCATGCACATCGGCGAGAGGAGCAGCAACCAGCTCACCGGCAGCATGGTCAGCGCGACGACCACGCCGGCCTCGGCGTAGGTGAACGACTCGGTGTTGTGGCCGGTCCGCAGGTGCAGCGCGGTGGTGGCTCCCATGGCGAGTACGACCGCGACGTCCAGCAGCCGCCAGCCCGGCGGAGCCGGGCGGCTCGCCGCCCTTAGGGCCGCAGCGATGACGAACAGGACGGCGGTGGCGGTGGCCGTGGCGATCAGCAGTTGTAGCCGCCGTTCCGGGGTGACCGACTCCCACCGCCGGCCCAAGGGTCGGGCGGCTGACGGCGCGGAGGGGGCGTCGGCCTACATGGAAAGCAGTATGTGCGCGATCGACCACGAGCGGTAGTCGGACTGGCCCGCCGCCGTCACCCCCAGGCGCCGCCCTGGAAGCTCGTCGACCACCTCGCGCCGGTCCAGGCGCTGCCGGTCCAGGCGCTGCCGGTCCACGCGGAGCCAGTCCAGGCGCTCCCGGTCCACGCGCTGCCGGTCCACGCGCTGCCGGTCCAGGCGCTCCCGGTCCACGCGGAGCCGGTCCACGCGGACCCGGTCCACGCGGAGCCGGTCCACGCGGACCCGGTCCACGCGGAGCCGGTCCACGCCGACCCGGTCCACGCCGACCCGGTCCACGCCGACCCGGTCCACGCCGACCCGGTCCACCGTGCCGGCTTCCAGGTCTCGCACCGGACGTCGACCTCGCCCCTGATGACGGTGGCGACGCCACCGCAGAGCGCTGTCACGTGCTGTGGCCCGCGGCTGCGCTCGAGCGAGCCGAGGCCGGTGGCTACCAGTGGCTGGCTGACCGGCGGACCGGCGGGGGAGGTGAGCGCCGCGGCCAGCCGCAACCGGCCGGCGCCTTGGGCGCTCCGCGGCGTCCGGGCGATCGGCGCCGCCGACCGGACCAGCAGCCCCTTGACCTGGTCCGGCGTCAGCGTCCGCCGGGCGCCGATCAGCAACGCCGCGGAGCCGGCCGTGATCGCGGTGGCCTGGGAGCTCCCGGAACCCCGGATGTAGCCGGTGCCGCGCAGCGCCGTCGGGTAGCCCGCTTCGATGGCCGAGCCGTTCGACCGGGCGCCGACGATGTCACGGCCGGGCGCGACGAGGTCGGGCTTGGCCACGCCCTGCACGGTCGGCCCACGCGCGGCCCAGTGCGGCACGGTGTCGTTCGTCGGGTCGATGTCCTGCCGGTCGTCGTACGCGCCGACGGTGAGCACCGCCGGGTCGTCGCCGGGCTTGAGGATCGTCCGGGCCCCGGGACCGTCGTTGCCCGCAGCGACGACCACGACGATGCCCTCCCGCCACAGCCGCTCGACCGCGTAGTCGATCGGGTCCACCGACGGGTCCTGGGTGGAGGCGACACCCCAGGACAGGCTCAGCACCCGGATGTTGAACTGGCTCCGGTACGCCGCCACCCAGTGCAGCGCCTCCAGCATGGACGAGACGTCCGCCGCCCCGTTGCGGCCGGCCACCTTGACCGCGACGACCGTCGACTGCGGAGCGACGCCGAGGAAGGCGCCACCGCGGCGCTGCGCCGACGCGGTGCCGTCACCGGCGATGAGACCGGCCATCACGGTGCCGTGACCGAAGGTGTCGACCACGCTGCCCTCGCCGGAGAGGTCCGGACCGTGGACGACCCGGCCGGCCAGGTCCGGCACCGGTGAGACGCCGGTGTCGACCACCGCCACCCCGACCCCCCGGCCGTAGCCGCCGGTCGCCCACGCCGCGGTGGCCTGCGTCGTACGGACGAAGTTCGAGGCGGTGCTGCCGCTGTCGAACGCTGCGCTGGCGTACTGGCCCGGCCGGTCGGCCGTAACCGCCCGGATCGACGCCGCCGCGGCGAGCGCGACCAGGCGGTCGGCCGGGACGGTCGCGGCGAAGCCGTCCACGAGCGGCAGCGCGGCGCCGGGAGTGCCCCCCGAGCGGGTAACGGCCCGGCGAGCCTGCGAGCCCATGCCGGGGACGACGCTGATCACGACGGGCTGCGATGCGCCGCCAGCGGTGCGCAGGCCCGGGTCCAGGTGCGCGAGGTGTGCCGGCGCGGTGCGAACCGCTCGGGTGACCGCGGGCCGGCTCGGGGCCGTGGCGGCGTGGGCGGCGGCGGTCGGGGCCAGCGCCGAGCCGAGCGCCAGCGTCACGGTGGCGACGACGGCAGCCGCCTGGGGCCGGTACCGGGAGATCTGCTGTCCGAGCGGGGGAAGACTGGTGCGCACGCTGGTGTGCCTCGCAGAGGTAGGGCGCGGAACTGCTCGAAGGGGCTACCCGCGTCTACGACCGGTGGCCGCATCTCCTTGACCCGTTCGCCCCGCACCAGTCCGAAGTGACCAGTGCGGTGGCCCGGTATGACGGGGCGGCCGGAGTGATGGGGCGGCCGGAGTGACGGAGCGGCCGCGCCGACGCTGGGAACGCCCGTCGGCGTCCGCGGGTTGGGCTCTGCGGACGGTGGCCGTCATGCTGGCACCCGGACGGCCGGAACCCGCAGACCGAAGGACGCGACGACGAGATGCCGCAGTACATCTACACCATGCGCAACGTGCGCAAGGCGCACGGCGACAAGGTCATCCTGGACAACGTGACGCTGGCGTTCCTGCCCGGCGCGAAGATCGGTGTGGTCGGGCCGAACGGCGCCGGCAAGTCCTCCGTCCTGCGGATCATGGCCGGGCTGGATGCGCCGTCGAACGGCGACGCGCTGCTGAGCTCCGGCTCGAGCGTCGGGATCCTGCAGCAGGAGCCGACGCTCGACGAGAGCAAGGACGTCCGCGGCAACGTCGAGCACGGCGTCTCGCTCACCCGGGGACTGCTGATCCGGTTCGAGGAGATCAACGAGAAGATGGGCGCGCCCGACGCCGACTTCGACGTGCTGCTCGCCGAGCAGGGCGAGGTGATGGAGCGGATCGACCACGTCAACGGGTGGGAGCTCGACAGCCAGATCGAGATGGCGATGGACGCCCTGCGCTGTCCGCCCGGCGAGGCGGACGTGTCCCTGCTCTCCGGCGGCGAGCGCCGCCGCGTCGCGCTGTGCCGGTTGCTGCTGGAGCAGCCTGACCTGCTGCTGCTCGACGAGCCCACCAACCACCTCGACGCCGAGAGCGTGGAGTGGCTGGAGAAGCATCTGGCTAAGTACCCGGGCACCGTGCTCGCGGTGACGCACGACAGGTACTTCCTCGACAACGTCGCCGAGTGGATCCTCGAGCTCGACCGGGGCCGCGCGTACCCCTACGAGGGGAACTACTCGACGTACCTCGAGACCAAGTCCACCCGGATGCGGATCGAGGGCGCCAAGGACGCGAACCGCAAGAAGATGATCGAGCGGGAACTCGAGTGGGTGCGCTCCAACGCCAAGGCCCGGCAGGCGAAGGGCAAGGCCCGGCTGAACCGGTACGAGGAGCTCGCCGCCGAGGCGGAGCGGACCAAGCCGTTCGACTTCGACGCGATCCAGATCCCGCCGGGTCCGCGGCTAGGCAGCGTCGTGATCGAGGCCAGCCGGCTCGGCAAGGCCTACGGCGACCAGCTGCTGATGGAGGACCTGTCGTTCTCGCTGCCGCGTGGCGGCATCGTCGGCGTGATCGGAGCGAACGGCGCGGGGAAGACCACGCTGTTCCGGATGATCATCGCCGAGGAGCAACCGGACGTCGGGGAGCTGCGGGTCGGCGAGACCGTGTCGATCTCCTACGTCGACCAGTCCCGGTCCGGGCTCCAGGCCAAGAAGACCGTCTTCGAAGCGGTGTCGGACGGGCTCGATCACATGAAGGTGGGCACCCGGGAGATGCCGAGCCGGGCCTACGTCGGCGCGTTCGGCTTCAAGGGCCCGGACCAGCAGAAGCCGGTCGGCGTGCTCTCCGGCGGTGAGCGCAACCGGCTGAACCTGGCCCTGACGCTCAAGCGGGGCGGCAACGTGCTGCTGCTCGACGAGCCGACCAACGACCTCGACGTCGAGACGCTGCGCTCGCTGGAGGACGCGCTGATCGACTTCCCCGGTTGCGCCGTGGTGATCAGTCACGACCGGTGGTTCCTCGACCGGATCGCGACCCACATGCTGGCCTTCGAGGGAGAGTCGCAGGTCGTGTGGTTCGAGGGCAACTACGCCGACTACGAGGCCAACAAGGTGGCGCGGCTGGGCGCCGAGGCGGCTCGGCCGCACCGGGTCACCTACCGCAAGCTGGTCCGCGACTAGCCGCGGTCAACCTCGACGAACTGCGGGCGGTGGCTCCTCGAACCGGTTGACCATCGAGTACGCCGCCGACTCCAGGTAGCCCCACAGCGTGGTGTGTGCCGCCGGTGGCAGCTCCAGCGACTCGACGGCGGCGCGCATGTGGCGCAGCCAGGCGTCTCGCTGCTGCTCGCCGATCGGGAACGGCGCGTGCCGCATCCGCAGCCGCGGGTGGCCGCGCTGCTCGCTGTAGGTGCGTGGGCCGCCCCAGTACTGCATCAGGAACATCCGCAGCCGCGTCTCGGCCGCGCCGAGGTCGGGGTCGGGGTACAGCGGCCGCAGCACCGGGTCGGTGGCCACCCCGGCGTAGAACCGGGCCACCAGCCGGCGAAAGGTGTCCTCGCCGCCGACCGCGTCGTAGAAGCTCGTCGTCCCCGGTTCGCTCACCGCCCCATCGTCGCACCGCCCCATCGTCGCACCGCCCCATCGTCGCCCCGCCCCATCGTCGCCCCGCCCGCCGGTACGCCGGGTCGCGCCTGCCCGCCGGCCTGCTCCCCCCGCCCCCTGCCCGCCCCCTGACCGGTGATCGATAGCGGATCAGCCGCGCTGAGCGCGGCTAGCTCGCTATCGATCAGTCGGCGGAGGTCGTGCGGGGAGCACTGGAGGGAGGGCTGCGGGAGGGGGAATGGTGGAACGGGAATCCGAGCCCCGCCGACCCGGGTTACCGACCGTACGCCGCCGGCCACCTGAGCCGCCGGCAGACGCCTACCGCTGGAGGAACCGCATGCCGACCACCCGCACCGCCGCCGCCCATTGGGAGGGCACGCTCACCGAGGGCAAGGGCACCGTCGCCCTCGAGTCGTCCAAGCTGGGCACGTTCGACGTGACCTGGCCGGCCCGGACCGAGCAGCCGGACGGGCGCACCAGCCCCGAGGAGCTCATCGCCGCCGCCCACTCGGCCTGCTACAACATGCAGCTCTCCGGCGTTCTGACCCAGGCGGGTAGCCCGCCGGACGCGCTGGACACCACCGCCGAGGTCGGGTTCCAGGTCGGCAAGGGCATCACCGGCATCGCGCTCACCGTCCGCGGCCGGGTCCCGGGCATCTCCGCGGAGCAGTTCAGCACTGCCGCGCAGGACGCGAAGGAGAACTGCCCGGTCAGCCAGGCTCTCGCCGGTACGACGATCACGCTGGACGCGGCGCTGGCCGGCTGAGCCGGCGCCGCTGTCACCGGGTCGAGCGGCCCCGAGCGACCCGAGTCGGGGGACTCGCGGGAGGGGCCGCTCGCCCGGCGGCGGCGGCGGCGATGTTGCGCAGCATGCCGCCGAAGACGATGCCGTGCAACGGCGCGACGGACCACCAGTACAGGTGCCCGGCGAGCCCGCGGGGATGAAACAGCGCTCGCTGGGTGAACACCGTGCTGACCGTGTCCGGCCCGGTCGGCTGCGACTGCGCGTCGGAGCGGATCCCGAGCTCGAGCCAGGCCAGACCGGGCAGGCGCATCTCGGCCCGCAGCCGCAGCAGCTCGCCGGGCAGCAGCTCCTCCACCCGCCAGAAGTCCAGCGACTCACCGACCTGCAGCCGGTTCGGGTCCCGGCGGCCGCGGCGGAGCCCGGCGCCACCGACCAGTCGGTCGAGCAGCCCGCGGGCGGCCCATGCGATCGGGAAGGAGTACCAGCCGTGCTCGCCGCCGATGCCCTCGATCACCCGCCAGAGGTCGGCCCGGTCCGCCTCGACGACCCGTTCGCGGGCGTCGATGTAGAGCGACCCGCCGGCCCAGTCCGGGTCGCTCGGTAGCGGGTCGCTCGGCGCCCCGGGCCAGGCGGCGGAGGACCAGCGGGTCGTCACATCCGCCTCGCGGATCCGCTGAAGCGCCAGCTCGACGGCGTGCCGGAACGGCAGCAGGCCGGTCGGCGGGTCCGGGACGTACGCCGCGATGTCGTGCTCGGAGCACACCACCTCGTTGCGCAGCGACTCGACCAGCGGCCGGGCGATCGCCCGCGGCACCGGCGTGACGACGTTGACCCAGTGGCTCGACAGCGCCGGGCTGAGCACCGGCACCCGCACGATGATCCGCGGCCGGAGTCCGGCCGCGGCGGCGTACCCCTGCATCATCTGCTCGTAGGTGAGCACGTCCGGGCCGCCGATGTCGAAGCGGCGGTTGACCTCCGCCGGCAGCGACGCGGCGCCGACCAGGTAGTGCAGCACGTCGCGGACCGCGATCGGCTGGATCCGGGTGCGGACCCAGGTGGGGGTGAGCATCGCGGGCAGCCGCTCGGTCAGGTAACGCAGCATCTCGAACGACGCCGACCCCGACCCCAGGATGACGGCGGCCTGCAGTACCGCGGTCGGCACGCCGGAGTCGAGCAGCGTTTGCCCTACCTCGCGCCGAGACCGCAGGTGCGGGGACAAGGCACCCGTCGCCGGGGTCAGGCCACCGAGGTAGACGATGCGCCCTACGCCGGCCCGCCGGGCCGCGGCCCCGAACGTCTCGGCCGCGCGGCGGTCGGTGCCCTCGAAGGCCGAGCCGCTGCCGATCGAGTGGACCAGGTAGTAGGCGATGTCGACGCCGGTCAGCGCGCGCCGGCACGCGTCCGGGTCGAGCGCGTCGGCCTCGGCCACCTCAACCGAGGCGTGCCACGGCACATCCCGGAGCCGGCCAGCGGACCGGGTCATGGCGCGCACCGCGAACCCCTCGTCGAGCAGTTGCGGCACCAGCCGGCCGCCGATGTAGCCGGTGGCGCCGGTGACCAGGCAGCGAGCGGGCATGTCGGGGAGCGTCAGCCGTGGTCGGGGTGCGTCGGCGCCGGGGCACCCGCGGCCGGGGTGCGCAGCCATACCGACCGTTGCGGCAGCGGGATCTCGACGCCGGCCGCGTCAAACGCCGCCTTGATCCGCGCCCGCAGCTCGCGGGCGACGTCCCACTGGTCCAGCGGGCTGGTCTTGACGACCAGCCGGACCACCATGCCGTCGGCGCTGAACGTCTCCACCCCCCACACCTCGGGCTCCTCGAGCACCCGCTCGGCGAAGTCGGGGTCCGCCCAGACGGAGTCGGCGGCGGCCTTGATCACCTGGCGGGCGCGGTCGAGGTCCTGCGAGTAGGCGACCGGGATGTCGAGCAGCGCCCTCGACCAGCCCTGGCTCTTGTTGCCGACGCGGGTGATCTCGCCGTTGCGGATGTGCCAGACCACGCCGTAGACGTCGCGCAGCCGGGTGATCCGCAGCCCCACCGACTCCACCGTGCCGGTGGCCGGACCGACGTCGATGACGTCCCCGACGCCGTACTGGTCCTCCAGGATCATGAGCAGGCCGGAGATGAAGTCCCGGACCAGGTTCTGCGCGCCGAAGCCCACGGCGACGCCGACGATGCCGGCGCTGGCGACGATGGGCGCCAGGTTGACCCCGAGGACGTCGAGCGCCTCGACGAACGCGATGCCGAACACGAACACCGACACGACGTTGCGCAGCACCGACCCGACCGTCTCGGCCCGTTGCTGACGGCGTTCGCTGGCGACCGGGCTCAGCTCCAGCAGGGCCTCCGGGGTCTTCGCGCGCAGCCGGGCGGGCAGTGCCGGTAGGCCGTGCGCGGTGCGGTTCACCAGCCGGGACAGCGCCCGGTGCAGCAGCCACCGCAGGACGACCGCCAGCAGGAACAGCGCCAGGATCGCAGCGAGTCGGGTCAGGCTGACGTGCAGCAGGCTCGGCGACGACGACGACGCTCCTGCCGCCGTCGGGGCGGCTGCCGGAGGCACCGGGCTCACTCGCGCACGAGTCCGGTCTGGTCGGCCAGGAACGCCGTCGTGTCGACCGAGAGCTCCACGGTCCGGCTGATCGACCGGGCACCGTGGCCCACGTCGCGCTCCCGCCGCAGCAGCACCGGCCGGTCAGCGCTGGTGGTGTCCTGCAGGGCCGCGCAGAGCTTCCGGGCGTGCATCGGGTCCACCCGGGTGTCGGAGTCGAAGACCGTGAACAGGACCGCCGGGTAGGCGGTCCCGGCCGTGACATGGTGGTACGGCGAGTAGCCCAGCAACCAGTCCAGCTCGCTCGCGTTGGCCGCGCTGCCGTACTCGTCGTTCCAGGTCTGCCCGAGCCCGAACCGTTCGTAGCGGACCATGTCGAGCAGCGGCGCGGAGCAGACGACCGCGGCGTAGAGCTCGGGATGCTGGGTCAGCGCCGCCCCGACGAGCAGGCCGCCGTTGCTGCCGCCGGAGATCCCGAGCTGCCCGGGCGTGGTCCAGCCTGCATCGATCAGGTGCCGGGCCGCCGCCGTGAAGTCGTCGAAGACGTTCTGCTTATGCTCCCGCATCCCGGCCCGGTGCCACTGCTCACCCTCCTCCGACCCGCCGCGCAGGTTCGCGATCGCGTAGACCCCGCCGGCCTCGACCCAGGCGAGGATGCCGGCCGAGTAGCCGGGGGTGAGCGGTACGCCGAAACCGCCGTATCCATAGAGCACCGTGGGCCGCGGCCGGTCGGGTGTCCCCGACCTCGACAGCACGAACATCCGGACCTCGGTGCCGTCGGGGCTGTGGTAGCTGAGCTGGCGCGCCGCGGTCTCCGGCACCGCGACGGCGCCCGGCGGCTCGGCGTAGGTCTCGACCGAGCCGGTGGTCGCGTCGTAGCGCAGCACCAGCGCCGGGGTGACGTGGTCGGTGTAGCCCAGCCAGCACTCGACGCCGCCCTCCGGCCGGGCCGAGAGCCCGCCGAGCGAACCCAGCCCGGGCAACGGCAGCGTCCGGATCGGCACTCCGTCGACCAGCCGGTGTGCCGCCACCTCACCGACCGCATGCCGGGTGCGGGCCACGAGCAGCTGCGGGTCGGCGAGCTCCGGTCCGTCGAGGATCGCGAAGTCGTCGAGCACGGCCTCCGGGTCCTCCGGCACCAGGTCGGTCCACCTCTCGTACGCCGGCGACTCGGGGGCGGTGACGCAGAGCCGTCCACGGGGCGCGTCCCGGTCGGTGAAGACGTAGAGCCGGCCGTCCCGGCCGACATGCAGCGCGCTCTGCGCATCGACCCCCACCTGCACCGGGCGGAGATCCGGAGCCGTGGGTGGCGCGGCGGCGAGGTCGGCCAACCACAGGTCGTTGCGGGGGGCGGTACCGGCCGCCGCCGACACGGTCAGCCAACGGCCGTCCCAGCTCACCGACGCCGCGTAGTAGTTCGTCTTCTCCAGCCCGTCCCCGAAGACCATCACGTCCTCGGCCGGGTCGGTGCCGAGTCGGTGCAGCCAGACCCGCCGGTGGTACTGCTCCTCACCCTCGGGCACCTGCTCCGGCGGCAGCCGCCGGACGTAGTAGAACGCCGCGCCGCCGGGCAGCCAGGCGACGGGGGAGTAGCGGGTGCGGTCCAGCGGGCCGTCGACCTGCTCCCCGCTGCCGACGTCGAGCACCCGCAGGGCGGACTCCTCGTCGCCGCCCTCGGATAGCTGGTAGGCCAACAGCCGGCCCTCCTTGTCCGGCTGCCAGGCGTCCAGCGTGGTGGTGCCGGCGGGATCCAGCGCACCCGGGTCGACAAGGTTGCGCTCAGCGCCGTCGGGATCGAGTGTGAGCAGGACGGCGTGCTCCTGCTCGGCGGTGCGGCGCAGGAAGAAGCACCGGTCCGCCCGCCAGACCGGAGCGGTGACCAGCCCCGCGGCGAGCAGCTCGGTCAGCCGCCGGCGCCACCGCTCCCGGCCGGCCAGCGCGTCCAGCGTCCGGCGGGCCAGCTCGTCCTGTGCGGCGCTCCACGCCTGCGTGCGCGGGTCGGCCGGGTCCTCCAGCCACCGATAGGGGTCCGGGACGGGTCGCCCGAACAGGTCGTCGACGAGATCGAGCCGCTGCGCGGCGGGGTAGCGCATGGCTCGACCCTAGGGGCCGAGCCCGCCCGGTCAGCGCAGGCGGCGTGGCGCCCGGCGCCGGTGGTCGCGGCGGCACGGCGGGTGGCGACTAGCGATAGGAGCGTGCGCGCGGGCGTCCGGTCGGGTTCACTTGCAAGGGTGGGCCACGCCCTGGTGCTCAACGCCACCTACGAGCCGCTCTGCGTCGTCCCGCAGCGCCGGGCGGTCGTGCTGGTTCTCACCGCGAAGGCCGTGCCGGTGGAGTTGGGGAACGACGTGCTGCGCAGCGAGCGCCGGGTCGTCGGCGTGCCGACCGTGGTCCGACTGAACCGGTTCGTCCGGGTGCCCTATCGGGCCGTGGTGCCGCTGACCCGGCGGGCCGTCTTCGCCCGCGACGAGGGCCGGTGCGTGTACTGCAACGCCCCCGCTACCAGCCTCGACCACGTGATCCCGAAGAGCCGTGGCGGCCAGCACAGCTGGGAGAACGTCGTGTCCGCGTGCGGCCGCTGCAACCACGCGAAGGCCGACCGGGCGATATCGGACCTGGGCTGGCGGTTGCGGCGCGCGCCGCGGGCGCCGAACGGCGTGCACTGGCGGATCCTCGGCACCGGCCGGGTGGACCCGGCGTGGAGCCGTTGGCTCCCGGTCGGCGAGGCCGAGGAGACCGCCTCCGCCTAGCCGCGGCGACCAGCTGGGGGTTCACCTGCTCGAGAGCCTGATCGAGCAGCAGGGGAGCGACGTGCTGAACAAGGACGGCACCAAAGCCACGCTCGACACGCCGGAGACCCGCAAGGCACTGAGCTTCATGGGCAAACTGTTCAGTGAGGGGCTCGCGAACGGCAAGCAGACCTACGATGCCGCCCAGCAATCCTTCCTCACCGGCAACGCGGCCATGCTCTTCAACGGCACCTGGGTCGTCGACCAGACTCGCACACCTGGACCATCCCGAAGCAGCCGAAGGCCAGCGCGGTGAAGTACCGCGCTGCCTTGGAGTTCATCAGCTTCCTCTACGAGCACGACAGGGACTGGGCCCTCGGCACCGGCCACATCTCCGCGCGGCAGTCGGTGCTCAACAGCCCCGACTACAAGGCTGCACCGCAACGGGCCAGCTACGCCGACACCGGTCTCACCGTCGCCCACCCGGTGCCGCACATCGCCAGCTGGCCGGCGGTGGCCAAGGCGCTCGTCTCCTCCATCGAGTCGATCTGGTTCCAGAACGCCAACGTGGGATCGGCACTCAAGAAGGGCACCAGCGACATCAACGGTGCACTGAACGGCTAAGCGCAAACCGACGTCTGCGGCAAACCTCGAGGCGGCCCTGAGCTGGTCCTAGCCTTCCTGTCATGACGCAGATCCACCGGTTGACCGCCCGGGCGCAGGCGGCCGCGATCCGCGCCGGCGAGCTGAGCCCGGTCGAGGTGGTCGAGCACTACCTGGACCGCGTCGACCGGCTCGGAGCCGTCGTCGGCGCGTTCGTGACCGTGACGCCGGACGCCGCCAGAGCGGCCGCCGCGGCGGCGGCCGAGGCGGTGCGGGCCGGCGGCGACCTGCCGCCGCTGCACGGCGTCCCTACGGCGATCAAGGACCTGAACCTGACCGCCGGGGTGCGCACGACGTTCGGCAGCCTCGCGTACGCCGACTTCGTGCCCGACGTCGACGACTTCGTCGTCGCCCGGTTGCGCGCCGCCGGCACGATCAGCCTGGGCAAGACCAACACGCCGGAGTTCGGGTTGCCGTGCTACACCGAGCCCGACGTGGCACCGCCGGCCCGCACCCCGTGGGACCTCGACCGCTCCGCCGGCGGCTCGAGCGGCGGGGCCGGGGCCGCGGTCGCCGCCGGGCTGGTGCCCTTCGCCCAGGGTAGCGACGGCGGCGGGTCGGTGCGGATCCCGGCCAGCGCCTGCGGGCTGTTCGGCCTCAAGGTCAGCCGCGGCCGGGTCAGCAACGGACCGATGCGCGGCGACGTCACCGGGCTGGGGTGGAACGGCCCGCTGGCCCGCGACGTGCGGGACGCGGCCGCCCTGCTCGACGCGATGGCCGGCCCGATGCCCGGCGACCCGCACTGGGCCCCGCCGCCGGCCGAGCCGTTCCTCCGCGCCGCCGACCGGGAGCCGGGCCGGCTGCGGATCGGTCGGTACCGCACCCCACCGGTGGGCGACGTGCCGCTTGACCCGGAGTGCCTCGCGGCATACGAGGCGACCAGCGGGCTGCTCGCGGAGCTCGGTCACGACGTGGAGGACGTTCCCCCGCCCTACGGACCGGCGGCGCTGCCGGCGTTCCGCGCGCTCTGGACGGTCAGCGCGCTGCTCACCCCGGTGCCACCGGAGGCCGAGGGGCGGTTGCGGCCGCTGACCCGGCTGCTCCGCGAGCAGGGCCGGCGCGTCTCAGGCGCGGAGTTCGCGATGGCCCTCGGGACGCTGCAGGCCGGCGCCCGGGCGGCGGTGACCGCCACCGCGGCGTACGACGCCGTGCTGACCCCGACGCTGGCGCAGCTGCCGGCGCCGGTCGGTGGCCTGCGCGACGACGCCGACCCGCAGGCCGACTTCGACGCGCAGGTGGCGTTCACCCCGTTCACCGCGGTCTACAACATGACCGGGCAGCCGGCGGTCTCGGTGCCGCTGTACTGGACCGCGGCCGGCCTGCCGGTGGGGGTGCAGCTCGTCGGTCACCCCGCCGACGAGGCCACGCTGATCGCGCTCGCCGCGCAGCTGGAGGCGGCCCGGCCGTGGGCGCACCGCTGGCCCGCGCTGGGGTAGGGGTCCGGGGGTCCGGACAGACTGGGCGCCATGACCGGACCGGACATCGACCCCGACCTGGCCGCGCTGGCCGACGCGTACGGCGTCGCCACCGGCTACGAGGACTACGCGCACCGGCCGGTGCCGGTCGCCGCCGCGACCGTGGTGGCGGTGCTGGCGGCGCTCGGCGTGCCGGCCGACGGCCGCGCGGCGGTGCGGGCGGCCCTGACCTTGGTCGACCTCGCGCCCTGGCGGCGGCTGCTGCCACCGTCGGTGGTCGTACGTCGGGAGGCCCCCGGCGAGGTGCTGCTGCACGCGCCGGCGGCCGGCACGCCGACCGTCGAGATCCAGCTCGAGGACGGCGGCCGACGATCGCTGTCGGTCGCGGCAGCCCGCCGACACCGGGCGGTGGACGGCGTGGAGCTCGCGGAGTGGCCGGTGCGGCTGCCGGCGGAGCTGCCGCTGGGCTGGCACCGGCTGCGCGCGACGGCCAGCGGCCCGCCCGGCACGCCGGCTCGCACGGAGGAGGTGTTGCTGGTCGTCACGCCGTCCCGGCTGAGCCTGCCCCGCGGCGTAGGCCGGCAGGCCTGGGGCTGGATGGTGCAGCTGTACTCGCTGCGCTCCGGCCGGTCCTGGGGGATGGGCGACCTCGCCGACCTGGCCGAGCTGGCCGACTGGAGCGGCGCCGACCTCGGTGCTGGTGTGCTCCTGTGCAACCCGCTGCATGCGGTGGCCCCGGTGCGCCCGATCGAGAACTCGCCGTACTTCCCCTCCAGCCGGCGCTTCTGGAACCCGCTGTACCTGCGGATCGAGGCGGTGCCGGAGTACGCGGCGCTCGAGGAGCCGGCGCGCGCCCGGCTGGACGCGCTCGGGCAGCCCGGGCGGGCGGCGGACCGCGACGACCGAATCGACCGGGACGCCGTCTGGCGGGCCAAGCTGCCGGCGCTCGAGCTGCTCTTCGGCGCTCGCCGGGACCCCGACCGGGCGGCGCAGCTCGCCGCGTTCCGGGACCGCGCCGGTGCGGGTCTCGCCGACTTCGCGCTGTGGTGCGCGCTGGCCGAGCGGCACGGCCGACCGTGGCAGGACTGGCCGGCCGACCTGGCGCACCCGCGGGCGCCGGCGGTCGCCGCGGCGCGCGCCGAGCTGGCCGACCGGGTCGAGTTCTTCAGCTGGCTGCAGTTCCTCTGCGACGAGCAGCTGGCGGCCGCGCAGGCCGCTGCGGTCGGCGCCGGCATGCCGGTGGGCCTGATGCACGACCTCGCCGTCGGTGTCGACCCGGGCGGTGCCGACGCGTGGGCGTTACAGGACACCCTGGCCCTGGCGGTGACGGTGGGCGCCCCGCCGGACTCCTTCAACCAGCAGGGGCAGGACTGGTCGCTGCCGCCGTGGCGGCCGGACCGGCTGGCGGCGGCCGGCTACGCGCCGTACCGCGACATGCTCCGCTCGATCCTGCGGCACGCGGGCGGCATCCGGATCGACCACATCCTGGGGCTGTTCCGACTGTGGTGGATCCCGGCCGGGGAGTCGGCGGCGGCCGGGACCTACGTGCGCTACGACGATGCGGCGTTGCTGGGGGTGCTGGCTCTGGAGGCGCACCGGGCCGGTGCGGTCGTGGTCGGCGAGGACCTCGGCACGGTCGAGGACCGGGTGGCGACATCGCTGTGCGACCGCGGCATCCTCGGCAGCGCGGTGCTGTGGTTCGAGCGGGAGACCGATCCGGTCACCGGCGCCGAGAGGGGCCTGCTGCCGCCCGAGCGGTGGCGGGAGCTGGCACTGGCGAGCGTCACCACCCACGATCTGCCGACCGCGGCGGGGTTTCTCCGCGGCGAGCACGTGCGGGTCCGGGCCGAGCTCGGACAGCTCGGCCGGCCGGTGGCGGCGGAGCAGGCGCAGGCCGACCGGGACCGGGCCGAACTCCTCGCGGCGCTCACCGACGCCGGCCTGGTCGGCCCCGACCCGGCCGAAGCGGAGATCGTGCTGGCGATGCACGCACTGCTGGGACGCACCCCCTGCCGGCTGGTCCTGGCGGCGCCCGCCGACGCGGTCGGCGACCGGCGGCAGCCCAACCTGCCTGGCACGGTCGACGAGTACCCCAACTGGCGGCTGCCGACGGCGGACGGCGCCGGCCGGCCGCAGCTCATCGAGGACCTGCGCGCCGACCCGCGGGTGGCAGCGTTGGCCGCCGCGGTGCGCAGCGGCCGGGTCCCGGCGGGCGCGCCGGCGCCGCCGGGCCGATGACCCCCGCCCGGTCCGATAGCGTCTGGTCCGCCCTAACCGCCGCCCCCGCCGAGGATCGAAGTGAGAGCCCGCCTACTCCTGCGCGCCGCCGTCGGGCCGCTGGCCACCGCCGCGCTGCTCGTGGCCGCCTCCCCGGCGCTGGCCCGAACCTCCGACGGGGAGCAGTTCGGACCCAAGCTGCCGTTCCTCGAGACGATGCTGATCTACGTCGGCATCCCACTGGGCCTGTTCCTGGTGGTAGCCGCGGCCTGTGCGGCGCCGGCGTTGCTGCATCGGCCGCGCTACCGGCCGGGCCGGGCCTGGACCGCGGCCCCCATCTGGTTCACCGGCCCGCAGGACCCGGAGGCCGCGCTCGAGCGGGCCCGGCCGGGCCGGACGGCCGGAGGTGGCGCCAGTGCCCGGTGGTGACCAGGCCTTCGCCGCCAACCAGGTCGAGGAGATCAGCCGAGCCACCCGGATCGCCGGCACCGAGACCGGCCTGCGGTTCTCGGTGTTCGTCGGCGACGCCGAGGAGGACACCCGCACCTACGCCGAGCGCCTGCACGCGGCGCTCGGCGAGTCCGCGGAGTCCTCGGTGCTGATCCTGGTCGCCCCCGGCCGCCGGCGCCTGGAGGTGGTGACCGGCCGGCTGGCCGCCGCCCGCCTTCATGACCGGGCCTGCGGGCTGGCGGCGCTGTCGATGGCGAGTTCGTTCGCCGGCGGCGACCTTGCCGGCGGTGTGATCGCCGGCGTTCGGATGCTCGCCGACGCCGCCGGGCCGGCGGCCAGCCCGGGCCTGCTGCCGGCCGGTCACGACAGCGGTGGCGCCTCGGTGGTGCCGCGCGCGCCCGGGCACTGACTCTGGGTGCCCGACCACTCGTTCGGGCGCTGGTCTCACCGGCGCCGGACGCATAGCCTGCCGGCAGCCCGAACGGGCCTGACATCGACTCCAGTGGGGGAAACGTGCACCGAGTTCTGCGCCGCGCCGTCGTACCGGCGGTCGCCCTGGTCGGCGCCTTCGCGCTGCCGGCCAGCGCCTCGACCAACGCGGCCGCCTGGTACATGGAGGAGCCGGCCGGCGCCACCACCATGGTGGACTCCAGCGGCGGCGGCCACAACGGGACGATCTTCCACGTCACCACCGGCGTGCCGGGACCGACCGGCCGGGGGCTGAGCTACCGGTTCAACGGCAGCGACTCGCTGGTGACCGTCCCGGACGCGCCGGGTCTCGACCCGGGCACCGCCAACATCGACCTGCGGGGCTTCCTCAACGTCCCGTCGTCGCTGACCTTCGGCGCCTACAACGTTCTGCAGAAGGGCGTGCCGACGTCGCCCGGTGGCCAGTACAAGATCGAGATCGGCGGCACCAAGGGTCGGCTCGGGCGGGTCATCTGCACCTTCACCGACAGCACCGGCGCCGCAGCGTCGGTGCCGTCCGCGGTACGGATCAACGACGGCCTGTGGCACCAGGTGGACTGCCTCAAGTCCTCGACCGCGGTGACGGTCCGCATCGACAACGTCACGCAAGGATCGGTCCCGGCGAGCCTCGGCTCGATCAGCAACGCCGCGAAGCTGGCCCTGGGCGGGAAGCCGCTCAAGGGCGCCAGCACCCAGAACTACCTCGGCGGCATGGACGACGTCGGGATGATCTTCGGCTGACCCGGTGTGGGTGATCGATAGCGGTTCAGCCGCGGTCCCCGCGGTTTTACCGCTATCGATCACCTCGCACGGACAGCCGGTGGTGCGTCACCTCGCACGGACAGCCGGTGGTGCGTCGGTGCCGCTCAGCCGGCTGCGTCCCGGCGCTGCGCCAGCAGCGCCCGCACCACGCCGTCGCGGCCCTCGAGCAGCAGCCGTCGCAGCGCCGGCGCGGGCTGCCGCTCGCGCACGTAGGCGTCGGTGCGCTTCACCGTCGCCGGCTCGGCCAGCAGGTGCGGGAACAGGCTGACCACGATGTTCTGGGCCATATCGGGGCTCCGCTCCGCCCAGATCCGGGCCACCGCGTCGAAGTAGGGGTCCCGGTAGGAGCGCAGCAGCTCGCTCTGGCCGGTCTGCTGGAACCCGGCCATGACGGCGCCCTGCATCGCGTTGGGCAGCCCGTCGGTGTCGACGACCAGCCGCCAGGCCTCGTCCTTGGCCGCCCGGGTGGGGCGGGCGGCGCGGGCGGCGACCGCATGACGTTGGCCGGCGGCGGTGTTGTCCCGCTCCAGCTCGGCGTCGATCGCCGCGTCGTCCGCCGCCCCGAGCGCCGCCAACCGCAGCACCAGCAGCCAACGCAGGTCGGTGTCCACTGCGAGTCCGGGCAGCTCCTCCGCTCCGGAGAGCAGGGCCGCCAGTAGCCGCACGTGCTCGGGGGAGTGGGCGGCGCTGGCGAATGCCCGGGTCCAGGCGAGCTGGTGGTCGCTCCCCGGCTCCGCGGCCCGCATCGCGGCCTCGCATCCGTCGGCGAGCCGCGCCAGCCCGGTGGCCCGGTACGCCGGGTCGGCGTAGAGGTCGACCGCGGACTTGGCGTGCCGCAGGAGCGTCTGCACCACGCCGATGTCGCTCTCCCGGCCGATACCGCCCAGCACCAACGTGAGGTAGTCGCGGGTCGGCATCTCCGCGTCGCGGAGCATGTCCCAGGCCGCGGCCCAGCACAGCGTGCGGGGCAGCGACTCACAGACCTCGCCGATCCCCGCGGTGAGGGTCGCGAGTGACCGCTGGTCCAGCCGGATCTTGGCGTAGGTCAGGTCGTCGTCGTTAACCAGCACGAGATCCGGCTGCTGCCGCCCGATCAGCTCCGGCAGCTCGGTGCGGGCTCCGACGACCTCGGTCTGGACCTGCTCGCGGCGCACGATGCCCGCGCCGGTGCGGTCGTAGAGCCCCACCGCGATCCGGTGCGAGCGCAGGGTCGGGTGCTCATCGGGAGCCTCCTGGACGACCGCGAAGGAGGTGAAGCGTCCGTCCCCGTCGGTCTCGAACTGGGCTCGCAACGTGTTGACGCCGGCGGTCTGGAACCACTCCTTCGACCACGCCGACAGGTCCCGGCCCGACGTCTCCTCCAGCGCCTCCAGCAGGTCGGCGAGGGTGCTGTTGGCGTAGGCGAAGCGGCGGAAGTACACCCGCAGCGCGGCCAGAAACTCCTCCTGGCCGACCCAGGCCACCAGCTGCTTGAGCACCGACGCGCCCTTGGCGTAGGTGATCCCGTCGAAGTTGACCTTGACCGCGTCGTTGTCCTCGATGTCCGCGGCGATCGGGTGGGTCGAGGACAGCTGGTCCTGCCGGTAGGCCCACGTCTTCTCCACGCTCGCGAAGGTGGTCCACGCGCCGCGGTACTTCGTCGCCTCCGACTCGGCCAGCACCGACATGTAGGACGCGAAGCTCTCGTTGAGCCAGAGGTCGTCCCACCAGCGCATCGTCACCAGGTCGCCGAACCACATGTGCGCCATCTCGTGGAGCACCGTCTCGGCCCGTCGCTCGTACGCGGCGGCGGTGACCTTTGACCGGAACACGTAGTCCTCGAGGAACGTGACGCAGCCGGCGTTCTCCATCGCCCCGGCGTTGAACTCGGGTACGAACAGCTGGTCGTACTTCCCGAACGGGTACGGGTAGTCGAACGCCGCGTGGAAGAAGTCGAAGCCCTGCTTGGTGACCTCGAACAGCTCAGCCGGGTCGAGGTGCTGGACCAGCGAACGCCGGCAGTAGATCCCGAGGTCGATCTCGCCGTGCCGGTCGTGCACCGAGGCGTAGGGCCCGGCGACGAGTGCGGTGATGTATGTCGAGATCCGCGGGCTGGGGCTGAACCGGCGGACCGCGGTGCCGGTCCGGGCCACCTCCGGCGCCGCGACCAGGCCCATGTTCGAGATCACCTCCCAGTCCGCCGGCGCCGTGACGGTCAAGGTGAACTCCGCCTTGAGGTCCGGCTGGTCGAAGCAGGCGTACATCCGGTGCGCATCGAAGGTCTCGAACTGCGTGTAGAGGTAGACCTCGTTGTCCACCGGGTCGACGAAGCGGTGCAGTC
Organism: Mycobacteriales bacterium; assembly: GCA_038253225.1. Lineage (GTDB taxonomy): Bacteria > Actinomycetota > Actinomycetes > JALYNC01 > JALYNC01 > JBBSHH01. The sequence continues at coordinate 655 of JBBSHH010000041.1, read as the reverse complement.
CCTCTCCGGTGCGGGTGTACGCGCAGTCCGCGACCACCCGTAGCTCGTTGTCGGCGGCGAGCTGCGGCAGCTGGATGCGCCGACCGTCGAACACCTCCGCCGGGTCGAGCGCGACACCGTTCAGCATCACCTCGTGCAGCGCCGGCGCGGCCAGGTTGACGAAGCTCGATGCCCCCGGCTCGCCCGCGTGGAACCGGATTCGGCTGGTCGAACGGAACGTGGCGTCTCCGGTCGTCAGGTCGAGGTCGACATCGTTGGCGTCGACCGTCAGCAGCCGAGCCCGCTCCCGGGCCTCGTCTCTCGTGAGGTTGTCGCTGGCCACGCGCAGAGGGCTCCTTTGTCCTGGACCGGTCGGGGGAGTGTTTCATGCGCGCCCGGAACAACGGTTGGGCCGATCCGGTTGTCCCGGCGGTCGGACGCAGCCGCCATCACCAGGAGATCGCCCATGACATCGCCCACCGCCACCGCCGTCGACTTCTGGTTCGACCCGGTCTGCCCGTGGGCGTGGATGTCCTCGCGGTGGCTGCTGTCGGCGGCCGAGGTCCGCCCCCTGGCGCCGCGCTGGCATGTGATGAGCCTGTCCGTCCTCAACGAGGACAGGGCGGACCTGCCGGAGAGCTACCGAGCGTCGATGGACGAGGCCTGGGGTCCGGTG
>JBBSHH010000040.1:0-21504 GCA_038253225.1 Mycobacteriales bacterium | reverse complement strand
GGGGGGGCGGGGGGGGCCCCCCCCCCCCCCGCCCGGGGGGGGGGGCGGGACTGCCCCCCCCGCCCCCGGGCCGGCACCCTCCCCCCAAGGAGCCATCCCGTGGCAAACACCGCGGTCCCGCTGCTCGAGCTGCGGGGCATGAACAAGAGCTTCGGCGCGGTGCAGGTCCTGCACGGCGTCGACTTCAACGCCTACCCCGGGCAGGTCACCGCGCTCGTCGGCGACAACGGCGCCGGCAAGTCGACCCTGATCAAGTGCGTCGGCGGGATCTACCCGATCGACTCGGGCGAATACCTCTTCGAAGGCCAGCCGGTGACCGTGCATAGCCCGCGGGACGCGGCGGCGCTGGGCATCGAGATCGTCTACCAGGACCTTGCGTTGTGCGACAACCTCGACATCGTGCAGAACATGTTCCTCGGCCGGGAGCGTCGCTCCGGGATCGTCCTCGACGAGGCGACCATGGAGCAGCAGGCCGCCGACACCCTCGCCTCGCTCTCGGTCCGGACGGTGAAGTCGATCCGGCAGCTGGTGGCGAGCCTGTCCGGCGGCCAGCGGCAGACCGTGGCGATCGCCAAGGCGGTGCTGTGGAACAGCCGGATCGTCATCCTGGACGAGCCGACGGCCGCTCTCGGCGTGGCCCAGACCAGGCAGGTTCTCGATCTGGTTCGCCGCCTCGCCGACAACGGCCTCGCGGTCGTGCTGATCTCGCACAACCTCAACGACGTCTTCGAGGTTGCCGACCGCATCGCCGCGCTGTACCTGGGTCAGATGGCGGCCGAGGTGTGGACGAAGGACGTTCGGCACGCCCAGGTGGTCGAGCTGATCACCGCCGGCCGGTCGGAGGGCATCGAGCCCGGTCGGCCTGCGGTCGCGGCCGGCGCGGGCCAGGGCGGTGCGGTGTGAGCACCGAGCTGCTACCGACCCCCAGCCCCGACGCGCCCAGCCCCGAGGCGGCGGAGCTCACCCGGGCCCCCTCGATCGGCTCCTACTTCCGGGACTACGTCGACCGGGTGCGCGGCGGGGACATCGGGGCACTGCCGGCCATCGCCGGCCTGGTGGTCCTGGTCGCCGTCTTCTCCGCCCTGCGGTCGGTCTTCTTCAGCGCCGGCAACTTCGCGAACCTGCTGACCCAGGGTTCGTCGATCACGGTCATCGCGATGGGCCTGGTCTTCGTGCTGCTGCTCGGCGAGATCGACCTCTCGGCCGGGTTCGCCAGCGGCGTCTGCGCCGCGGTCATGGCCACGACGCTCACCGAGCACCACCAGCCCTGGCTGGTCGCGGTGCTCGCCGCGCTGGTGACCGGACTGGTCATCGGGACCGTGATCGGCACGCTGGTCGCCCGGGTGGGGATCCCGTCCTTCGTCGTCACGTTGGCGGCGTTCCTGGCCTTCCAGGGCACCGTGCTGCTCATCATCGGCCAGGGCGGCAACGTCCCGATCCGGGACAGCGTGCTGCTCGCGATCGAGAACAAGAACGTCGCGCCGGTACTGGGCTGGGTGCTGTGGGCGGTCTGCATGGGCGGGTACGCCGCGACGCTGCTGCTGCGCGCCGCCGGCCGCCGGCGACGCGGCCTGACCGCCGAGCCGCTCGTCGTGCTCGCGGTCCGGGTGGGCGGCCTCGGGCTGCTCTCCGGGGCGGCGGTCTACGTCCTCAACCAGGAGCGCAGCCGCAACCCGCTGGTCGTCTCGCTCAAGGGCATCCCCTACGTCGTACCGCTCATCGTGGCGCTGCTCGTGGGCCTGACCTTCGTACTCGGCCGCACGGCCTACGGCCGGCACCTCTACGCGGTCGGTGGCAACGCCGAGGCGGCCCGCCGGGCCGGCATCAACGTCGCGAAGATCCGGACCTCGGTGTTCATGATCGGTTCCACCATGGCGGCGATCGGCGGAATCATCGCGGCCTCCCGGGCGAACTCGGTAGACCCCAATGCGGGTGGCAGCAACACGCTGCTCTACGCCGTCGGCGCGGCCGTGATCGGCGGCACCAGCCTGTTCGGCGGCAAGGGGCGGGTCCGCGACGCGGTGCTCGGCGGCGCGGTGATCGCGGTCATCGACAACGGCATGGGCCTGCTCGGCTACAGCGCCGGGGTGAAGTTCGTCGTCACCGGTCTCGTGCTGCTCGTGGCGGCGGGCGTGGACGCGCTTTCGCGGAAGCGATCCGCCTCGACCGGCAGGGCGTGACGCCACCGCGGGTCGAGGGCGCCTGGGAGGCCAGGCGCGGGGCGAGTCAGGACGAGATCCGCCGGCACAACCTCTCCGCGCTGCTGACCGCGGTGCACCGGCAGGGACCGCGGACCCGGGCGGAGCTGACCGCGCAGCTCGGGCTGAACCGCAGCACGATCCTGGCGCTGGTCGGTGATCTCAGCACCGCCGGCATGGTCACCGAGGAGCCGCCGGTCGTGCGTCGAGGCGCCGGCCGGCCCTCACTCGTCGTCAAGCCGTGCGCCACCGAGGTGTACGCGCTCGCCGCGGTGGTCGAGGTGGAGTCGGTGACGCTCGCGGCGATCGGCCTCGGCGGCGTCGTGCTGGACCGGGTCGGGCTGGCGCAGGACCGCGAGCGTGCCGCGCCCGAACTCGCCGTCGAAACCATCGCCCGCCTCGGCCGCCGGCTGCGGCGCCGACGCCCGGCGACCAGCCGACTGGTCGGGGTCGGCGTCGCGGTCGCCGGCGTCGTACGTCGCGAGGACGGGCTGGTGCACTTCGGCCCCAACCTCGGCTGGCGGGACGTCCCGTTCGGGGAGATGCTCGCCGCCGAGCTGGGTCCCCCGGTGCCCGTCCGGGTCGGCAACAACGCCGACCTGGGGGCGCTGGGGGAGCACGCGCGCGGAGTCGCCGCCGAGCTGGACAACGTCGTCTACCTCGCCGGCGAGGTCGGTGTGGGCGGCGGCGTGATCGTCGACGGGAGGCCGTTGTACGGCAGCGCCGGTTACGGCGGCGAGGTCGGTCACATGGTCGTCAACCCGCAGGGCCGGGCGTGCCGGTGCGGGTCGCGCGGCTGTTGGGAGACCGAGGTCGGCGAGGACGCGCTGCTGCGGCGCGCCGGGCACCCCCTGGGCGGCGGCCGGGCCGCCGTCCTGGAGGTGCTGGAGGCGGCGGCCGGCGGGGACGCCGACGCCCTCACCGCGGTCGGGACGGTCGGCCGGTGGCTCGGCAACGGGGTGGCCACGATCGTGAACCTGTTCAACCCGCAGATGGTGATCTTCGGCGGGCTGCTGAGCGACATCTACCCCGCGGCCGCGGCGATCGTGGAGCAGCGGCTGGCGGCCGCGGCCCTCGCCGCGCCGCGGGCCCTGGTACGCCTCGCCGTACCCGTTCTGGGCGCTGACTCGACCCTGCACGGCGCCGCCGAGCTGGCGTTCGGGCCGCTGCTGGCCGACCCGCTGGCCCCCGCCGCGGCCGCGACTGTGACGAAAGACACCGCTTCGGTGCTCCGGCGGCCGCACAGATCGCCCGCCGGCGCCGTTGCAGGTAGTGGACGCTGACGCTCGGCGCCGGATTCGGAGAATCGTCATGGCTGCACTCGACGCCCGGCGGCAGCTGGTCGCGCTGTCGGAGGCCTACGTCGGCAAGGTGAACAGCGCGCTCGAAGGCGGCCGGGAGACGGTCGCCTGCGAGCTCGCGGCGGACTACCTCGAGGAGTCGCTGCGGGTTCTCACGACCGGCTCGCACCCGAACGGCGCCGGACCGGCCTAGGTCTGGCCTGACGCAGCGGCATGTCGAGGAGACGGCCTCGTTCTGGGTGGTTCTGCACGACCCCGAGGGCAACGAGTTCTGCGTCACCTGACCCGGCCGGATCGGGGGACCTGCTTCGCGAAGGCCCGCTGGGCGATCGCCGCGTCGGCGTCGAGCACGAGCGGCTGGTGAGCCCGGGCGGCGGCCTCCTTCTCCTTCGCCAGCGCGGTGCCGGGCGTCGCGTAGATGACCTTCACGGCCCCGTTGCCGGAACCGCGCCGGTCCACCGGCGTGACCGCCGTCGGCTGCCCGTTCTCGTCGTTCACCCAGAGGTCGAAGTCGTCGTACTTGACGAACGCGATCTCGGTGACCGGCCCGGGATAGTGGTGAACGCCGCCGGCCGTCGGCAGCACCCCGATGTGTGCGTCCGCCGGTAGCGGGACGCTGGCGTTGCAGATGCTGTCGGTCCAGCGCGCGACCCCGTCGGCGTCGGTGATGGGCGTGTCGAGCAGCTCCCGGATGCCGAGCTCGCCGACCGCGTCGGGGAACGCGGCGTAGAGCCGGCGGGCGTTCCGGCGCAGGATGTCCACCCGGGCCGGGTCGGCGCAGAACTGCGACGACCACTCCATGCCGACGAGGTTGCGGACCAGGAACCAGCCGTCGGCGTCCTTGAGCCACAGCCCGCCGCCGTGGTGGTCCTGGTACGGCGGCCGGCCGTACATGAGGTTCTCGACCCCCGCTGCCATCTCCACCATGCGCTTGCGGGACTGGACGTAGGTCGGCGAGTCGGTCCGTCGGGGGTGGCCGGGGATCGCGATGGCCCACGGGTGGTCCTCGCGCTCGACGTGCGGATCGCCCGCGGCCGGCGGACTGGCGACGCCCGGCTTGTCCATGATCTGCTCCACGTCACCGGCGGTGACGACGTCGGCGGAACGAGTGTGGTGCGCGGCCGTAACCGTTGGCAAGACCGCACTGCCGCGGGCCGCGCCGGCGCTCGCCGGCTATCCGAGCGGGAGCCCGGCGACGCCCTAGATGCGCACGGCTCGCAGCGCGGCGGGGCCGAGGCCGAGCAGCGCCAGGATCGTCGGTGCGATCCGGGTGGTCTCCGAACGCCGTCGGAACAACGGGTCGAGGAAGTCCCCGTCCCCGGCAAAGCCCGGGCCGCCCCGCCGGCGGGCGCGCCCCGTCGCCTCGACGGTCCGGCAGACTTGCCGACGTTCGCACCGACCGCACCGATCGCAGCAGGGAGGACCGATGCCACCGCTGACCGACCTTGAGCGAGAGGTGATCGAGACGCGGCGGGCCGAACTGCGGGAGCGCCACCTGGCCCCGGTCGACCGGCGGCCGCCGACGTCCGGCCGGGGGATCCACCACGCCGCGCTGATCTGCGCCGACCCGGAGCGCACCATCGCCTTCTACCAGGACCTGCTCGGCTTCCCGCTGGTCGAGTTGGTGGAGAACCGTGACTACCCCGGCTCGTCACACTTCTTCTTCGACGTCGGCAACGCCACGCTGCTCGGCTTCTTCGACTTCCCCGGGCTGGGGCTCGAGCGGGCGATCGAGGCGATCGGCGGTGTGCAGCACATCGCGGTCTCGGTGCCGCCGGAGCAGCACGCCCGGCTGCGCCAGCGCCTCGATGACGCCGGCGTCGTCTACGTCGGCCCGGACCGGGGGATCGAGGAGTCGCTGTACCTCCGCGACCCGGACGGCATCGGGATCGAGCTGCTCCGCGACGAGCTGATGTTCTTCGACGGTCACCGGCTCGACCGGTGACCGGGCTGCGACTGGGCTTTGGCCTGCCGGTGTCGGGCAGCTGGGCGACGCGGGCGAACATGGTCAGCATCGCGGTCCGGGCCGAGGAGCTCGGCTACGCGTCGCTGTGGACGTTCCAGCGGCTGCTGCATCCGGCCCAGGGCGACTGGGGGGCGATGTACCGGTCCGTGCACGACCCGGTGGTCGCGCTCGCGCACGTCGCCGCGGTGACCGGGCGGATCCGGCTCGGCCTCGCGGTCGTCAACGCGCCGTTCTACGCCCCGATCGTCCTCGCCAAGCAGCTGAGCACGCTCGACGAGGTGTCGGCCGGCCGGCTCGACGTGGGTCTCGGGCTCGGTTGGTCCCGCGAGGAGTTCCGGGCGGCCGGTGTTCCCTACCAGCGCAGGGGGGCGCGGTTCGAGGAGTTCCTCCGCTGCCTGCAGGCGATCTGGGGGGACGATGTCGTCTCCTTCGACGGCGACTTCTACCACGTGCCGCCCGCGCAGGTGCAGCCCAAGCCGGTGCAGCGGCCGCACCCGCCGCTGCTGCTCGGGGGGACCGCGGAGCCGGCGCTGCGTCGGGCCGGCCGGCTCGCGGACGGCTGGATCAGCAGCAGCCGGGCGGACCTCGACCAGATCGGCGCCGACATCGCGCTGGTTCGGGCCGCGGCGAGCGACGCCGGCCGCGACCCGGAGCGGCTGCGCTTCGTCGTCCGCGGGGTGCTCGAGCTCCCGGACCACGCGGGCGCCGACACGGACCGGAGGCGACCGCTGCACGGTACGCCGGACGAGGTTCGCGCCGACCTGGCCCGGCTGGAGGCTGCCGGGGTCACCGAGGTCTTCTTCGACCTCAACTTCGCACCGGACGTCGGCTCGCCGGCCGCCGACCCGGTCGGGGCGATGCGGACCGCCGAGCGGGTCCTCGGGACCTTCGCCCCGGCTGGCTGAGGCCGGCGCCGAGGTCAGTCCTCGGCCGCGTCGCCGCGCAGCCAGGCGATGTAGCGCTCGGCTCCGGCCAGCACCGCCGCCCGGCCGCCGGTGGGCATGGTGGGCTGCCACCAGCCCGGGTAGATCCGGTCGAACCGGAGGCCCGAGACCGCGTCGGTCACCTGCCGGACCGAGCGCTCCGGCAGCGGCAGCCGGTTGGGGGCGCTGCGCAGGAACGTCACCCGGTCCTCGCCCGGGGTGACCATCAGGGTGTCACCGACGAGCAGCGCCCCGCGCCCGGCGGCGCCGGCCGCCCAGTGCACGACCGCGCTGCCGGCAAAATGGCCGCCGCACTGCACGAGCGTCACGCCGGGCACCACCTCGACCCGGCCGGACCAGGTGCGGACCGCCGCCGCGGGCCGGGTCAGCCAGTGCACGTCGGCCTGCGGCAACAGGATCGGCACGCCGCCGAGCCGGTCGCTCCAATCCACGACGGCCCCGTAGAAGTGCGGGTGGCTGGCCGCTAGCGCAACCGCACCGCCGGCCCGCCGGACCTGCTCGACCGCCGCGTCGTCGACGTAGCCGTTGAAGTCCCACAGCAGGTTGCCGGCCGCCGTCCGCACCAGCAGCGAGCGCTGCCCGATCGCGAAGTCGGGAGCGGTCCCGATGCCGAGCAGGTCGGGCTCGACGGTCCGTACGTCGCTGCGGTGGCCCTGACCTGCCAGCTCGGCGAGCGTTGTCCAGCGTTGACCGGTCGGCGGCACCCACTGCCGCTCGTCCGCGCAGATGGCGCAGGACGCCGGTGGGTGCGCGGTGTCGGGGTGGTGGTTGCCGCAGGTGGCGCAGACCCAGACCGTCACGGCTGCGTCCTACCAGGCCGACGCCACGCGTGCCGGCGGGGAGGCTATCGGCCGGCTCGGGCAGCCGCCCCGAGACCGGCGAGGAGCAGCCCGCCGGCGAGCCCGAGCAGGCCGTGGTGCTGGGACAGCCACACCTGGTAGCTCCGGTCGTGGGCCTGCCCGGTGAACACCCCGCGCGGGCCGTAGTCGTGCCCGTCCCGCCCGTCGGCCGGCTCCCACAGGTTCACGGGGGCGTCCGGCGGGTTGGGCCGGTCGGTCTGCTGCGAGGCGAAGCCGGTACGGGCGAGGTAGCGGTCCAGCAGCCCGGGGGCGACCGCGTTGGCGAGCAGCGTGCCGACAGTGCTGCCGCCGACCCAGTACTCTCGTCGGCGCGGGTGGTCGGCCGCGTAGGTGATCGCCCGGGCGATGACCTCCGGCTCGTAGATCGGCGGCACCGGCTGGGCGTGCTTCGGCAGTCGGTTCAGCACCCAGCCGAACTGCGGGGTGTTCACCGCCGGCAGCTGGAGCATCGTGACGTGCACGCCGCTCTTCGCGTGCAGCAGCTCGCAGCGCAGCGCCTCGTTGAAGCCCTGGATCGCGTGCTTCGCGCCGCAGTACGCGGTCTGCAGGGGGATCCCGCGGTAGGCCAGCGCCGACCCGACCTGCACGATCGCGCCCCGGTTCCGCGGCAGCATGTGGTCAAGCGCCACCCGGGTGCCGTACACGTAGCCCAAATAGCTGACCTCGGTGACCCGCTTGAACTCGGCCGGGTCGATCTCGGTGAACGGCGCGAACACCGACGTGAACGCCACGTTGACCCACACGTCGATCGGACCCAGCTCCGAGTGCACCCGGTCGGCCGCGGCCCGGACCTGCTCCACGTCGGCGGTGTCGGTCGGTACGGCGAGCGGCCGCCCGCCGGCGGCGGTGACGGCGGCGGCGGCGCCGTCGAGACCGGCCTCGCCGCGGGCCAGCAGCCCGACCGCGGCGCCGCGGGCGCCGAACGCCTGGGCGGCCGCCCGGCCGACCCCGCCGCTCGCTCCGGTGACGACGACAACCTGCTGATCGGGCACGGGGGTTCCTTTCGGGTGCGGCTCCGGGCCGGCGGCTGCCACCCGGATGGTGCGGCTAGGAGACGGTGAGCGCGATGAGGCCGGCGGTCCCCAGCAGATAGAGGACGAGAACCGCCACCGAGTCGATCCCCATCCGGGCGATGTTGCGCCGGGGTCGAAGGATCAGCCCGGCCGCGTAGACCGAGGTGAGCAGCGCGCCGAGGCCGGTGAGGTAGAGGTCGCTGGCCTGCGCCTGCGGGAGGACGGCCCGGCCGGAGAGCAGGTCAGCCAGCACGAACAGCACCGGAAGGAACGCGTTGCCACCGAAGATGTCGCTCATCGCGAGCTGGTAATCCCCCATCCGCACCGACGTGATACCGGTGGACAGCTCCGGCAGCGAGGTGGCCGCGGCCAGCACGGTGGCGCCGAACAGCACGCCGGTGAGGTGCACGTGGCTGGCCAGCACGATGCCGCTCTGCTCGAGCAGCACGCCGGCGACCAGCGTGACCGCCGCCGCCGCGGCGAACACCGCCGCGGTCCGCCCGGTCGAGACCTTCGTCCGGGTGGCGGCGGCCTCCTTGGTCTGCTGGGCGTGCCCCTTCGGCCGGCCCTGGTTGTCCGGCGCCTGCCCGGAGTCGTGCCACGGCAGCCGGCCGCCGGCCCGGTCGATCACGACCAGCCCGACCAGCCAGAGCACCGCGATCAGGACGGCCGCCGGACTCAGCCGGGCGAAGTAGAGGTGCGCCGGCAGCTGCGTGCCCATCACGACCACTACCAGCACGCCGACGACCAGCGCCGCCTCCAGCACCAGCGTGAGGCTGGCTGCCTGGTAGGTCAGCGGCCGGCGCACCTTCACGCCGACCGCGTCGAGCGCCACCAGCACCAGCGTCTGGATCGCGATCCCCCCGAGGATGTTGCCGATCGCCACGCCGATGTTGTGGCTGAGCGCGGCGGTGGCGGTGATCGCTATCTCTGGCAGGTTGGTGGCGATGGCCAGCAGCACGATCCCGCCGAGGGCCGCGCCGAGGTGCAGCCGCTCGTCCAGCACGTCGACGGTGTCGGAGAGCCGGACCCCGGCCGCCCAGATCGCACCGGCCGAACCGAGGAAGATCAACCCGAGTAGCCAGTTCGGCAGCCCGCTCACCGGTGGTCGTCGATGTACTGCTGCGGGTCCTTGTCGGCGGTGTCGGCGCCCCGGCCGCCGGGGTGCTCGGCGCGGAACGCGAGGAACCGGGTCGCGAGGTCGGCCCGCAGCTCGACCGGGGCCGACCGGCGGAAGTCCGGCAGCGCGCCGTCCTCCTCCTCGGTCATGTGCTCGCTGTTCTCCCGCCGAGCGTCGCCGACGGCCGACCACCACCGTTCGCTGCCCAGCTCGGCGGCCGCCGCCGCGGCCACCGCGTCGCGGATCGAGTTATGGTCGCGGATCGCGTCATCGGTCTCTTCGACCGCGTCCGCCCCCCGGCGCAGCAGCGCCGGGTAGAACACGGCCTCCTCGGTCGCCGCGTGCAGGTCGAGCAACTGTGCCAGCGACGCCCAGACCCGGCGCTGCTCCTCGACGGTGCGTGCGTCGTCCAGCGCGGCGAACTGCCGCCGCATCTCGGCGTGCTCCTCGAGGATCAGCTCGGTGATGTCGTTCATGGCCCTCCTCCGACGACAACGACGACGACGCTCGCCGTCGCCACACCCCCCTACAACAGTTGTATCACAGCATCATATGTACGAGGACAGCTCGGGCGGCTAGGGTGGGAGCCATGTCGGCGTTCGACGAGACGACGGACGCGACCGTACGCGCCTCCAGGGCGCTGCTCGGGGTCGTGGCCCGCTCGGTCGCGGCCGCCCTCGAGGAGGTCTCGCTGCCGCAGCTGCGGGTGCTGGTGTTGCTCGCCGCCACCGGCCCGCAGCGCAGCGGCGAGCTGGCCGAGCGCTCCGGGGTGCACCCGTCGACGTTCAGCCGGACCGCGGACCGGATGGTCGCGGGTGGCTGGATCCGCCGGGTGGACAACCCGGCCAGCCGGCGCGAGGTGCTGGTGACGCTGACCCCGGCCGGCCGCGAGCTGGTCGCCGGCATCATCGAGCGGCGGCGGAGCGAGATCGCGGGGATCCTCGCCCGGGTGCCCCGCCGGCAGCGCGCGGTCGTGCTGGACGGGATGCGGATCTTCAGTGCGGCGGCCGGTGAACCGGCCGCCGCCGACCTGCTGATCCTCGGCGTCTGACCGGTCGGCGCTCACCGGCGCAGGTCGAGCCCGAGCTTCACCGCGACGGCCAGCCCGCAGATCCCGACGACGACCCGCAGGCTCGAGCCCGGCAGCCGGCGCACCGCCGCCGGCCCGAGCCAGCCGCCGACCAGGAAGCCGAGGGCCAACGGAGCCGCCGCCGCCCACCGGACCGGTCCGAACAGCGCGAACGCGATGGCGGCGACGCCGTTCGCGGCCGTGGAGATGACGTTCTTCACCGCGTTGATCCGGACCATCGGCTCGTCGAGCATCGAGGCGAGCACCGCCAGCATGAGGATGCCGCCGGCGGCGCCGAAGTACCCGACGTACATCGCCACCGCGACCACCGCCAGCCGGGCCGACCCGCCGCCGACATGCGCCCCGACGCGCGAGCCTCTCCGTCGCGCCGGCTGGACCAGCAGCACGACCGAGGCGACGCCGATCAGCACCGGAGCGACGGCGGCGAAGGCCGCGGCCGGGGTCAGCAGCAGCAGGGCCGCGCCGCCGGCGCCGCCGACCGCGGTCAGCCGGCAGAGCCGCAGGACGCGGCCCCGCTGACCGGTCAGCTCCGGCCGCGACCCCACCGCGGACCCGAGCCCGGTGAACACCAGCGCGACGGTGTTGGTCACGTTGGCGGTCAGTGGCGGCAGCCCGATCGCCAGCAGCGCTGGGTAGGAGACGACCGACGCCAGGCTGGCCACCGTGCTGACCACCCCGGCCAGCACCCCTACCCCGACCAGCAGCGGCACCTGGGCTCCGGTCACGCCCCCAGCCAAGCATCCCGGCCTCGCAGCCGGGTTCGGCCGCCCCCGGACGGGCCCGAAGCGGCTCGTCACCCGGTCGGCCTACAGGGAGTAGGTCCGATCGGCCGATTTCTAGGAGGTCGGTCCCGTCGCCGGGGCCGATCCCGAGATTTCGTTCCGGAAGAGGTCGACATACATGCATCCCGAGCGTTCGAACGAGAACAGGCTCTCCCCGCTACGGCGTCCACTCGCCGGGCTTGCCGCGATCGGCCTCGGCGCCGCGCTCGCGGTCGTCGAGGTGGGCGTCGACCAGCACCCGGCCGCGGCCGCGGTGAACCCCTCCGGCGTCGCGGCCCCGGCGACGGGAGACGCCAACTGGCAGCTCACCGCGACCGACGAGTTCACCAGCCCGACGTTGAACCCGATGTGGTCGGTCAACCACGGCGCTACCGGCCGGAAGAACTGGCAGGCCGGCCAGGTGCTGCTCGGCAACGGGATGCTGACGCTGCGGGTCTCCAAGGACGCCCAGGGGCACTGGGCGGCCGGCTCGGTCAACAACGGGGTCCACCAGACGTACGGCAAGTACCTCGTCCGGGCCCGCCTCGGTCCCGGTGCCGGCACCCGCGGCGTCCTGCTGCTGTGGCCGACGGCCGCCTCGTGGCCGCCGGAGGTCGACTTCTTCGAGATCGGTGGCAGCGACCCGGCCCGCCAGACCGCGACCCAAACGTTGCACTACTCGTCGGCGAACCGGCAGGTCCACACGAGCTACCCGTGCAGCTGCTCGGGCTGGCACACCTACGGGGTGGAGTGGAGCCCGAGCAAGCTCGTCTACACGATGGACGGCGCGGTCATGCGGACCGTGGTCTCCTCGGCCGTGCCGGCTCAGCCGATGCACCTCGGGATCAACAGCTCGCCCGGCGGTGAGGCGCCGCCCGGCCTCGCTACCCCCCCGCAGGTCGACTTCCAGGTCGACTGGGTCGCGATCTACAAGCCGCGACCGAACGCCAGCCCGGCGGCGGTGACGACCGGCAGCGGGATCGAGTACTTCAAGCAGGGCGACCACGGCGACCTTGAGCACCGGACCTGGATGACCGGCTCCGGCTGGTCACCGGCCTCGTCGCTGGGCGGCGCCATGGTGGGTGGTCCCGCCGTCGCCTCAGCGGTCCCAGGCGTCGCGTCGGTGTTCGTGCGGGGCACCAACAGCCTGCTCTACACCCGGACGCTGAACACCGGATGGACGACGTTCGGCGGGGTGGCGCTGTCCCCGCCCGCGGCTGTCCGGATCGCACCGGGACGCACCGCGCTGACCGTCGTCGGCGGCGACGGGCAGCTCTGGTACCGGGAAACGAGCGCGACCGGGGCCTGGGCGGGCTGGCTGCCGATCGGTGGCCGCGCCGCCACGGGCACCGGGCCCGCGATGTCCTCCCCGGGCAACGGCACGCTCAACGTGTTCGTGCACGGGACCGATGGCACGCTCTGGCTGCGGTCGCGGACCCCCACCGGGTGGACCGGCTGGGCCAGCCTCGGTGGCGGGCTGCTCAGCGACCCCGGTGCGGTCTGGGATTCCGGCCGACTCTCGGTGTTCGTCCGCGGCACGGACAACCGGCTGTGGTCGCGGACGTACGCCGGTGGCTGGTCCTCGTGGCAGGCCCTGGGTGGCAGCATCGCCTCGGGGCCGGCGGTCACCGCCGCGTCGGGCCGGACCGATGTCTTCGCGGCCGGCACCGACGGCCAGGACTACCAGATCACCGCCTCCCCCGGCTGGTCCGGCTGGCGGACGCTGCCCTGACCGGGTCAGGGCTCGGCCAGCCCGCCGGTCGAGCCGGGACCGGTCAGGTCGAGTGCGCTCAGCAGCTCCGCGGCGTAGCGCTGCAGCGGCGTTCGGGCCGGCCGGCCGTCGACGGCGACCCCGGCCGGCAGGGCGTAGCCGAGCGCGGCCAGCGTCCATAGGCCGCGGTTGGCGGTCGTCACTACCTCGGCGGCATCCGGCATCGTCGGTCCCTTCCGCGCGGCTGGGTCAGCTGGGTCAGCTGGGTCAGCAGGGTCGGCAGGGTCAGCTCCGCGCGACCGGGACCACCCCGGCCAGCCCGGCCATCAGGGCCGCGAAGCCGGGGATGTCCAGGCTCTGGTCGGCGTCGGACAGGGCGGCGTCGGGATCGGGATGCACCTCGACGAGCAACCCGCACGCGCCGGCCGCCCGCGCCGCCCACGCCATCCGCGTGACGTAGCGCCGGTTGCCGGTCCCGTGGCTCGGGTCGACGATCACCGGCAGGTGCGTCCGCTCCCGCAGCACGACCACCGCGGACAGGTCGAGGGTGTTGCGGGTCGCGCTCTCGAACGTGCGGATCCCCCGCTCGCAGAGGATCACCTGCTGGTTTCCCTGCGCCAGGATGTACTCGGCGGCGGCGAGCCACTCCTCGATCGTGCTCGACAGCCCTCGCTTGAGCAGCACCGGTCGGTCCACCTTGCCCAGCTCGCGGAGCAGGTCGAAGTTCTGCATGTTGCGGGCGCCGACCTGCAGGATGTCAACGACGGCGGCCATCCGGCGTACCTGGTCCACGGCCATGACTTCGGTCACGATCGGGAGGCCGGCCGCCGCACCGGCCGCCGCGAGCAGGTCGAGACCCGGCCAGCCCAGGCCCTGGAAGGCGTACGGCGAGGTCCGCGGCTTGAAGACCCCACCCCGCAGCACCAGCGCGCCGAGGTCGCGTACCGCCCGGGCGGTGGCCGTGACCTGCTCGGCGGACTCCACCGAGCAGGGGCCCGCCATCACCACGAAGCCGTCGCCGCCGATGAGCAGATCGCCGACCCGGATGACCGTGTCGGTGTCCCGGGCGGCCCGATCGACGAGCCGGTGACGGCTCGAGGGCCGGCTCGGCGCCCGGACCGCGACGATGGACTCGATCTCCTCCACCGGTGCCCCGACCGGCACCCCGCCGGGTTGCGGGTCGGCTCGGGTCACCTTGGCCGGATAGCTGCCGAGCACCTTGACGTAGAGCGCCGCGGACCGCAGCTCGTCGAGGACCGCCGCGACCCCCGGATCGGCGATGTTGCCCTCGAAGTCGAGGAAGAACAGGTACTCGAACGGTCGGCCCGGCCGGGGCCGGGACTCGAGCTTGGTCATCGACCGGCCGCTGCCGCTGAGGATCTCGAGGCAGCGCAGCAGCGCGCCCTCCTCATGGCGGGTGACCAGGACGAGGCTGGTCTTGCACGGCACCCGCAGGTCCACGGTCGCGGCCGCGCGGGCGACGACGACGAAACGCGTGTAGTTCTCGGCCTGGTCGGCGATCCCGCGGCGCAGGACCGTGAGGCCGTACGCCGCCGCCGCCTCCGGCGGCCCGATCGCGGCTATGGTCGGGTCGGCGGCCTCCGCCACCGCGCGCATCGCCTCTGCGGTGTCGAAGTAGGTGACCGGGGTGGCGCCCGGCAGCGAACGCAGGAAGCCAGCGCACTGCTCGAGGCCCTGCGGATGGGACAGCACCTCCGTCAGCGCGGACAGCGGCACCTCGGCCACTCCCGCCAGGCAGTGATCGACCCGCCAGGTCTCCTCACCGACGATCGCGATGTCGCGCTCACGAAGCAGGTCGTAGACCTGGTTGATGCTGCCGGCGGTGGTGTTCTCGATGGGCAGCACCGCCAGCCCCGCGTCGCCGCCCTCCACGGCGGCCACCACCTCGGCGAAGCTGCGATGCCCGGAGAAGCTGCCGGTCAGGTTCCGGCCGGAGAGGTACTTCTCGGCGGCGAGATGACTGTTGGCGTGCGCGACGCCCTGAAAGGCGACCCGCACCTGGCCGTGGCCGCCGGCGAGGTGCGCCGCCTGCTGGTCGACCGAGTAGGCGAGCAGGTCGGTGAAGATGCGCCGTACCAGGCTGGTGGACAGCCCGCGCTCACGGGCCGCGTGCTCCACCGCCGCCAGCACGACACGTTCCCGCTCGCCGTCGCGGATCGACGCCGTACCCGCGCCCTTCCCGTGGGCGATGCGCTCGACGACCGCGAAACGCTCGGCCAGCAGCGCCACGATGTCCGCGTCGACGGTGTCGAGCCGCTGGCGTAGCGCGGGAAGCCCCTCGTCCGCGGTCATGCCAGCACCGTAGCCACCGCGTGCCAACCGTTGTCGCTAGCTCCGGGCCGCCGACCCGGCCAGCGGGTCGACCGGCCCGGTTCGGGTCGTCCGGCGCCGCGACCAGCCGGCTTCCGGCGGCGCACCCTGCGGGGTCTCGGCGGCCGGCGCGGCTCCGCCCGGTTCAGCCGGCACGTCGGCGATGCCCTCGACCAGGTCCGCCACCGACTCCACGATGCGGGTCGGCTGGAACGGGTAGCGACCCATCGCCTCGCGCCGGGTGATACCGGAGAGCACCAGCACCGTCTGCAGCCCGGCCTCGATCCCGGCAACGATGTCGGTGTCCATCCGGTCACCGATCATCACCGTCGTCTCGGAGTGCGCGCCGATCGCGCGCAGCGCCGAGCGCATCATGAGCGGGTTGGGCTTGCCGACGAAGTACGGGTCCACCCCGGTCGCCTTGGAGATCAGCGCCGCCACCGAGCCGGTGGCCGGCAGCGAGCCGTGTGGCGAGGGCCCGGTCGGGTCGGGGTTGGTGGCGATGAACCGGGCGCCGCGTTCGATCAGCCGGATGCCGCGGGTGATCTGCTCGAAGCTGTACGTCCGGGTCTCGCCGAGTACGACGTAGTCCGGGCTGCGCTCGGAGAGCGTGTAGCCGATCTCGTGCAGCGCGGTGGTCAGGCCCGCCTCGCCGATGACGAACGCGCTGCCACCGGGGCACTGCTCGTCCAGGAACTGCGCGGTCGCCAGCGCCGAGGTCCAGATAGCGGTGCCGGGAACCTGTGGCCCCGTCATGGCGAGCCGGGCGGAGAGGTCCCGTGGGGTGTACGTGGAGTTGTTGGTGAGGATCAGGAACGGCCAGCCGGCCGCCTGCAGCCGGGCGATGAAGCGGTCGGCACCGGGGATGAGCTGCTCCTCATGGACGATCACGCCGTCCATGTCCATGAGGTAGCTGTGAATGCTGCGCGGCTTGGTCATGGGGGTCCAAGGAGTGGGTCGCCACGCGGTCGACGGCGCGTGCCTGAGGTCTTAATTGTGAACCTCGGTTTCCTGGTGCCGAAACGGGGTAGCCGCGCGGTGGTCGCGACGAGGAGGCCCCCCATGCGGACCGCAGCCGGTAGGAACCGAACCCTGCTCGTCGCCGCGGCCGGCATGCCGCTGGTGCTGGCGGCGGCCCTCGCCGCGCCACCGTTCTCGGCGGCCGGGGCGACGACCGCCCGGGCGGCCTCGGCCCGGGCGAGCGCGCCCGGTGCCCCCGGCCTCCCGAGCAACTGGGTCACCGGGGACAAGGACGGCTTCGGCACCGCCCGGGGTACGGCGAGCAAGGTCTGGTACACGCTGAACTCCGGCACGCTGAGCGAGGTCTACTACCCGCGGATCGACACGCCGAGCACCCGGGACACCTCGCTGCTGGTCACCGACGGCGCCACGTTCACCGACCGCGAGGGCCGGGACACCGTCCACTCGGTGCGACTGCTGGACTCGCGGGCGCTGGTGTACCAGCAGGTCAACCGGGCGCGCTCGGGCCGGTACGTCATCACCAAGACCTACGTCACCGACCCGGCCACCTCAACGGTGCTCGTCGACGTCACGTTCCGGTCGCTCACCGGCCGGCCGTACCAGGTCTACGTGCTGCACGACCCAGCGCTGACCATGACCGGGAACGACGACACCGGGCGCTCCGGCGGTGGCGGTCTGCTGGCGAGCGACGCCAGCACCGGCTCGGCGCTGCTGGCCTCCCCGGCCCTGGGGCGGACCTCGAGCGGGTACGCCGGTGTCAGCGACGGCTGGACGGACCTGCGCAGCGACCACCGGATGGACTGGAGCTACCGCGCGCCCCGGCTGGGCAACGTGGTGCAGACGGCCCGGACCCGGCTCACCGGCCTCGCCGGCGGCGAGCACCTGACCCTCGCGATCGGCTTCGGGGCCGGCACCGATGCGGCCGTGGCCGCGGCGAGCCGCTCGCTGCGCGCGGGCTTCGCGGCGGTGCGGACGGCCTACGCGGGCGGCTGGCACGCCTACCTCATGTCGCTGAAGCCGACGCCGGCCAGCGCCCGCGGCTACGCCACCGAGTACGACGTGTCGGCGATGGTGCTGGCCGCCAGCGAGGACAAGACCTACCGCGGCGGTTTCGTCGCCGCCCCGGCGCGGCCGTGGGCCTGGGCGAACCAGCTGCAGGACCTCGCGGTCTACCACGCGGTGTGGTCCCGCGACCTGTACGAGATCGCGACCGCGCTGATCGCCATGGGTGACACGGCGGCCGCCAACCGGGCCCTGGACTACCTCTGGACGGTGCAGCAGCGGCCCGACGGGTCCTACCCGCAGAACAGCCGGCTGTCCGGCGAGCCGGTCTTCGGCGGCCTGCAGCTGGACGAGGTGTCCTTCCCGACCGTGCTGGCCGAGCAGCTGGGGCGCACGGGGCCGGCGGCCTGGGACCACGTCCGTCGTTCGGCCGACTTCGTCGTCGCGCACGGGCCGAGCACCGAGCAGGAGCGCTGGGAGAACCTCGGCGGCTACTCCCCGGCGACGATCGCCGCGGAGATCGCCGGCCTGGTCTGCGCGGCCGACATCGCCCGGCGCAACGGAGCCGGCGCGGCGGCCCGGCGCTACCTCGCGGTCGCCGACGCCTGGCGGCTCAACCTGCGGCCATGGACCGTGACCCGCAACGGCCCGTTGAGCGACCGGCCGTACTTCCTGCGGATCACCGCCGACGGCAACGCCGACGCCGGCACCCAGATCCAGGTCGCCGACGGCGGCCCGCTGGTCGACCAGCGCCGCATCCTCGACCCGAGCTTCCTCGAGCTGGTCCGGCTCGGGGTGACCCGGCCGGACGACCCGACGGTGCGCCACACCCTCGACCTGGTCGACCGCCACCTCGGCTACCTCACCGCGAACGGGCCGTTCTGGCACCGGTCCAGTTTCGACGGGTACGGCGAGCAGCGCGACGGCGCCCAGTGGCAGCCGAGCGACCCGGGGTCGCGGCTCACGCTGGGCCGCGGCTGGCCGCTGCTGACCGGCGAGCGCGGCGAGTACCGGTTGGCCGCGGGGCTGCCGGCCGGGAGCTACCTGGCCACGATGGCCCGCGCCGCCGACGACTCCAGCTACTTCCTCTCCGAGCAGGTCTGGGACTTCCGGCCGCCGGCGCCGAGCCCCCGGTTCACCCCGGGCGAGCCGACGTTCTCCGCGACGCCGCTGGCGTGGTCGCATGCGCAGTTCATCCGGCTGGCCTGGTCGGTGCAGGCCGGCGCGCCGGTGGAGACCCCGCAGGTCGTCGCGTGCCGGTACCACAGCCCGGTCTGCGGCAGCTGAGTTCGCGACTGAGCTAGCGACCGGGCCGGGCCGGTGGCGTCGTAGTGCCGCGGGTGCGTTCGTCGATCTCCCGCCACAGCGCCTCGTAGCGTCGGCCGGCCGGGCCGCGCGGGGCGGTGGCGGACAGCGGGGCCCGCCGCGCGCCCATGCCTTCCACTGCGGCCAGCGCCGGGATGGCGGTCGCGGCCACGTCCGAGCGGCCGGCGCTCAGCCGCCCCACGATCTCCCGGTGCAGCGCCTTGCGCCGGTCGACCATCGAGAGGAACGCGAGCAGGTCCGGCCGCCGGCCGTCCAGGTCGGCCAGGAAGCCGATGAGCTGGTCCAGCGTCCGGACCGCAAGCGGCGTCGGGATCACCGGAACGACCAGCAGGCCGGCCGCGTGCAGCACGCTCTCGGACAGCAGCGTGATCCCCGGCGGGCAGTCCAGCACCACGACGTCGTACTCCGCGGCCAGCGGGGCCAGCAGCGGGCGCAGCAGCCGCGTCGGGGCCTTGGCCCGGTCGAGCAGCAGGTCGAGGTTGCGGTAGGTGAAGTCGGCCGGCAGCAGGTCGAGGGAGTCGAAGTCGGTGGCCTTGATCGCCTCGGTCAGCGGGCGGTCGCCGCGCACCAGCGCCTTGCCGCCGCCCTTCACCTTGGGCCGGACCCGGAACAGGTACGTGGCGGCGCCCTGCGGGTCGAGGTCCCACAGCAGCGTGCGGTGGCCGTCGCGGGCGGCCAGGTAGCCGAGGTTGACCGCCGCCGAGGTCTTCCCGACGCCGCCCTTGATGCTGTACGTCGCGAGCGTCCTCATCCGCCCGCGCCCACCAGCTCGGCCACCAGCCGGTGGTTCGTCGGCCGGGCGAAGCGGGCGAAGCGGCGGACGAACTCGGCTCGGGCCGTCTGCTGCCGGTGGTGCTGGCCCGCGGCCAGCTCGCCCATCCCGAGCAGGGTGACCGCCGGGGCGGCGTGCTCGACCAGCAGCTCCGCGGCGAACCGGCGGACCGCGTCGCGCTGCACCTCGCCGTCCTGGAAGTCCCCGAGGCAGTCCTGCAGCGTCTTGAGCTCGCCGACCAGCCGGCGATGCGCCGCCGGCTCGTGCAGCGCGGCGAAGAACTCCAGCAGGTAGCGCAGCTCCTTGCACCGCTTGCGCAGGTCGTGCAGCTCCTCGGCCGGCGACTCCGCGACGATCGCCGACCCGTCGCGGATGACCCGGCGGAAGGCCTTGCTCGTCACGGTCGCGGCCAGCTCGGCAGCCGTCCCGCCCCCCGGCTCGGTCTCGGCGCTCAGCGCCGCCCGCCACCGACCGGTCAGCGTGGCGAACCGCTCCGAGCGCAGCCGGCGGACCAGCCGGCGCTGCTCGGCGGCGCGGCGACGGGACAAAAAGGCGCGGAACGGTTCGAGCTCGGCCACCGGGGCGGTCAGGCCGGCGACCATGTCGTCGTAGCCGAGCAGGTAGACGTCGAGGTCGCGGGTCGGCGTGGTCACGTCGCCCAGCCAGCGGAACTCGGCGCCGAACCGGTCGGCCAGGCCGGGGGAGAGCACGCCACCGGCCAGCTTCAGCGCCGAGCGGGTGCGGCGGACCGACACCCGCAGGTCGTGCAGGAACTCGGTGTCCACGTCGGCGAGGACACCGTCGACGTTGGCCTCGAGCGTGTCGAGCAGCCGGAGCAGCACGCGGGCGAGCGCCGCGGACGCGGGCATCGCCGGCTCCTGCGCGACGTCGACCTTCGAGCTGTACGCCGGCTGCGGACCGCCGGCCGCGAGGACGGCGTCGAGCGCGGTGCCGACCGCCGGGGTGGCCCCCGGTGTCGCCAGCAGCGCGCGGACCGCCAGCTCGGCCTCGTCGGCGTACCCCCGCAGCGCCGCCACCGTCACCCGGGGAGGCACCGCGGGCGGGGTCGCGGTCTCCTCCACCTCGACGGTGGCGACGGTCTTGCCGTCCGGGTTGCACAGCCGCAGCACCCGCCGGACCCCCGTCGAGGTCGCGATCGGCAGCAGAGCCCGCATCTCCACGACCGGCCGCAGCCGGTCCCGGATCTCGGCGGTCGGCAGCGCGTCGACGAGCCGGGGACCTGCGCTCGCCCGGCCGGGGGCGTTCAGCCGCTCGCCGGTGTCGCTGCGGAGTCGGTAGCCCGCCGGTCCGGCTCCGGTGCGGTGCTCGAGCTGGATGGCCCCCCGGCTCAGCCGCCGGTCGAAGGTGTCGAACCACACCCGGCGTACCGACCGGTCCGGCTCGCTGGCGACGGCGGCGAACGCGGCCTGCAGCGCCGCCGGCAGCGCGTCGAGTGCGGCCGGCTCGGTCAGGAGCAGCTCGCCCGCGCGGTCAGACACTCCCCTGCCTCCCGACGCCGGTCACGGCGGGACAGCCGCCGGTTGCGCACTCTAGCGAGGGGCGCCTGGGCGGCGAACGGACCGCCGGGCCCGCCGGCTAGTGCTCCACCAGCCAGAGATAACCCAGGCCGGGCAGGGTGATCCGACCGTCCCGCAGGTCGACCGGTCCGTCGGAGGACAACGCCAGCTCGGCCTCTCGCAGCCCGGCGACGCCCAGCGCGTCGGCCGCCACGCTCTGCGGGGTCGCGGCGAAGTTGACCAGCGCGGCGAACGGTCCGCTGCGCGGGTGGCGCCGGCGGTAGCCGAACAGGCGCGGGTTGTCGGTCGGCAGCGGCACCGACTCGCCGCCGGAGCGCAGCGCCGGCAGCGCCCGTCGGCAGCGAGCGAGCCCCGCGATGCCGGCGAAGACCCGCCCCTCCACCGTCGTCGGGTCGTGCCGCCGGCCGGCCGCCGGCCAGTCCATCGGCGGGCGGTGCATCCAGCGGTTGTCCTCCCGGCGGACCGGGTCGTCGAGGTAGCCCGCATCGTTGGGCAGCGCGATCTCGTCGCCCATGTAGATCAGCGGTATGCCGCCGTAGGAGAACACCACCGAATACAGCAGCAGCAGCCGACGGATCGCCTGGTCGAGG
>JBBSHH010000039.1:0-22573 GCA_038253225.1 Mycobacteriales bacterium | reverse complement strand
GCGACCGCCGCGCCGCGGGTGTCGACCTCGCCGACCAGCCGCAGCCGGGTCGCCTCCATCCGTGCGGTCAGCGTCTCCAGGGTGCGCAGCCCGGCGAGCAGGTCGCCGTCGGTCGCCGACCACACCGGCGCCGCCGCCAGGCACCCCACCGCGGCGGCCACGTTCGCCAGCGCGGCGGCCAGCGGATGATCGACGACCTCCATATCGGGCACACTAATCGGCCCCACCGACAGAATCGGCTAAGCGAAGAGCCCTGCGGAACAAGAGAAAATCGCCTCGGTGGGTCCGAAACCTGCTTCGACCGGGCGGAGGCGAACCCGCTCGGCCGACCGCTCGCGCGCGAGCTCAGGCACCGGCCGAGTCGATCCCTCCGGCGACCCCCCGGCCTGCCGCTGCGGCCACCGCAGCCAGCGCGCCGGCCAGTCGGTCCAGGTCGCCGTCGGTGAGGTCGGCGCGGGCGGTCAGCCGCAGTCGGCTCACCCCGTCGGGCACCGACGGCGGCCGGAAGCACCCGACCCGTACGCCGCGGGCGAGGCAGGTCGCCGCTGCCGCGACGGCGCGCTGCGGCCCACCCACCGGGATTCCGACCACCGCCGCGTCCGGGCGGCCGGCCGGCAGGCCGGCCGAGGTCGCGACCGCGGCGATCTCCCGGGCCCGCTGCCGGACCCGGCCGGCCAGCTCCGGCCGGTCTCGCAGTTGGTGCAGAGCGGCCAAGGCCGCGCCCGCGGCGGCCGGGACCAGGCCGGTATCGAAGATGAACGCTCGGGCGGTGTCGATGACGTGCTCGATGACGACCCGGTCGCCCAGGACCACCCCACCCTGGCTGCCCAGAGCCTTGGACAGCGTCGCGGTCAGCACCACGTCGGGTTCGCCGGCCAGTCCGGCCGCCGCGGCGGCGCCGCGGCCGGCCGGCCCCACCACGCCCAGCGCGTGGGCCTCGTCGACGAGCAACACCGCGCCCTGCCGACGGGCCGCCGCGTGCAGCGCGCCCAGCGGCGCGAGCTCACCGTCCACACTGAACACCGCGTCGGTGACCACCAACGCCCGTTCCTCGAACCGGTCGGCGAGCAGCTTCTCCACCGCGTCGACGTCGCGGTGCGGCGCGACCGCGACCCGGGCGCGGCCGAGGCGGCAGCCGTCGACGATCGACGCGTGGTTGTAGGCGTCGGAGACGACCAGCGAGCCGCGGCCGCTCAGCGCGGCCAGCGCGCCCAGGTTGGCCAGGTAGCCGGAGGAGAACACCAGGGCCCCGGCCGTGCCGAGGTGCTGCGCCAGTGCGGCCTCCAGCTCGGCGTGCAGGGCGGTAGAGCCGGTGACCAGCCGCGACCCGGTGGCGCCGGCGCCCCAGGTGGTCACCGCCGCCGCGGCCGCGGCCAGCACCGCGGCGTGCCGGGACAACCCGAGGTAGTCGTTGCCGGCCAAGTCCAGCCGATCGTCGTCGCGCGGTCGCGGTTGCAGTCGGCGGTGCAGCCCGGCCGACTCCCGGTCGGCGGCGGCGGCGCGCAGCCAGCCGAGCGGCTCCGGCCGAGAACTCACGCGCTCAGCTCGGTGAGCACCTCGCCGACACACTCCACGGTCACCGCGGCCAGCTCCTCGAGGTCGGCCGAACCGATCGCCAGCGGCGGCATCAGCACGACGACGTCGCCGAGTGGCCGGATCCACACCCCGCGGTCCCGGGCCCGCCGGCAGACCCGCCAGCCGGCCCGCAGCGCCGGGTCGAAGGGTCCCAGCTCGATGCCGGTCATCGTCCCGATCCGGCGGACCTCGGCCACACCGGGCAGCCCGGCCAACGGGGCCAGCAGCTGCCCGAGCCGCTCTCCGGTCAGCGCCGCTCGGCCGACGGTGCCGCGGGCGGCCATCAGCCCGAGATTGGCCAGCGCCGCCGCGCAGGCCAGCGGGTTCGCGGTGTAGGTGTGGCCGTGGAAGAAGGTCCGGCCGGCCGTGGGGGCGCCGAGGAACGCCTCGTACACCGCGTCGGTGGCGAGCACCGCCGACAGCGGCAGATAACCGCCGGTCAGCCCCTTGCCGCAGGTCAGCAGGTCCGGGGACACCCCGGCGTGCTCGACCGCCCACATCCGTCCGGTCCGGCCGACCCCGGTCGCGACCTCGTCGGCGACCAGCAGCGCCCCGGCCGCGTCACAGCGCCGGCGAACCCCCCGCAGGAACGACGCGTCGTGGGTGAGCATCCCCCCGGCGGCCTGCACCATCGGCTCGACGACCACCGCGCAGACCCGGTCGCCCTCGGCGTCGAGCAGCGCGTCGAGTTCGTGAAGCACCTCGGCGGCGCGGTCCGGGCGGGTCTGCCCGGCCCGCAGCACCCCGGGGGAGGACACCTGCCGGGTCGCCAGCAGGATCGGCCGGTACGTCGCGTGGAACAACTCGATCCCGCCGACGCTGACCGCTCCGAGGGTGTCGCCGTGATAGCCCTCGGCGACGTGGACGAACAGCGGCCGCGCTTCACCGCGCTGCGCGGTGGCCTGGAAGGCCATCTTCAGGGCCGCCTCCACCGCGCTGGCGCCGTCCCCGGCGTAGAACACCTTGGCGAGGCCGGGCGGGGCGGAGCCGAGCAGTGCCTCGGCCAGCGCGATGCCCGGTTCGTGGGTCAGCCCGAGGAACGTCGTGTGCCCGATCCGGTCGAGCTGCGCGCGGATCGCCGCGTCGATCGCGGGCTCCCGGTGACCGTGCACCGACACCCACAGCGACGACACCCCGTCGAGGTAGCGCCGGCCGTCGGAGGCGTAGAGGTGCATGCCCTCCGCCCGGTCGATCACCAGGGGCGGCTCGTCCGGCCAGACCGTCTGCTGGGTGAACGGGTGCCACACGGCGGCCAGGTCGCGGGCGACCAGGTCGGCGGTGCGCCCGGTGGGGTCGGCGTCCGGCGGCGGTGCGGTCGGGGGGCGGGGTGGGGCGGTCGTCACGGCCAGCGAGGGTACGCCGCTGGCTACCCTGGGCCGGTGCCCACGATGGAGGACCTCGTCCTCGGTCGGACCGACCTGCAAGCGGCCGACCTCGACTGGTTGCACCGGCTGGTCGGGGAGTGGCAGCTGCTCGCGGACCTCTCGTTCGCCGACCTGCTGCTGTGGGTCCCGATCCGGGGTGGTGGCCGGTTCGTGGCCGCGGCCCAGATGCGCCCGTCGACCGGCCCCACGTCCTACGTCGAGGACGAGGTCGGCACCGAGATCACCGCGGCGGCGCGTCCGCAGCTCGCGGCGGCGTACGCCGAGGGCCGGATCCTGCGGGAGACCGACCCGGACTGGGCCAGCGGGGTGCCGGTGCGGGAGGAGGCGATCCCGGTCCGACGCGGCGACGCGGTGATCGCGGTGATCGCCCGCGAGACCAACCTGGTCGCGGCGCGGACGCCGAGCCGGCTGGAGCTGGCCTACTTGGAGATCGCCGGGGACCTGGCCCAGATGGTCGCCGAGGGCCGGTTCCCCAGGCCCGACGTCGTCACCGACCTGCACACCGGGCCGCGGGTGGGGGACGGCCTGATCCGGCTCGACGCGGCCGGGCGGGTGGTCTACGCGAGCCCCAACGCCCAGTCGGCGTACCGACGGCTGGGCATGACCGGGGACCTGCTCGGCGCCTCGCTCGGCGCGGTGACCGCCGAGCTGGCGCCGGTCAGCGGGCCGCTGGACGACCCGGTGGCGGCGATCGCGGCCGGCCGCTCGGCGCGGGAGGGCGAGGTGGAGGTCAACGGTTCGGTCGTGCAGCTGCGGGCGATCCCGCTGTGGCGGACGGGCGCCCGGATCGGGGCGTTGATGCTGGTCCGGGACGTCACCGAGCTCCGCCGCCGGGATCGGGAGCTGCTGAGCAAGGACGCGACGATCCGGGAGATCCACCACCGGGTGAAGAACAACCTGCAGACGGTGGCCGCGCTGTTACGGCTGCAGGCCCGTCGGGTCGAGCTGCCGCAGGCCCGGCAGGCGCTGGAGGAGTCGGTGCGCCGGGTCAGCTCGATCGCGATCGTGCACGAGACGCTGTCGCTGACCCTGGACGGGTCGACCGACTTCGACGGGATCGCGGATCGGGTGCTCGCGATGGTGGACGACGTGGCGTCGGGGGCGGCGGCCGGCACCGACGCCGGGGTCCGGCTGCGCCGTACCGGCTCGTTCGGGGTGCTGCCCGCCGCGGTTGCCACCCCGCTGGCGATGGTGCTCACCGAACTGCTGCACAACGCCGTCGAGCACGCCTTCCCGAGCCCGCCCGGCGGTGCCGGCCGGCTCGTCGGCGGCACCGTCGAGGTCGCGGTCCGTCGCGACGGCCGGCGGCTCGCCCTGGATGTTCTCGATGACGGCGCCGGCCTGCCGCCGGCGTTTTCGCTGGTGCGCTCGGACCGGCTCGGCCTGCAGATCGTGCGGACCCTGGTCGAGGGCGAGATGGCCGGGACGATCGCGCTCGCCAACCGGGTCACCGGCGGAACGGCGGCGCGGGTGGTGCTGCGGTTGCCCGACCCGGCGCCGAACCAGCCGTCGGGGCGTTAGGCCCGCGCCCGCGCCCGGGCGCCGCGCCGCTTGAGCGCCCGCCGCTCGTCCTCGGACAGGCCGCCCCAGACGCCGGCGTCCTGACCGCTGTCCAGCGCCCAGCCCAGGCAGTCCTCGGTGACCGCGCAGCCGCGGCAGACCGCCTTGGCCTCCTCGATTTGGAGCAGGGCCGGACCGGTGTTGCCGATCGGGAAGAACAGTTCAGGGTCCTCGTCCCGGCAGGCTGCCCGGTGGCGCCAGTCCATCGTCTTGTCTCCTCGCTATCGGGTGAGGCCAGCTGCGCCTCGTGCTCAGTCGGTACGGAAGGGTGTCCATCGGTACGGATGTGCTCGGTCGGTGCGGAAGGTTGCTCAGTCGGACGGTCGCGACGGATGGCCGGCGCGGCTCTTGTGAATTGTTTCACGAAGTCGCCCGGTCGTACAGTGCTCGACGTTTCCCCGCTGCTGAAGCGTGCCGAACGGGCAGGCGGTGACGCACTGTGGTGCCTGCCGTCGCCCGGTCCGGCCTGTCCCGACCACCTTGTCAGCCGGTCCGGGCGCCTGGCAAGAGGTCAACCGCGGAAAAAAACGTACATTATGTGTTGTTCCGGTCACAGATCGGCGGTTCTCGGCCCGACCGTCGCGTTCCGTACCGTCCGAACCGCCGCGCTCGACGGCGGGTCCCACCGTCCGGCGGTGCTGCTAGCAGATCACCTGCAGGGCCCCCGGTACGGCGGTGAACTCGAGGCTCGTCCGCTTGCCCAGGTACTCACCGTCGACCTGGGCGGCGGTGGGTCGGTCGGCCCGGAGCCGGAACCGGGCCACGTCGTGCAGCCCGAGCAGGACACGCCCGCGCGGCGCCCGTCCGTCCGACGCGAGCAGCTGCCGGACCGTCCGCCCCGTGCTCAGTGTGGTCAACCGGCGCATGGCCAGCACGTCCAGGCCGGTGTCGTACGACGCCGCCGGCGAGGGGTGCAGCGCGCGTGAGCCGGCGAAGGTCCAGGGCGACGCGTTCGACACGATCGCCAGAAAGACGTGGTCCACCGTCTCGGCGCCCGGCCGCTCGAGGTGGATCGCCGGCGTCCGTCGATCGGTCCGCAGGTAAAACTCGGCCAGCGCCGCCCGGACGTAGCGGCCGGTCGAGGAGCGGGCCCCGTCCTGTCGCTGTCGCTCGACCGCACGGACCACCTCGGCGTCGAAGCCGAAGCCCGCGCAGAAGGTGAACCAGCGACCGTTCGCCCGCCCCAGCCCCAGCCGGCGGCGACGGTCCGCGCGGACGGCGGTCAACACCACGCTGGTCGCCTCGACGGGATCCCGCGGCAGGCCGAGCGAGCGGGCGAACACGTTGGCTCCGCCGCCCGGTACGACGGCCAGCGCCGGTACCGGGGGACGCGAGGTCGCGCCGTCCGGGCCGTCACCGAGCAGCCCGTTGACAACCTCGTTGACCGTGCCGTCGCCGCCGAGGGTGACGACCAGCTCGAGCCCGTCGGCCACGGCTTCGGCGGCGAGCTCGCGGGCATGGCCGCGGTGCGTCGTGGTCGCGGCGTCGAGCTTGAGCTCGCTGCCCAAGGCCCGGATCAGCACGTCACGGACACCCGGGGTGGTGGCGCTCGCCCTCGGATTGACCACCAGCAGCGCCCGCATCGGGTCAGGGTAGCGGCGCTAGGGTGGCCGCCGTGCCGAAGCGCCGAGCCACGCCCGCGCCGCCGGCGAGGTCGAGCACGCTGCGTCGCGCCGGCGTGCTGGTGATCGCCGAGGGGGTGGCGCTGAGCGCCGTCAGCGGCATCTACACGGTCTCGCTGATCATCGGTTCGCCGGCCAGCCGGGCGATCGGACTCTTCGGTGCCGCGCTGGGCCTGCTCGCCGGCGTCGCGCTGGTGCTGCTCGGTCGGGCGGTCGGGCGGGGCCGGCGGGCGGCCCTCTCGCCGGTCATGCTGGCGCAGGTGCTGGCGCTGCCGATCGCCTACACACTGGTGTCGGACCGGCAGCCGCTGGCCGGTGCGCTGATCGCCCTGCCGGCGGCCACGGTGCTCGGGCTGCTGTTCGCCACGCCGGCCGGCCGCGCGGCGTTCGCCGGACCGGAGGTCTAGGACTCCTCGCGGCTCACTCCTCGACGAGCAGGCCGTCCCGGAGCTGGGCGAGGGTCCGGGCGAGCAGCCGGGACACGTGCATCTGGGAGATGTTCAGCTCCGCGGCGATCTGCGACTGCGTCATGTTGCCGAAGAAGCGCAGCAGCAGGATCTTCTTCTCCCGGGGGGGCAGCCGCTCCAGCAGCGGCTTGAGCGACTCCCGGTACTCGACCCCCTCGAGCGATTCGTCGATCACCCCGAGGGAGTCCGCGACGGCCGGGGAGTCGTCGTCCCCGCCGTCCGGTGCGTCCAGCGACACGGCGGAGTAGGCGTTCGCCGACTCCAGCCCCTCCAGGACGTCCTCTTCGCTCATGCCGAGCTGATGCGCCAGCTCCGCGACCGTCGGTGACCGGCCGTTGCGCTGCGACAGCTCGCCGGTCGCCTTGGTCAACGCGAGCTTCAGCTCCTGCAGCCGCCGCGGTACCCGGATCGCCCAGCCCTTGTCGCGAAAATGACGCTTGATCTCGCCGACGATGGTGGGTGTGGCGTAGGTCGAGAACTCCACGCCGCGGTCGAGGTCGAAACGGTCCACCGACTTGATCAGGCCGATCGTCGCGACCTGCACGAGGTCATCGAGCGGCTCGCCGCGGTTGCGGAACCGGCGGGCGAGGTACTCGACCAACGGCAGATGCATCTCGACCAGCTCGTCGCGTACCCGCGTACGGCGCGCGTCCCCGGTGCGCGCGTCGATGAGCTCGACGAAGAGCTGTCGAGCCCGGGCCCGGTCGTGGGCGGTGCGCTCGCTGCGCGTCTCCGGCTGGTCGGGGGGCCCGTCCTGGGTGGGCACGTCGAGCAGCGGGGCCTCGAGGGCGGGGTTCGGCGGCAGTGGCTCGTTCATGGTCCCGGTCACGCGCCCGCGGTGCCGCTCGCTCGGCGCTTGGTCAGCTCGATGACGACCCGGTAATCGGCGTCGGTGCGGCTGTCGACCGCACCGGCCAACGCGTTGAGGACAGTCCAGGCGAAGGTGTCCCGGGACGGCTCGATCCCGTCGAGGGTGAGGACCGACACGGAGACGTTCATGGCGTCGTTGCGCAGCTCGAACTCGCACTCCAGGTCGGCGCCGGGCACCGCCTTGGAGAGCAGCATCGCGCAGGCCTCGTCGACCGCGATCCGCAGGTCTTCGATCTCGTCGAGGGTGAAGTCCAGGCGGGCCGCGAGCCCCGCCGTCGCGGTCCGCAGCACCGACAGGTACACGCCGGTGGCGGGCAGCCGAATAGCTACGACATCTCGGACCGCGGTGGCCGTAGCCTGCGCCGGGTGCAGCGCGTGCACGGTTCCTCCGTCGCTCGTCATCGAACCTCCCCCGATCCGGTGCTGGAGCCGCCGCCCCCCACTATCCGACAGACCGCGAAAACCTCCCAATCCGGACCCGCTGCACAGGCTCGGCCGACGGCAGCGAAACGGTACCCCGACGCCCGGTCGGCGGGTACGTCCAGGCGTCGCTCCCACCGGTTACCGCCCACCGCGGGCCAGCTGGGCCAAGCCCTCCTCGTCGACCCGCCAGACCGTCCACTCGTCCTGCGGCGCGGCGCCCAGCTGGCGGTAGAAGCCCTGCGCGTCCACGTTCCAGTCGAGGACCGACCACTCCAGCCGGCCGTACCCCCGCTCGACCGCGATCCCGGCCAGTGTGGCGAGCATCGACCGGCCGTGACCGGCCCCTCGTTGGTCGGGCCGGACGTAGAGGTCCTCCAGGTAGATCCCGTGCCGACCGAGCCAGGTCGAGAAGCTCAGGAACCACAGCGCGAACCCGACCACCGCGCCGTCCGGCCCGGTCGCGACGTGCGCGAAGGCGGCCGGCGCCGGGCCGAACAGCGCCGAGCGCAGTGACTCCTCGGTGGCCGAGACCAGGCCGCCGGCCCGCTCGTACGTTGCCAGCTCCCGGACCAGCTCGAGGATCGATGGGACGTCGGCGACGGTGGCGGGTCGGATCACGGCCGGCGATCTTAGCCGCGGTCGCCGGTCGGCAAACGCCGACGGCCGGTCCCCGACAGGGGCCGGCCGTCGCGACGGTCGAGCTAGGACGCCTGCTTGGTCTCCCAGAAGATCTTGGCGATCTCGTCGATCATGTCCAGCAGCTTCTGCCCGTCGGCGGGGTCCATCGAGCCCTTGCCGCCGGCGGCGCCGGCCTGCTTGGTCGCCTCCCAGAACAGCTGGTGCAGCTGCGGGTACTTCTCCAGGTGCGGCGGCTTGAAGTAGTCGGTCCACAACACCCACAGGTGGTGCTTGACGAGCTCGGCCCGCTGTTCCTTGATCATGATCGCCCGGGTGCGGAACACCTGGTCCTCGTTCGCCTGGTACTTCTCCTGCATGGCCTTGACCGACTCGGCCTCGATCCGGGCCTGGGCCGGGTCGTAGACACCGCACGGCAGGTCGCAGTGCGCGTGCACGATGGTCGTGGGGGTCAACAGGCGTCGCAGTACTGCCGGTCGCCGTACAGACATGGCCGTCCTTTCCGGGCGTACGTGCGGAGATCTCAGTCGCGGCCGACACTACCCCGGCGCGATCCGGCGCTGTGGAGCGGAGGTCCCGTGCTGGTGCGGTGGCGGCGGGTCGCCGTGCACGGTCGGTCGATGGCGCCGACGCTGCTCCCGGGCGACCTGCTGCTGGTCCGCGCGGGGGCCCGGGTGCGGCCCGGCGACGTGGTCGTGGTGCGCCGGCCGGACCGCCCGCAGCTGCTGCTGGTCAAGCGTGCGGTCCGACCGGTCGACGGCGGCTGGTGGCTCGAAGGCGACAACCCGGCCGCGAGCGAAGACAGCCGGGTGTTCGGCCCGGCCCGGCCGCTGGCCCGCGTCGTCTGGCGCTACTGGCCGCCGCTGCGCAGGGCGTCGTAGTGGCGCCGGCAGGCGTCGTAGGCCGGCAGCAGGCCGGCCGCCGCCGCGCTGGCGAGGCTCGGCGCCGCCGCATCGCGGGGTGAGAGCAGCGGCTCGTCGTCGCCGTCCCACCGGATACCGATCGCCGGGTCCATCGGGTCGACGGTGTGCTCCCGCGCCGGGTCGTACGGCGTCGAGCACAGGTAGGTGACCGACGCGTCGTCGGTCAAGGCCCGGAACCCGTGCCCGAGCCCCTCGGCGAGGTAGAGCCCGCACCGGTCGCTGTCGTCGAGGCGCACCGCCTCCCACCGGCCGTACGTCGGGGAGCCGGTGCGGATGTCCACCACGACGTCCTGCACCGCGCCACGCGAGCAGTACAGGTACTTCGCCTGCCCGGGCGGTACGTCGGAGAAGTGGATCCCGCGCACGGTGCCGCGCCGGGAGATCGAGTGGTTGGCCTGGGCCAGCGCGAGCGGGTGTCCGACGGCAGCGGCGAGTCGGGCGGCCTGGAACCACTCGAGGAAAACCCCGCGGTCGTCGGCGAACTGGCGCGGGGTGAACAGCCAGGAGCCGTCGATACCCAGTGGTCGGACGTCCATGACCTGGAGACCCTAGCCAGCCGGCGCCAGGCGCAGACCCGGTGCCGATCGGAGCACCACGCCGGCTCAGAGCACCGTGCCCCGACTCAGAGCACCTTGCTGAGGAAGGACCGGGTCCGTTCGTGCTGCGGGTTCGCCAGCACCTCACGGGGGCGCCCCGACTCGACCACCACCCCGGCGTCCATGAAGACCAGGGTGTCGCCGACCTCGCGGGCGAAGCCCATCTCGTGGGTCACGACAACCATCGTCATGCCCTCGTCGGCGAGCCCGCGCATGACGTCGAGCACCTCACCGACCAGCTCGGGGTCGAGCGCCGACGTGGGCTCGTCGAAGAGCATCAGCTTGGGCTGCATGGCCAGCGCCCGCGCGATCGCCACCCGCTGCTGCTGGCCGCCGGAGAGCTGGTTGGGGTAGGTGTCCAGCTTGTCGCCGAGCCCCACCCGGTGGAGCAGGCTCCGGCCGCGTTCGCGCGCCTCGGCCTTGCCCTCGCCCCGGACCCGGGTCGGGGCCTCCACGACGTTCCCCAGCGCGGTCATGTGCGGGAAGAGGTTGAAGCGCTGGAAGACCATGCCGATCTCGGCCCGCTTGCGGGCCACCTCCTTCTCCCGAAGCTCGTGCACCTTCCCACCGGCCTCCCGGTAGCCCACCAGCTCCCCGTCGACGGAGAGCCGGCCGGCGTCGACGTTCTCCAGGTGGTTGATGCAGCGCAGGAACGTGCTCTTGCCCGAGCCGGACGGTCCCAGCAGACACATCACCTCGCGCGGCGCCACCTCGAGGTCGATGCCCCGCAGCACCTCGAGTCGGCCGAAGTGCTTGCGGACGCCCTCGGCCCGCACCATCGGCTGGGTCATCGCGGGCTCCGGTCCCGACGGCCGCCCAGCAGGCTCCCGGCGAGCCGCATCAGCAGCCCGGGCGGCATGACGACCACGCTGCCGCGGGCGAACCGCCGTTCGATGAAGTACTGCCCGGTGCTCGCGATCGAGGTGAGCACCAGGTACCAGATGCTGGCCACGGCGAGCAGCTCGATGACGTTGAAGTTCCGCGAGTAGATGTTGGTCACCACCGTGGTCAGGTCCTTGCCGGCGATCACGACCACGAGGGCCGTCGTCTTGAGCATCGAGATGAACTCGTTGCCGGTCGGCGGCACGATCACACGCATCGCCTGTGGCAGCACGATGCGCCGCATCGTCAGCGCCCCGGTCATGCCGAGCGCGTGCGCCGCCTCGGTCTGCCCGCGGTCGACCGAGAGGATGCCGGCGCGGACGATCTCGGCCATGTAGGCGCCCTCGTTGAGTCCGAGCCCGAGCAGCGCGGCGGTGAACCCGGTGATGACGGTCTTGGCGTCGGCCGAGGTGTTGATGCCGGTGAACGGCACGCCGACCGCCAGCCGCGGGAAGATCAGGCCGATGTTGAACCAGATGACGAGCTGCACCAGCACCGGCGTACCGCGGAACAGCCAGATGTAGAAGCCGCTGGCCGCGGCCAGGATCGGGTTGGGCGAGAGTCGCATGACCGCCAGCGCGATGCCGATCGCGACGCCGATGAGCATCGACAGGACCGTCAGCTCGATCGTCACGAGCACGCCGTGCAGGACCACCGAGTTGAACAGGTACTGCCCGATCACCGACCAGGCGATATTGCCGTTCGATGCGAGCGACCGCACGAGCAGCCCGACGACGACGAGAACGGCGACGGCGGCCACCCACCGGCCGGGGTGGCGGACCGGGACCGCCTCGATGACCTCGGACCTTGACCCGGGGACTTCGCCGGGGGGCGCCGAGGCGCTCATCCGGCCTGGCTCAGCTGGTTCCACCGTTGATCGTCGCGGTCGTGAAGGCACCCTTCTCCACCTGCCACTTCTGCAGAATCTTGTCGTAGGTGCCGTCGGCGACGATGGCCTTCAGCGCCGCCTGGATGGCGTCCCGGAGCTGCGTCGCGGTCTTGGGGACCGCGATGCCGTACGGCGCGGTGTTGAACTGCTGGCCGACGACCTCGAAGTTGCCCTTGGACTTCTCGGCGATGTAGGCGGCCACCGGGAAGTCGTTGAGGTCCGCGACCGCCCGGCCGGTGCGCACCTGCAGCTGGGCGTCGGTCTCGGCCGGGAACGTCTTGACGTCGATCGGCTTCTTGCCGTCCGCGACGCACTTCTTGGACTGGGTCTGCGCGGTGGTGACCTGGACCGTGCCGCGCTCCAGCGCGACCGACTTGCCGCACAGGTCGGCGACTGTCTGGATCTTCTCCGGGTTGCCCTTCTTCACCAGGATGCCGGTGCCGGCGCTGAAGTAGTCGACGAAGTCGACCTTGGCCTGGCGCTCCTTGTTGTCGGTGAAGGCGCTCATCCCGAGGTCGTAACGGCCGGAGCTCAGCCCCGGGATGATGCCGTCGAAGCTGGCGTTGACGAAGTGAAGCTTGATGCCGAGCTTCGCGCCGAGGGCCGCACCGATGTCGGGGTCCACCCCGACGATGGTCTTGCCGTCCACGTCGAAGAACTCGATCGGGGCGTACGTCGCGTCGGTGCCGACCGTCACCTCGCCCTTGGCCTTGACCGCCGCGGGCAGCTTGCCCGAGAGCGAGACGTCCTTGCTCGCCGTCGGCACGCTGCCGTTCCCGGGGCTGCTGCCGCTCGACCCCGACCCGCAGCCGGCGAGCAGCCCGGCGAGGGTGAGGACGCAGGCGGCGGCGAGCAGGTGGCGGATGCTGGTCGGGTGCACGGGCGGTACCTCCAGGCGGGTCGGGCGCGGCTGGCAGACATGATGCCGCAGCGAGGTCGGGTTTGGGCCGCCCTCGCCCCGTGAACGGCGGCGACCGGGCTGACGGCCGGAGCTAGGGTCGCGCCATGCTCGCCGTGACGGCCGCGCGCCGTGCCCCGGACGACCCGCTGAGCGCGCTCGAGGTCGGCGAGCACGTCGAGCCGACCGAGCGGCCGGGCTGGACCACCGTGACCGTGGCGGCGGCGAGCCTCAACCACCATGACTTGTGGAGCCTGCGCGGAGTCGGTCTGCCCGAGGACCGGCTGCCGATGATCCTCGGCTGCGACGCGGCCGGCACCGATGCGGACGGCCAGGCGGTCGTCGTGCACGCCGTCATCGGGGACCTCGCGGCCGCCGAGGGCGACGAGACCCTGGACCCCGGCCGGTCACTGCTCTCCGAGCGGTACGACGGGACGCTGGCCGAGCGGGTGAGCGTGCCGGAGCGCAACGTCGTGCCGAAACCGCCGTCGTTGAGCTTCGCGGAGGCTGCCTGCCTGCCGACCGCGTGGCTCACGGCGTACCGGATGCTGTTCACCAAGTCCGGGCTGCGGCCCGGCGGCCGGGTCCTGATCCAGGGTGCCGGCGGTGGGGTGGCCACCGCCGCGATCGTGCTCGGCCGGGCGGCGGGTTTCCGGGTGTACGTGACCAGCCGGGACGAGACCAAGCGGGCCCGGGCGCTCGACCTCGGTGCGCACGAGACGTTCGGGCCCGGGGAACGGCTGCCCGAGCGGGTCGACGCGGTGCTCGAGACCGTCGGCGAGGCGACCTGGGGGCACTCACTGAAGTCGCTGCGGCCCGGCGGCACGCTGGTGGTCTCCGGCGCGACCAGCGGCAGCGAGCCGCCGGCCGACCTCCGCCGGGTGTTCTTCCTCCAGCTCCGGGTGGTGGGCTCCACGATGGGCACCCGCTCGGAGCTGGAGCGGCTGCTGCGGTTCTGCGACAGCAGCGGCGTCCGTCCGGTGATCGACTCGACGCTGCCCCTCGACGCGGCCCGCGACGGGTTCGCGAGACTGGCCGCCGGCGACGTCTTCGGCAAGATCGTGCTGACGACCTGACGGGTCGGGTCACCGGCCGTCGTGCAGGGCGGCGCGGACGGCGGCGCGGGCCTCGCGCAGCGCCGCGCGCACCCGGTCGAGGTCGGCCGGCCGCAGCTCGTGCAGGGCGGCCGTGGCCAGGACGTCCCGGCCGAAGCTGCCGAGCTCCCCTCGCAGCTGTTCTCGCAGCCCGGCCCGCGGCTCGGCCGGCGCCGGTGACCCCGATCTCACCGGCCGGGGAACGGCCGGTGAGCCGGCGCCGGATCTGTCCTGGCGCTGCTCGGCGCGCACCTCCCGGGCAGCGGCGCGCAGCTGGGCCCGCAGGTCGCGGACCGAGGTGCGCACGTCGGCGCGGATCTCGGCGGCCAGCTCGCGGGCCGAGCCGTCGACCTGGGCCTCGATGTCGGCCAGGTCGTCGGTGCGCGCGCCCAGCTCGGCCCGGCCGGCGTCGGTGAGTCGGTAGACCTTCCGCCCGCCCGTCTCGACGTGCTCGACCAGACCGGTGCTCTCGAGCCGGGCCAGCCGGGGGTAGATCGTCCCGGCCGAGGGTGCGTAGAGGCCGGAGAAGCGGTCCTCCAGCAGCCTGATGACGTCGTAACCGTGGCGGGGCTGCTCGTCGAGCAGCTTGAGCAGGTAGAGCCGCAGGCCCCCGTGCGGGAAGACCGGGCTCACCCGGCGTCGTCCCGCGGCAGCAGCGCGACGTCTCCGGACACCGTGCGCACCCGCAGCCGGCCGGCACCGAAGCCGAGCGTGCCGGCGAGCCGTCGCTGCCCGGGGGAGCGGCTCGGCGCCAGGCCGGCGAACCCCGAGGTCAGGTCACCGGAGGTGCTGCGGACGTCGACGGTCGCGCTGGTCGCGGCCGGCAGCCGGACGACGACCGAGCCGGACACCGACCCGAGGTCGAGCTCGGCCGGGCCGCCGCCGTCGAGGGAGAGATCCAGGGTCATCTCCCCGGACACCGTCCGGGCCCGCAGTGCCGGACCCGCTCCGTCGAGGATCGTCAGGGCGCCCGAGACGGTGTCGAAGCGCAGCGGTCCGCGCAGCGCGCGGGCCTCCACGTCTCCCGAGACGCTGGTGATCGTCACCTCGCCGCTCAACGCGTCCACGGTCACCTCTCCGGAGACCGTCTTGGCCTCGACCGGCGCGGCCGATCCGGCGATCAGTGCGGCGGCCGAGACCACCCCGAGCTGCACCGAGCAGGTCGGCGGAACGCTCAGCGACAGCGACACCCAGCGGCGGTGGCCGTGCCACCCGTCGAGGAACCCGAGCCAGCCGAGGTCGTCGTAGCCGATCGTCAGCGTGCCGTCGGTCGTGCTCACCTGCAGCGGCGGCCCCTCCAGGCCGTGCACCTCCAGCCGCGCCGGACCCTCGCCCGCCGTGACGCTCACGTCCCCGGCGACCACCCGCAGCTGCAGTCGGCGGGGGTCGCCGAGGTCGAGCCGCTGCGGGCCGGTCAGGTGATAGCTGCGCTGTGCCGTCTCCATGACGCCTCCCATGGTCCCTTGATCCCTGCCTGTCACGCTATATCGCGTTCGAGGAATGTCAAGACATATCGCGTTCGCGGCGGTTCGGCGTTCGGCGTTCGGCGTTCTGGGGCGGTCGGCCCGGGTGGGCGTGCCACACTCGACGCTGGAGCCCGCACCCGCACAAAGGACAGCCGATGAGCTCGCCCTCGACCACCGCGCCCACCGTCGCGCCCGAGACCACACCGGCGCCGCAGCCGGGCTCGGGCGGAACCGGCGACGACGTGCGGCACGCCTTCCTCGTCCGCCGGGATCAACCGCTGCCGCCGGCCGGGACGATCCTCAAGACCGTGTGCGGCACCGAGGCGCCCGTCCCGGCCGACCTGACGATGGACCGCATCCCGGCCAACGTCTGCCCGCTGTGCGCCTGGGTCTGGGAGGACTCCGGCCTACCGCACTAGCACTCCCGGACGGGTGTCCGGCCGCCGGGCACCGCCCACGGGATCACTCCTCGTCGTCGAGGCGGGCC
The DNA here is from genome assembly GCA_038253225.1 of Mycobacteriales bacterium. GTDB lineage: Bacteria > Actinomycetota > Actinomycetes > JALYNC01 > JALYNC01 > JBBSHH01. Next base: position 6,800 of record JBBSHH010000039.1, on the reverse strand, counting down.
AGCCAGGTGGCGAGGCGGTCCGTCGGCGCCTCGAACTCCGGATGGATGTCGACGAACTCGCGCAACCGCTCGGCCAGCCAGCCGAGCGTCACGCCCTCGGTCCCGCGGCGCGCCTCCAGCTCCTCGATGCCGCGGTCGGTGAAGTACACGGCTAGTCCGCGAACGCCCGCTCGAGCAGCGCCGCCTGCTCGGCCTCGTGGGCCATGGACGACCCGGCGGCGGGCGAGGCGCTGGCCTTGCGGGACACGCGGCGCAGCGGCCACTGACCGTCGAGATGCTCGGGCAGGTTGAGCGCGACGTACTGCCAGCCGCCCATGTTCGCCGGCTCCTCCTGCACCCACACCAGGTCGGTCGCGTTGGGAAACGCCGACAGCGCCGCTACCACCGCCGCGCCCGGCAGCGGGTAGAGCTGCTCCAGCCGCACGATCGCGACATCCGACGCTTCGCGCCGCCGCCGCGCCCCGGCCAGGTCGTAGAACACCTTGCCGCTGCAGAGCAGGATCCGCCGGACGTCGCCGGGCGCCGGCGCCTCCAGGTCGGGCAACACCGGCTCGAAGCCCCCCGAGGTGAACGCCTCGGTGGCGGAGGTGGCGGCCTTGAGCCGCAGCATCGACTTGGGCGTGAAGACCACCAGCGGCTTGCGCACGCTCGACAACGCCTGCCGGCGGAGCAGGTGGAAGTAGTTCGCCGGCGTGGTGGGCGCGGCGACGATCATGTTCTGCTCGGCGCAGAGGGCGAGGTAGCGCTCGATCCGGGCCGAGGAGTGGTCGGGGCCCTGTCCCTCGTAGCCGTGCGGCAGCAGCAGGACGACGCCGCAGCGCTGCCCCCACTTCTCCTCACCGGCGGAGATGAACTCGTCGATGATCGGCTGCCCCCCGTCGGCGAAGTCGCCGAACTGCGCCTCCCAGAGGACCAGAGCCTCCGGTCGGGCCACCGAGTAGCCGTACTCGAAGCCCATCGCGGCGAACTCCGAGAGCAGCGAGTCGTACACGTAGTAGTGGCCCGGCCGGCGCCCGTCCTCGGCCGGCAGGTGCGCGAGCGGGGTGTGCTCCGCGCCGGTCACCCGGTCCACCAGGACCGCGTGCCGCTGGCCGAAGGTGCCGCGGCGGCTGTCCTGGCCGGCGAGGCGCACCGGACGGCCCTCGAGCAGCAGGGAGCCGAACGCGAGCGTCTCGCCCATCGCCCAGTCGATCTGCCCCTCGTCGACCATCGCGGCCCGCCGCTGCAGCTGCGGCTGCAGCCGCCGGTGCACGGTGAAGCCGGCCGGCAGGTCGACCTGGGTGCCGGCCACCCGCTTGACGGTCTCGAGGTCGATCGCGGTCGGCACCTGGGCCATCTCCGCCACCGACGGCTGGGCGGCCACCGGCTCCGGCCGGCCGGCGGTCTTGGCCGCGTCGCGGGTCTCGGCGAACACGGTCTCGAGCCGCTGCTGGTAGTCGCGCAGCGCGGACTCGGCCTCCTCGAGGCTGATGTCACCGCGGCCGATCAGCGACTCGGTGTAGATCTTCCGGACCGAGCGCTTCGCGTCGATGAGGTCATACATCAACGGCTGGGTGAACGAGGGCTCGTCGACCTCGGAGTGCCCGCGCCGTCGGTAGCAGATCATGTCGACGACGACGTCCTTCTTGAACGCCTGTCGGAACTCGCACGCCAGCCTGGCCACCCGGACGCAGGCCTCCGGGTCGTCGCCGTTCACGTGGAAGATCGGCGCCTGGATCATCCGGGCGACGTCGGTCGCGTAGACGCTCGACCGGGCCGAGGTCGGCGAGGTGGTGAAGCCGACCTGGTTGTTCACCACGACGTGGACGGTGCCGCCGGTACGGTAGCCGCGCAGCTGGGACAGGTTCAGTGTCTCGGCGACGACGCCCTGTCCGGCGAATGCCGCGTCGCCGTGCAGCAGCAGCGGCAGCACAGTGAAGCCGCTCTCACCCCGGTCGATGATGTCCTGCTTGGCCCGCACGATCCCCTCGAGGACCGGGTCCACCGCCTCGAGGTGGCTGGGGTTGCTGGCAAGGGAGACCCGGACCTGCTCCCCGTCGTCGGAGGTGTAGGTGCCCGAGTCGCCGAGGTGGTATTTCACGTCGCCGGACCCGTGTGCGGTCCGCGGGTCGAGGTTGCCCTCGAACTCCCGGAAGATCTGCGCGTAGCTCTTGCCGACGATGTTGGTCAGCACGTTCAGCCGGCCGCGGTGCGGCATGCCGATGACGACCTCGTCCATGCCGTCGTGCGCGGCCTCCGACAGCACCGCGTCGAGCAGTGCGATGACGGTCTCACCTCCTTCGAGAGAGAACCGCTTCTGACCGACGTACTTGGTCTGCAGAAAGGTCTCGAACGCCTCGGCGGCGTTGAGCCGGGACAGGATCCGCAGCTGTTCCTCCCGCTCGGGCTTGGTGTGCGGCCGCTCCACCCGGTCCTGGATCCAGCGTCGCTGCTCGGGATCCTGGATGTGCATGTACTCGATGCCGACCGTGCGGCAGTAGGAGTCGCGCAGTACGCCGAGGATGTCCCGCAGCTTCATCACGCTGCTGCCGCTGCCCTGCCCGCCGGCGCCGGCGCCGAACCCGCCGGTGGGGAACTCCCGGTCGAGGTCCCACAACGTCAGCCCGTGATTGACCACGTCGAGGTCGGGGTGGCTGCGTTGCTCGAACTCCAGCGGGTTGGTGTCCGCCATGAGATGGCCGCGCACCCGGTAGGCGTGAATGAGCTCGAGCACCCGTGCCGGCTTGCCGACCTCGTCGTCATGGCCGGGGGAGATGTCGGTGACCCAGCGGACCGGCTCGTACGGGATGCGCAGCGCCCGGAAGATCGAGTCGTAGAAGCCGTCGCCACCGAGCAGCAGCTCGTGCATCCGGCGCAGGAAGTCGCCCGACTGCGCGCCCTGGATGATGCGGTGGTCGTAGGTGCTGGTCAGCGTGATGACCTTGCTGATGGCGAGCCGGGCCAGCGTCTCCGGGGAGGCTCCCTGGTACTCGGCCGGGTACTCCATCGCGCCGACGCCGACGATCGCGCCCTGACCGGCCATGAGCCGCGGCACCGAGTGCACGGTCCCGATCGTGCCGGGGTTGGTGAGGCTGACCGTCGTGCCGGCGTAGTCGTCGAGCGTCAGCTTGTTGGTCCGCGCCCTGCGCACGACGTCCTCGTACGTCGCCCAGAACCTGGCGAAGTCCATCGACTCCGCGCCCTTGATCGACGGCACCACCAGGGTGCGGCTGCCGTCGTCCTTCTGCAGGTCGATCGCGAGCCCGAGGTTGACGTGCTCGGGGACCAGCATCGTCGGCCTGCCGTCGGTCTCGGCGTAGGCGCTGTTCATGGCCGGCATCGCGGCGAGCGCCTTCACCAACGCCCAGCCGATGATGTGGGTGAACGACACCTTGCCGCCCCGGCCGCGAGCGAGGTGTCGGTTGATGACCGTCCGGTTGTCGACCAGGAGCTTGGCCGGCACCGCCCGCACGCTGGTCGCCGTCGGCACGGTCAGGCTCTGCTCCATGTTCACGACGACTCGTGCGGCGACCCCGCGCAACGGCAGCCGCTGGGCGCCCGCCTCGGCCGGAGCCGCGGGCTTGCTGTCGGCAGCCTTTGCCGGGGCGTTGCTCACCGGCGGCTCCGCCGGTGGCCGGGTCTCGGGTGTCGGGGCGGCTGCGGCGCGCTTCGGCGCGGGCGGCGGGACCGGCGGTTCGGGCCGGGCGGTGGGCGGGGTCGGAGCTCCGTTGCGGGCGGCGGCCGGCGCCGCCTCGCCGTTGCCGGTGGCGACGCTGCCGCCGCCGTCTGTCGGCTGGTAGTCGGCGAAGAAGTCCCACCAGGCACGGTCCACCGACTCCGGATCCCGCTGGTACTGCTGGTAGATCTCGTAGACGAGCCACTCGTTGGCCCCGAAGCTCGCCAGTGGGTCGGGTTGCGACGGGGTGGACTGGGCTGCCACGACAGGAATCGCCCTCTTCCGAAGGTCTCGACGAGGATGACACCTAGGCTACAAGGCGCTCGGCGCCCGGCTGCGGTCGCGGCGGCTGGTGCCCGGGTGGCCGCGGTCGCCGCCCGGCGCTACTACCGACGCGAGGTCCATCGGCCCGACGGCACCGTACAGGAGGTTCTGGCGTGCCAGCGTCCATCCGGCGCAAGGTGGCCGTCGCCTCCTGGCGACCGAGCAAGGACGGCCGGCTCTACGGCCGGCTGGTCCTCGACGCGGGCGCGGCGCTGCGCTACGTCGCCGAACTGCGGGCGAGCAGTGGTGTCCCGGTCACGCTGACCCCGCTGGTCGTTCGGGCGGTCGCGCAGGCGCAGCGGGAGGTTCCGGAGGCGGCCGCCCGCATCGTGCTCGGCCGAGTCGTGCCGTACCCGAGCATCGACGTCACCGCCGCCGTCGACGTTGACGACGGCCGAGACCTGGGACCGACGAAAGTGCGGGCCGCGGACACCTTGACCGTGCTGGAGATCGCGCGGCTGCTCGCCGCCGGCGCCGCCCGGCTGCGCTCGGGCGGCGACCCGGAGTTCGAGCGGAGCAGCGCCTGGATGCGCCGCGTCCGTTGGGTGCCGACACCGGCCCTGCGGCCCGGATTCGCGGTGGTGTCGCTGCTGGCCGGTGGCCTCGGCTGGCCGGCGTTCGGCCAGCGCGGGTTCCCGCTCGGTTCGGCGCTGGTCAGCAACGTGGGCACGCTCGGACTGGACGAGGGCTTCCTGGCTCCGCTGCCGTGGGCCCGGACCCCGCTGCACGTGCTGGTCGGGCGGGTGCGGGACGCGCCCGCGGTGGTCGCCGGGGCGGTGGTGGTGCGCCCTCAACTGGTGATCACCGCGACCGCCGACCACCGGTTGCTCGACGGGGCGCACGCCGGTCGGGTCGCGCGGGTGCTCCGTCGGGTATTGGAGAATCCCCAAACCTTGCCGGGCTGACGGGGTTTCCCGGCGGCTGGACGTCGGCAGATCGCACTCGGGACCGCAGTCGAGCGACGGAGGGAAACCATGGCGGAGCAGCGCATGGACGACGCGGCCGCAGCCGCGACCAGCACGCAGGCCGACGCGGGAGAGGGGACGGGCCTCGCGACGCCGTCCGCGCATCCGGGCGGTCTCACCGGCGGCGGTGCGGGCGACGCCGGCGCCCAGCCGGTGCCCGACCAGGGCGTCGACGGGACAGTTGGGGACGCCGCCGGCACCAGCCCTGATGGCGGGACGAGCGAGCCGCGCGAGGGCGAGCGCTATCTGGACGACACGACCAGCACGGCACGGCAGCAGCAGTCCTAGCGGCTCGCGGCGCACCGAGCGCAACTGGCTGGTCTGACATTCCCTAGTCATCCGGTGGAGTTACTGGGGAATCGACCGAACCTCGGGAGACACGTGATGACGATCTTGCTGCTGTCGCTGCTCGGCTGGGTCCTGCTGAGCCCGGTGCTGGCCGTCCTCGTTGCCCGGATGCTCAGTGGCGCCGAGCAGATCGAGCAGCAGCATGCTCGGGCCGCCACCATCCGGCGCGCCGCCTGACGCTGGGCGGTCCCCGGCTGCCGCTGGGTCCGGACGGGGTTGACGCCAGCGCCGAGCCTCAGCATGATTACGCCATTACAGGGGTAGGGGAGAGCGATGGCGGAAGCTCTGGTGGTGGGATCTCCCGGCGGCCCCGCGACGGTCCGGGTCGGTGACGCGGAGCGCGACAGTGCCGCAGCCGCTCTCGCCGAGCACTTCGCGGCCGGACGACTGCAGCCGGCGGAGCTCGACGCGCGGCTGGAGGCCGCGTACGCGGCCCGGACTGTGGCCGACCTCGGCCAGCTGTTCCTCGACCTGCCCGCCCCCGGCTTCCCTCAGCCGGTTCGGGTGACCGCGGCGCCCGTACGCTCGGGTTGGGCGGGGCGCCCGCACCCACCCGTGCCGATGATCGTGCTCATCCTCCTCGTGGTGGCGATGGCGCACGCCGCCCTGCCGCCGTTCCTCCTGGTCCCGTTCTTCTTCGGGTGGCTCGGTCGGCGTCGGCGCAGCTGGCAGCGCAACTAGTTGAGTGCTCAACTCCCCGGTACACTGGTGGCGTACCGCAACTGGGGAAGGGATGCGCCGTGGGCATCGTCCGGCTCAACCACGCTGTCCTCTACGTCCGTGACGTGGGGCGGAGCGTCGCCTTCTACACCGACGTGCTGGGTTTTCGACCGATCGCCGAGATGGCCGAGTTGAGCGGCGCCGCGTTCCTGCAGGCGCCGGGCTCCAGCAACGACCATGACCTCGGGCTGTTCGAGATCGGCGCTGCCGCCGGCCCGTCGCTGGCCGGTCGGGCCACGGTCGGGCTCTACCACCTGGCCTGGGAGGTCGACACCCTGGCCGAGCTCGAGCGGATCGCGGCGGCGCTGAGCGCCGCCGGGGCCCTCGGGGGGGCGTCGGACCACGGGACCACCAAGGCGCTCTACGCCCGGGACCCGGACGGCATCGAGTTCGAGGTGTCCTGGCTGGTGCCAGCCGAGCGGATCGACGCCGAGGTGCTCGCCGCCCGGGCTCGGATCCGGCCCCTCGACCTCGAGCGGGAGAAGCAGCGGTACGGCGCCGCGACTCGCGGTGGCGTGGGCGTCTCCTCGCCGGTCCCCGCCTAGGACCGCCCCGGAACACCGCCCTCGCGAGGCCGCGGGCCACGGCCACTTGGGTCAAGGGTCGGTCAAGCGGCCGGCGGGGCCTCGGCGCGGCGGGCCAGCGCCTTAGAGTTCGGCCATGACCGCTGTACTGCTCGCCGAGGACGACCCCGCGATCGCCGAGCCGCTGGCCCGGGCGCTGCGCCGAGAGGGCTACGACGTCGAGGTTCGCGGCGACGGGCCCGCGGCGCTCAGCGCCGCGCTCTC
>JBBSHH010000038.1:0-22756 GCA_038253225.1 Mycobacteriales bacterium | reverse complement strand
CTCGGGGTGCCGCCCGCGGTACCACCGGTCGAGACACCCGCGGCCGCGGCGGCGGCGCGCTGCAACGCGCTCTGCAGCCGCGACTGCGCTTCGCCGTACGCCGTGAAGTCACCCCGGCGCAACGCCGCCTGCCCGTCCTGGAAGGCCCGGTTGGCGTCGGCGATCGCCCGTTGCAGGGCCGCGTTGCCCGTACCGGTCGACGTGCCACCGCCGGCGGGCGGCCCGGTGCCGGTCCCGGTGCCGGTCCCACCCCCGGTGCCGACGTTGGCCCCGAAGATCTGGTTCAGCGCCTGGTCCAGCGTCGGCGCGAAACCGATGGCGTCACCGAAGTTGACGAAGACCCGCTGCAGCGTCGGGTACGCCTGACCGCCGCCGGCCTGCACGTAGATCGGCTCGACGTACAGCAGGCCACCGGCCACCGGCAGGGTCAGCAGGTTGCCTTCGACCGTGTCGGAGCCACCACCCCGCAGCAGCGTCAGCTGCTGCGCCGCGGTCGGGTTCGACTCGAAGTTGTTGGCCACCTGACCCGGGCCGTTGACCTGGGTACCGCGCGGCAACTGGAGCACCGTCAGCTTGCCGTAGTCGGGTCCTGGGTCGCTGTTCGCCTGCAGGAACGACGCCAGCTGCCGCTTGTTGTTCGCGGCCAGCGGAGAGGTCAGCGAGAAGACCGGCTTGGTGCTGCCCGGCATGGTCAGCGTCACGTAGTACGGCGGCTGGTCGGTGCTCTTGTTGCCCTGGGTCGGGTCGGCCGGCACCCGCCAGAAGTCCGTGCCGTTAAAGAACACCCGTGGGTCGGTCACGTGGTACTTCGACAGCAGGTCGCGCTGCACCTTGAACAGGTCCTCGGGGTAGCGCAGATGCGCCTGCAGGTCGGCCGAGATCTTGCTCTTAGGCTGGACGGTGCCAGGGAACGCCTTCATCCAGGTCTTGAGCACCGGGTCGTCGGTGCTCCACTCGTAGAGCCGGACCGTGCCGGTGTAGGCGTCCACGGTCGCCTTCACCGAGTTGCGGATGTAGTTCACCTGGGCCTTCGGCTGGGCCGCCACCGACGAGGAGGTGGTCACGGTCGAGTCCTGTGTCAGCTCGCCGAGGGTCTGCCGCTGGGAGTAGGGAAAGCCGTCGCTGGTCGTGTAACCGTCGAGGATCCACACGATCCGGCCGTCGATGACCGCCGGGTACGGGTCACCGTCGAGCTGCAGCCACGGCGCGACCTTCTGCACCCGGTCCCGGGGCGCGCGGATGTAGAGGATCCGCGACTTGTTGTTGATGCCGCTGGAGAGCAGCAGGTTCTTCTCGCGGAACTGGAACGCGAACAGCAGCTTGCGGAACGTCGACCCCATCGCGACGCCGCCCTTGCCGTTATAGGTGTTGTTGACCTGACCGCTGTCGCTCTGGCTGTCGCCGCTGCTGGGGTAGTCCAGCTCACGCGGCGAGGCGGCGCTCGGCGCACCGACCACGGAGTACGACGGGGACTGCTCACCGAAATACACCCGCGGCTGCTTGACCGCGAGCGCGCCCTGCCCGTTCGGCACGATCCCGGCGGAGGAGAACTGGGGGCGGCCCTCCTCGTCCACGGTGTTGCCGGGGGCGGAGACGAAACCGAAACCGTGCGTGTAGACCAGGTGCCGGTTGATCCAGTTGTCCTGCCCGCTGCTCAGCCCGCTCTGGTTGAGCTCGCGCACCGCGACGATCTGGTCCCGCTGCTGGCCGTCGACGGCGTACCGGTCGATGTCGAGGCTGTCCGGGAACCCGTAGAACGAGCGGAACCCCTGCAACTGCTGCCAGGTGGCTTGGATCCGGTTCGGGTCGAGCAGCCGCACGTTGTCGAGGGTGCCCCGGCTCTGCCGGATGACCTCCGGAGAGGTGGTGGTCACCCCCGGGTAGTTCTGGAAGCTGACGTCACCGAGCCCGTAGGCCTTCCGCGTCGCCTCGATGTTCCGGGTGATGTACTTCGCCTCCTTGTCCACCGCGCTCGGCGAGACCTGGAAGCGTTGGATCGCGGCCGGGTAGACCCCGCCGATGACCACCGCCGAGAACACCATCAGCGCCAACCCGACCGCCGGCAGCAGCCAGCCGCGGAAGACGATGGTGGCGAAGAACAACCCGGCGCAGATCACCGCGACGAACACCAGGATCGTCTTGGCCGGCAGCACCGAGTTGACGTCGGTGTAGGACGGGCCGGTGACCACCCCGCGTTCGGAGAACGCCAGCCCGTACCGGTCCAGCCAGTAGGCGACGGCCTTGAGCAGCAGGAAGATCCCGAGCAGGACGGCGAGGTGCGCCTGCGCGGCGGGGCTCACCTTGTCCCCCGGCGTCTGCAGCCGCAGGCCGCCGAAGAGGTAGTGCGTCGCCGCCGCCGCCAGCAGCGACAACACCACCGCCACGAACAGGAACCCGAGCACGAAGCGGTAGAACGGATAGGTGAAGGCGTAGTAGCTGACGTCCCGCCCGAACTGCGCGTCCTTCTGCCCGAACGACTGCCCGTTGCGCCACAGCATCCAGGTGCGCCAGCGGCCGGCAGCCGACGTACCGGCGAACAGCCCCACCACGACCGCCACCACGACCAGGATCTGGGTGAGGTAGGGCTCGATGCCGACGCGGTAGCGCTCCAGGCTCTGCTGCTCCGGCGACAGTGGCCGAAACGGCGGCCGCAGCCGGTAGGCCAGCACCAGGTTGGCGGCGACGGCCAGGGCGAGGAATGCCCCGAAGACCCCGAACAGCAGCAGCTGGGTCCGCAGCCGGCCGGTGAAGACCGACCCGAAACCGGTGGAGCGGAACCACAGCAGGTCGGTGTAGATCGAGGTGAAGACGCCCAACGCCGACAGCACCACGACGACGGCCACGATCAGCGGCAGCAGCAGCCGCGGTCGGCGCGGTAGCCGCGGCGGGCGGGGCACGGCGGCGGGGTTACGGAAGCTCACACGATTCTTTCGGCGTCGGGAACGGGCGCGAGTCGTCGCCCTCCGTGAAACTTACCGGCAAACGCCGTAGTTCCCCCGCTGCTGGCCACCGGGGAGGATCGCGTCATGAACCAGCGGTTGGCCCAGACGGTGAGCGAGGTCGAGCGGCACGTCGCCGCGGGCGGCTGGGACCAGCCGCCGAAGCTGTTCGCGCTGGTCGACACCGCCGAGCTGGTACGCCGGGAGCCGGCGCTGGCCGCGACGATGGGACTGCGGGCCGGCCAGGTGCCGCCCGGGTCGCTGACTCCGATCGAGCAGGAGGACCTCGGCGCCGAGCCGCTGGAAGAGGTGCTGGCCCGGATGGCGTGGCCGGCCGAGGTCCTCGGCTGCGCGATCGTGCACGAGGTCGTCGTGCTGCCGGAGGCCGCCGAGGCGGCGATCCTCGAGGACACCGACGTGCCCCGGTGGGCGGCCGAGCATCCGCAGCGACGCGACGTCCGGATGGCGGTCGGGGTGCTCCGGGACGGGTCGCGGGCGGCCGCGCTGCGGCTGCGCGGCAGCCACCCGGCCGAGCCGGGCCAGGTGGTCGGCGCGTCCGGGCCGGACCTGCCAGCCGGTCATGACGAGGTGCTGACCGGTCCGGACCTGGCCCCGCGACTGGCCGACGCGCTGGCCGCCACGCTGGCCGACTGACCACCTCGGCCGGCGGGTCAGCAGGACGGCAGCGGATCGATTCCGTCGGAGAGGTTGTGCAGGCTGGCGAGGGCGTCGGAGAGCTTGGTCACCTTGATCAGCCGCAGCCCGGCCGGACGAGCCTTGACCGCGTCGGCGCAGTTGCCCGCCGGGGTGAGGAACACCGTGGCGCCGTCCCGGCGGGCGGCGACGATCTTCTGCTGGATGCCACCGATCTCACCGACGTTCCCGTTGTCGTCGATTTCGCCGGTGCCGGCGATGTGCCGGCCGCCGGTGAGCGGACCGGGGGTCAGCTTGTCGATGATGCCGAGCGCGAACATCAGCCCGGCGCTCGGACCACCGACGTCCTTGAGCCCGATCCTGACGTGGAACGGGTAGACGTGCATGACGCCCGGCTCGATGCCGATGACCGGCCGGTGCTGCTGGCGGTCGGTCACCGTGACGACCGCCACCGGGATCGTATTCCCGGCCCGGCGGATCACCAGCCGCACCGCCGTACCCGCCCGGTGCCGGCTGATCAACGTGCGCAGCACGTCGGTGGAGGAGACCGCGGTGCCGTCCGCGGAGACCAGCACGTCACCGGCCCGGAGCACCTGCGCGGCCGGCGAGGCCTTGGACACCGACCTGACCACCACGACGGTCCGCACCGGGACGCCCAGGGCGCGTAGCGCGGCGGTGGTCGCGTGCTGCTGGGAGTCCTCCATGTCCTGCACGTTTTGCCGGTCGACCTGGGCCGGGTCCTCGTTCGGGGGATAGACGACCTCCTGCGGTACGACGGCGACGGTGTGGTCGAGCCAGCCGCGCAGCGCGGTGCCGAGGTCCAGGGGGTGCGGCGGGCCGCCGGACACCGAGACGGTGGTGAGGTCGAGCTCGCCGCTGGTCGGGTAGGTGCGCCGGCCCGAAATCTCGATCAGCGGCCTGCTGCCGACCGTGCCGAGCGTGTCGGTCACCGGTCCGGGAGCCAGCGCGACATACGGCACGTCGAGGACGGTGCCGCCGACGGCGAGCCCGACGGCGAGCAGGCTGGCCACCACCAGGGTCGCGGCGCGGCGGGTCACGGACATCAGGTTACGGGCCCATGCCGATCGGCTCCGGGTCGTCCCCGCACCGCGGAGGCGCCGATCGCCGCCCCGGTCAGGAGCTGCCCACCCACTCCTCGCCACCGTCGGTGAACGTCTGGTGCTTCCAGATCGGCACGGTGGCCTTGAGATCGTCGATCAGCCGGCGGCCGGCGGCGAACGCCTCCTGCCGGTGCGGGCAGGACACCGCCACGACGACCGCGGCCTCCCCGACCGCGAGCTCACCGACCCGGTGCACAGCGGCGAGCGCGATCACGGGATAGTCGGCGGCCACCGCCTCGGCGACCCGCCGCAACTCGGCAAGCGCCGACGGGTGCGCGCTGTACCCGAGGCCGGTGACGTCCCGGCCGGCGTCCTCGGCCCGGACCGTGCCGAGGAAGAGCACGGTTCCGCCGGCCCGCGGGTCGGCCACGGCGGCGAGCACCTCGTCGACCGACAGGGCGGTGTCCCGGACGCCGAGCAGCCGGACCGGGTCGTTCGCGGTCGCCATACGCAGCGACCCTAGCCTCGGCCGCTGGCCCGACGGCGGTCCCGAGGGCCTGCGTCCCGCGGGCGGGGGCGGGCTGCGCCGTCCGCGAACGACCGGGCCCACGCACGGCGGGTCCGGGCCGGCCGCGGCTACCGTGGACCGATGAGCAACCAGCCCTTCGGGTTCGGACCTCCCGACCGCGGCGACGGCGGCGGGGAGGGCGGCGGGCCACCCGGCGGCTCGCCCGGCGACCCGCTCGGCGGGCTGTTCCGGGCCGGGAGCAACCCCGCGGACCTCGGCGCGGCGATGCACCAGTTCGCCGATCTGCTGTCCTGGCAGGGCGGCCCGGTGAACTGGGATCTGGCCCGCCAGACCGCCCAGCAGGCCGCCGGCAGCGCCGACCCGGGCACCACCGCGGCCGATTCCGACGCGGTCGCGGACGCCGTCCGGCTCGCCGACGTCTGGCTGGACGCCGTCACGACCCTGCCGAGCGGGGTCAGCGTCGCGGAGGCATGGAGCCGGCGGCGCTGGGTGGAGGCGACCCAGCCGGCCTGGGAACGGCTCTGCGACCCGGTCGCCGGCCGGGTGGTGGAGGCGATGGGCTCGGCGCTGCCGACGGAGATGGCGGCGATGGCCGGGCCGCTGCTCGCAGTGATGCGCTCCATCGGCGGGATGATGTTCGGCGCGCAGGTCGGGCAGGCCCTCGGCGCCCTGGCCGCGGAGGTCGTCAGCTCCACCGACATCGGCCTGCCGCTCGGGCCGGCCGGGCGGGCCGCGCTGCTGCCGGCGAACGTCGCCGAGTTCGGCGCCGGGCTGGGCGTCCCCACCGATGAGGTGCGGCTGTTCCTGGCGCTGCGCGAGGCCGCCCACCACCGGCTGTTCGCCCACGTGCCGTGGCTCGCCGGTCATCTCTTCGACGCGGTCGCGGCGTACGCCCGCGGCATCCAGGTCGACACCGGCGCGCTCGAGTCCGCGATGGCGGACCTCGACCCGACCGACCCGGAGGCGCTGCAGCGGGCGCTGACCGGCGGGCTGTTCGAGCCGCAGACCACCCCCGAGCAGCAGGCGGCGCTGCGCCGACTCGAGACCGCGCTGGCCCTGGTCGAGGGCTGGGTCGACGAGGTCGTGGCCGCTGCGGCGAGCGGACCGCTGCCCAGCGCGGCGGCGCTGCGGGAGACCGTCCGGCGCCGCCGGGCCAGCGGCGGCCCGGCCGAGCAGACCTTCGCCACCCTGGTCGGGCTCGAGCTGCGTCCGCGCCGCCTGCGCGAGGCAGCGGCGCTGTGGCGGGCGCTGCTCGACGTCCGCGGGATGGCCGGCCGGGACGCGGTCTGGGGTCATCCGGACCTGTTGCCGGGCGCGGCGGACCTCGACGACCCGGCCGGGTACGCCGGCCGCACCGCGACGGACGTCGACCTGCGCGGACTGACCGACGGCGATGCGCCGCCGGCGCCGCCCGCGAACGAGCGCGGGGACGCCGACGGTTGACGCCGGTCGGGCCGGTCAGCTCAGCAGCAGCCGGGTCGCCTCCCACCCCTCCAGCCCGCGGTCGAGCCGGTCCGTGTCGCCGGCGCGCCGCAGCCGGTGCCAGCCGGGACCGACCACCAGCCGGCCGCGGCCGGCGGCCGCCCGCAGCCGTGGCAGTGCGTCCGGGCTGTCGAGTCCGACCCGGGCCTCTCGTAGCCAGTCCGGCACCGGGGCGCGCACCGCCACCGCCACCAGCCCGCCGTCCTGCGCCGGGCAGACCGCGACCTCGCCGTTGCCGGTCAGGCCGCTGTAGAGCTTCCCTAACAGCAGCGGCGGCAGGTCGGGCGCGTCCGGCGCGACGACGACCGCCGCCCCGGCGCCGCGGCCAGCGAGCGCATCAAGCGCGGCGAGCGTCCGCTCGGCGGAGTCACCGTCCGGCACCGGAAGCATCGGGGTGCCCGGCCAGCTCACGGTCGCCGCGGTCTCGGCGTACGACGCGACGGTGGCGATCGCCGCGGTGACATCGGTGAGACCCTCGAGAACCTCGTAGACGTCTTCGAGCAGCGCCAGCGCGAACCGGTCGGCGCCCACCCGGGGCGGCGCCGCGGTGCTGCCGTCCGGCGGCGCGGCCAGGACCGCGGCCCACCGCTCGGTCATGCCACCTCGCCGTTCCCGTCGGCGCCGTCGGCGGCACCGTCGCCGCGCAGGTCCAGCCCGCTGGCCGCGGCCACGCCCTCGAGGTAGCCGCGGGCCCGCTCGGTACGCGGGTAGGTCGCGACCAGCCGCCAGAAGTCCGGCCCGTGCCCCGGAACGACCAGGTGCGCCAGCTCGTGCACCAGCACGTAGTCGACCACCCAGTCCGGCATGCCCGCGAGCCGTCGGGAGAGCCGGACGGTGCGCTCGGACGGGGTGCACGAGCCCCAGCGGGTGCGCTGGTTGCTGACCCAACGCACGCTGGCGGGGCGGGCCGCAGCGGGGAGGTAACGCCGAGCGAGCTCGGCGGCCCGCTGCTCGAGCGCGTCGTCGCCGCGGCTGCGGCGCTGCTCCCGGCGCTCCAGCCGCTCCACCATCTCCGCGACCCAACGGGTCTCGTCCGCGCGGGAGAAACGGGCCGGAACCATGACGACCGTGCGGTCGCCGTCGCGGTACGCGCTGACCGTGCGGGTGCGCCGGCGGCTGCGGACCACCTCGACCCGGCGGTCTCCGGCGGGGCCGGCGGGCGGCTGACCGGTGGCGCCGCGACGGCCGTCGGTCGGCGGTGTCCGGGCAGCCATGCGGTCACGCTAGGGCGCCCACCGGGCGGCGTCCAGGACCGCGACGTAGGGTGCGGAACTTTCCGGGCGTCCACAGGAGCCGCGGGACGTCTGCGCAGGTCAGCGCGGGTGGGGACCGCTGATCCGGAGGTCATGCACAGGGCCGTACGCCGGTCTCCACAGGGACACCCCGCGGCTTCCCCACCGCACTCACAGCCTCGTCCACAGGTGCGGGATCGTCGCGTTGACGAGCCCCGAACCGCGGCCGTAGCGTCCCGCGTGACGAAGCCCCCGGTCGCCCGGGAGGCCGCTCGCAAGGGGAAGGCGAGCGACCGATTAGGTGACCGGGGGCTTCGCAATCCGCCGGCCGCGGACCCCCGCCGCGGACCCCCGCCGGGTACGCCGCTACTGCCCGCTGAAGCGCGGCGGCCGGCGCTCGGCCTGCGCCCGGAGGCCCTCGCGCAGGTCCGCCGTCGCCATCGTGACCGGCTGCGCCAACGCCTCCCACTGCAGGGCGGCGGCCAGCGACGCCGGGCCGCCGTCACGCAGCGCCGTCGTCGTCAGCCGCACCGCGACCGGCGCCTGCGCCGCCATCGCGTGGGCCAGCTCCATCACCTCGGGCAGCAGCCGGTCCGGCGGGTGCACGCCGTGCACCAAGCCGATGCGCAGCGCCTCAGCGGCGTCCATCGGGCGGCCGGTGAGCAGCAGCTGGCGGGCGGCACCAAGGCCGACGGCTTGGGGCAGCAGCCAGGTGGCGCCCATCCCGGGGTGCATCCCCAACGACGTGAACGGTGCGCCAAGACGGGCGCCGGCGGCGGCGTAGCGCAGGTCGCAGGCCAGCGCCAGGCACAGCCCGGCCCCGACCGCCGCCCCGTTCACCGCGGCGATCAGCGGCACCTCGAGTGCCCGGATCGAGAGCCAGTCGCGGTAGAACGGCAGCATCCGCTCGCGCAGCATGTTGACGGTGAGGTCCGGTGACTCCCCGATCCAGCCGAGGTCCCCGCCGGCGCTGAACGCCGACCCGGCGCCGGTGACCACCACCGCCCGCACCGACCGGTCCGGCCGCAGGGCGTCCACCGCGTCGACCCAGGCCCGGGTCAGCTCGACCGTCATCGCGTTACGCCGGTCGGGCAGGTCGAGGGTCAGCACGACGACGCCGTCGTCGTGCCGGTCGATGCGCAGCGGCATCGCGTCGGTCACAGCTATCTCCTTCGCCCGGGTCCGGGGAGGCTAGTACGACGTCACGACGTAGGCGCTCGCGACGCAGCGTGAGCGAACGCGGGTAGGGTGCTCGCGGACCTGGCCCACGCCCGTGGCTCCAGGGGGCACTCGTCGTACAACCCTGAGGAGGAGCGCGTGGCCGAGACCTACAACGGTTACTGCGTGAAGTGCAAGGAGAAGCGAGACTTCGAAGGCGAGGTCAAGGTCAGCGAGTCCGGCCGCCGGATGGCGCAGGGCACCTGCCCGGTGTGCGGCACCAAGATGAACCGGATCCTCGGCAAGGCCTGACCGGGCACCCGCGCCCGACATCGGGGCGGCCCGCCGACAGGCGGGCCGCCCCGTTCCTGCGTCCCGACCCTGTGGACGCGCCCGACGATCACCGAGCCCGCGCTGGCACCCTGCGAACCGGTCGGCGGCGTACCCGCCCCGACCGCCTCGCGTGCAACCGAGCTCCGGAGGTCGGCATGTACCCGCTGGTCAAGCCCGCGCTGTGCCGGCTCTGGCGCGACGGCGACACCCTCCAGCTCGGGCTCGACCCGCAGCGCGCGGTCGTGCTGGCCGGCGTCGGCCCCTCGATCACCACGCTGCTGGCGCTGATCGACGGCAGCCGTACGGAGGACGGCGTGCTCCGGGCGGCCCGCGACGCCGGCCTGGACCCCGCCGTCGCTGCCTCGGTGCTCGACCTGCTGGCCGCCGCGGGCGCGCTCGACGACGCCGCGGCCGCGCCCGGGCCGCTCGCCGCCCTGAGCCGGACCGAGCGCGACCGGCTGGGCCCGGACCTCGCCAGCCTCTCCCTGCTCGACCCCCGGCCCGGGGCGGCGGCCAAGCTGGCGGGCCGGCGGCGGAGCCGCAGCGTGCACGTCCTCGGTGGCGGCCGGGTCGCCGTCCCGGCGGCGACGCTGCTCGCCGCGGCGGGGATCGGCCGGGTCCTCGTGCGGGCGGACGGCGCGGTCGACGCCACCGAGCTGGCACCCGGGGGATGGGTGGTCAGCGACGTCGGTCGGCCGGCCGCCGCGGCCAGCCGGGACGCGTTGACGCGGGTCTGCGCGGAGCCGACCGACCCGCGGCCGGCGACGGACCGTCCCGACCCGCCGGACCTGGTGCTGTTGGTCGGGCCGGCCGAGGACCCCGCGGTCCGGGCCGAGCTGCTGCGGGCCGGCGTGCCGCACCTGACGGCCACCATCCGCGAGCTCACCGGCACCGTGGGCCCGCTGGTCGTGCCCGGTCAGACGCCGTGCCTGCGCTGCCTCGACCTGGCCAGGGCCGACCGCGACCCCGCCTGGCCGCTGCTGTGCGCGCAGCTGGCCGGCCGGACGCCCCAGCCGGCACCGTGCGACACGGTGCTGGCCGCGATGGTCGCCGCGGTCACCGCCGGCCAGGCGCTGGCGTTCCTCGACGGGCACCGGCCGGAGACGGTCGGCGGCACGCTCGAGGTCCGGCTGCCGAGCTGGCGGCTGCGGCGTCGGACCGTCGGGCTGCATCCCTCCTGCGGCTGCAGCTGGCCCGAGCCGGCGGACTGACCGGCCGGGCCTGGCCGCTTCACCCTGCCCGGCGGCGGTCGGCGGGTGATGATGTTCCGGTGAGCGACATCCCGCGGCGCGCGCTCTTCAGGGGGGCGAAGCTCGCCACGCTCCCGTTGGGGGTTGCCGGCCGGGCCACTCTCGGGCTCGGGAAGCGGATGGGCGGCCGGCCCGCGGAGCTCGTCGCGACCGAGCTGCAGCAGCGCACCGCCGAGCAGATCTTCAAGGTGCTCGGGGAGCTCAAGGGCGGGGCGATGAAGTTCGGCCAGGCGCTGTCGGTGTTCGAGGCGGCGCTGCCGGAGGAGGTCGCGGCGCCGTACCGGGCCGCGTTGACCAAGCTGCAGGAGGCCGCGCCGCCGCTGCCTGCCGCGGCGGTGCACGGCGTCCTCCGCAGCGGGTTCGGGCCGGCCTGGCGCCGGCAGTTCCGGTCCTTCGACGACCGGCCCGCGGCGGCCGCCTCGATCGGGCAGGTGCACCGGGCCGTGTGGGCGGACGGGCGCGCGGTGGCGGTCAAGGTCCAGTACCCGGGCGCCGGGCCGGCGCTGCTCTCCGACCTGACCCAGCTCGCCCGGGTCGCCCGGCTGTTCTCCATCGTCAGCCCGGGCCTCGACGTCAAGCCGCTGCTCACCGAGCTCAGGGCCAGGGTCGCCGAGGAGCTCGACTACCGGCTGGAGGCGCAGGCGCAGGCGGCCTTCGCGGCGGCGTACGCCGGCGACCCGGACATCGTCGTGCCGCCGGTCGTGGCCCAGGCGGAGCGGGTGCTGGTCAGCGAGTGGATCGACGGTCGACCGCTGTCGTCGATCATCGACTCGGGAAGCGCCGCCGAGCGGGACCGCGCCGGCCTGCTGTTGGTCCGGTTCCTGTTCTCCGGCCCGGCCCGGGTCGGGCTGCTGCACGCCGACCCGCACCCCGGCAACTTCCGGCTGCTGCCAGACGGCCGCCTCGGCGTGATCGACTACGGCGCGGTGAACCGGCTGCCGGGCGGGCTGCCCCGCCCGATCGGCGAGCTGTGCCGGCTGGCGATCTCCGACCAGGCGGTCGCGGTCCTGACCGGGCTGCGGGAGCAGGGCTTCGTGCGGGGCGCGATCGACATCGACCCGGTGGAGACACTGAGCTACCTCAAGCCGCTGCTCGCCCCGGTGCTCGAGGAACGGTTCCGGTTCAGCCGGGCCTGGCTGCGGGGGCAGGCCGCCCGGGTCGGCGACCCGCGCTCCCCGGCCGCCCAGCTCGGCCGCCAGCTCAACCTCCCGCCGGCGTACCTGCTCATCCACCGGGTGACGCTCGGCGGCATCGGGGTGCTCTGCCAGCTCGGCAGCGAGGGCGAGTTCCGGGCCGAGATGCTGCGGTGGCTGCCCGGCTTCGCCGGCCCGCCGGTCCGGCCGGCGCGACGCCGCCTGGTGCCGCCCCCGACAAGCGTTCCCACCCCGGAGCGAACAGCCGTCGTGCTACCGCCGGCCGAGTGACTCCCGGCCGGCCCCGGCAGCCGCCCGGGTCACCACCAGTCGGCGTCGAGGCGGCTCTCGATGCCTCGCAGGTTGGTCCTCGTGCAGGACTCGCACAGCCACTGCGGTCCGCGCTCGGAGGACTGTCGGACCCACGTCAGCGGCGGCTCCGCGACGGTCACTCCGCACGACGAGCACGACACCGACACGGCGGCTGGTCTTCCCCGCGGCCTCGACCGGCACGCATGCCACCGCCCCGGGGCCCGTCGACACGGGCCGCCGGGGCGGCGGGTTGGGCCGTCAACGGGCGACGGCGACGGCGACGGCGAGGACGAGGCGGGCCCGGTGGGCCGCCTCCTCGGCTCGCCGCTGCCGGCGCAGCGCGACCCTGAGGCGGACGGCGCGGGCTTCCCGCTCGGCCTCGCGCATTCGGGCGCGGGCGAGCTCTTCGTGCATCAGCACCATGGTTCGGCTCTCCTCCGATGTGGTCTGGTTCGGCGAGGCTCGGGGCGCGCCGGACGAGCCGGGCGCGCCGTCGGGTCACGTTGTGGGCGATGTTGTGGGCGCGGGGGTCGGTCAAGCGGCCACCTCCTTGCGGGGGCGTCCCCGTGGCCGCTTGCGGGCCACGACCACACCCTGGACGAACAGCTCGCCGCCCCAGACACCCCACGGCTCGCGCCGGTCGAGGGCACCGGCGAGGCAGACCGCCCGCATCGGGCAGTCGAGGCACAACGCCTTGGCGAACTCGACGTCGGCCGGGGACTCGGCGAAGAACAGTTCTGGATCGTGCTGCCGGCAGGGCAGCGCGACGCTCGTACGCTCGGAGGACGAGCGGTCCTGCATTCCTGCCACCTCCTTGAAGCCGTGGTCGAACTCGTGGTTCGGACAAAACAACAGGCCGCGGATCCCGGGTGGGGTTCCGCGGCCTGGAGGGGGCCGGTGGTCGAGGACCTAGACCGGTGGATTCCAGGTGCGGACACCCGCGCCGTCGACGGCACCGTCGACCGGGAGCTTGTTGCTGGCCGCGGTGATAGGGCCGACAACGGTCGCCGTGGTGCGCATCGTCGGGCCGAACGCGACGGCAGCGCCGAACGGACGGGCCGCGGGCACCCGGATCCCGTCGATACCGACGTGCTCCCACATCCCGACGGTCTGGTCGGTGCGCGAGGCACACCCGCGGACACGACGAGCCGACGGCGCCGCCTGCGTGTAGTTCGACATCGGGCACCTGCCTCTCGTGTGGTCGCTCCGTGCACCGGACGCGGATGTGCTGACCGCAGAGTAGGGCCCCCGCTCCGGCGGGGGCAACGGGTTTAACTGTCGGTCACCGGACAGCCATCGGCGGGGGATGCTCATCCGCGCCCGACCGGTTGGCCGGCGACCAGAGCCAGCACATCGGAGCCGTACCGGTCGAGCTTGCGCTGCCCGATGCCGGGGATCTCCGCCAGCGCCCCCGCACTGGCCGGCCGAGCCTCGGCGATGGCGGTCAGGGTCGCGTCGGTGAACACGCAGAACGCCGGCTGCGACTGCCCGCGGGCCTGCTCCAGCCGCCAGTCCCGCAGCCGGGCGAACAGTGCCTCGTCGAGCTGGGCGGGGCAGCTCTCGCAGCGGCCGAGCTTGCGCTCCACCGCCGCCGCGAGCGGCCGGCCGCAGACCCGGCACCGGGGCGGACCGCCGCGCCGAGCGCCCCGCGCCGGCCGGCCGGCCGGTGCCGCCGCGGCCTGGCCAGGCCCCGCGGGCCGCAGCCCGTCGAGGAACCGACTGGGCCGGCGGCTGCGCCGGCCGCCGGGGGCGCGGGCCAACGCCCAGCTCAACGACACCCGGCTACGGGCCCGGGTCACCCCGACGTAGAGCAGCCGGCGCTCCTCCTCGACCTGCTCGGGCGTGCTGGCGTGCACGATCGGCACGGTGCCGTCGACCAGCCCGACCAGGAACACCGCCTCCCACTCGAGCCCCTTCGCGGCGTGCAGCGAGGCCAGCGTGACGCCGTCCACCACCGGTGCGTGCTGCGCCGCCGCGCGCTCCTCCAGCTCCGCACAGAACGCCGGCAGCCCGGCCGCCGGGTCCGCCGCGGCCAGCTCGTCGGCGAGCCGGACCAGCGCCGCCACCGACTCCCACTGCTCGCGGGCGGCTCCCGACCCGGCCGGCGGCTGCGGGGACCAGCCGGCGCCGGCGAGCACCGCGGTCACCGCCGGGCGCAGGCTCTCCCCCGGCTCCCCGGAGCGGGCTGCTCCCCGCAGCAGCAGCACCGCCTTGCGGATCTCCGGACGGTCGAAGAAGCGCTCCCCGCCGCGGAGCAGGTAGGGCACCCCGGCCGCGGTCAGCGCCGCCTCGTAGGTCTGCGACTGGGCGTTGACCCGGTACAGCACCGCGATCTCCCGGGCCGGGATGCCGGCCGCCACGAGCTCGGTGCAGCGGCCGGCGATCTCGGTGGCCTCGGCCACCTCGTCGTCGTACTCACGGAACTCCGGGGCGGGGCCGGCCGGACGCTGGGCGACCAGCTCGAGTCGGGCCGCCGCCGGCCTGGCCTGGGCCAGCACGGCGTTCGCCAGCGTGACGACCTGCGGGGAGGAGCGGTAGTCCCGGACCAGCCGGACCACGGTCGCCCCCGGGTGCCGGCGCGGGAACCCGAGCAGGTAGCCAGCCGAGGCACCGGTGAAGGAGTAGATCGTCTGGCTGGCGTCGCCGACCACGCAGACGTCGTCGCGGCCCCCCAGCCACGCGTCGAGCAGCCGCTGCTGGAGCGGGTTGACGTCCTGGTACTCGTCGACGACGAAATGCCGGTAGCGGCTGCGCAGCTCGGCGGCCACGTCCGCGTGCTCCTCGATCACCGCAGCCATCAGCAGCAGCAGGTCCTCGAAGTCGACCAGGCCGCGGTCCCGCTTGACCATCTCGTACGCCGCGTAGACCCGGGCCACCTCGGCCGGGTCCCGCGGGGGCACCCGGCCGGCCCGGGCAGCCGCCGCCGGATAGTCCTCGGGGCCGACCTGGGTCGCCTTCGCCCACTCCACCTCGCTGGCCAGGTCGCGCAGCTCGGTGCGCCCGGCTGCCAGCCGGCAGCGGCTCACCGCCTCCCCGAGCGGGCGGAACTTCGTCTCGACGAGGGCCGGGAACGGGCCGCCGACGGCCCGCGGCCAGAAGTAGCCCAGCTGGCGCAGCGCGGCGGCGTGGAAGGTGCGGGCCTGCACGCCCCCCACCCCGAGCCCGCGCAGCCGGCCGCGCATCTCCCCGGCCGCCCGGGCGGTGAACGTCACCGCCAGCAGCTGCGAGGACGGCACCGCACCGCTGCGGACCGCGTAGGCGATCCGGTGGGTGATCGCGCGGGTCTTGCCGGTGCCGGCGCCGGCGAGGATGCACACCGGACCGGTGACCGCGGCCGCCGCGGCCCGCTGCTCCGGGTCGAGCCCGTCGAGAACGGCGTCCGGTGACATGGGGGACATCCTGACAGTGGGGGTGGACGGGAAGCAGCGGGCGGCCGGGGGCGTTCCGTTTCTCGGTGGGGCACCGCCGCGCCCCCTTCCGGCCACCACCGGAGACCGCGCCCCGCCCCACCCTGGCCCTCCGGAGGTTCACCCGCATGGCAGCCGAGCTGACGATCTACAGCACCCCGTGGTGCGGGTACTGCACCCGGCTCAAGCGTCAGCTCGACCGGGAGGGCATCGGCTACGTCGACGTCGACATCGACGCCGACCCGGCCGCGGCGGATCTGGTCATGTCGGTCAACGGCGGCAACCAGACGGTGCCGACCGTGGTCTTCCCGGACGGCACCGCGCTGACCAACCCGTCGCTGGTGGCGGTCACCGAGCGGCTACGTCGAACCGCCTGAGACCGGCGGCCGGCACGCGGGGGTGCTGCGACCCCGGCATAGGCTCCGCACATCCCGCCGTTCCGACATGTCGACCCGCGCTTGGGTAAAGACCAGCACAATGGTGTCCCGCACAGCCGAGGCCGCACCGTCGTCTCGTGCTCGCCGCACCACCGGCGTCGCCGCAGCCGCGGCGTCGCTCGACTCGGGAAGGTGCCCGTGACGATCTCAACGGACCTACGCCATCCGGCGATCGGCGCCGCCCTGTCGACCGCCGCCACCCTGCTCGGGATGGAGGTCGTCTTCATCGGCGGCCTCACCGACGACACGTTCACCTTCGAGCGCGTGTACGGCAGCTGGCCTGGGGTCACCGAGGGGACGTCGTTCCAGCGTGTCGACTCCTTCTGCGCCCGGATGTTGGCCGGCGCCGCACCCAGCACCGCGGACGCCGAGCACGACCCCGACTACGTCGACACCCCCGCCCGGGAGCGGTTCGGCGTCCGGTCCTACGTCGGCGTCCCCATCCGCAACGCCGAGGGGGTGCCGGTCGGGACGCTGTGCGGGGTGGACCGCGGCGCGGTCGAGGTCGACGAGGCCACCCTGGCGGTGTTCCAGGACCTGGCCCAGATCATCGAGGCGCACCTCGAGCAGCTCGCGGAGGAGGAGCTGGTCATCCGCCGGACCCCGGCCGGCTGGCGGGTGCAGGGTGAGGAGAACTCCGACCTGACCAGCGCGATGGTGCTGGCCGACCTCATCGCCGGGGAGCTCGGCTCCGGTGGGCGCCCGACCCGGCCGGAGGGCGAGCTCGACGAGGTCGCCCAGCTGCGGCTCTCGGTGACCCAGCTCGAGCACGCGCTGGCCGCCCGAGTCATCGTCGAGCAGGCGATCGGGGTGCTGGCCGAGCGCCAGCACATCTCGTCCCGGGCGGCGTTCGAGCGGCTGCGCAAGGCGGCCCGCTCCCGCGGCCGGCGCGTCCACGACCTGGCCCGCCAGGTCGTCGCCTCGGTGAGCGACCACGCCGTGCCGCTGCCTCCTGAGCTCGCCGGTCGCCGCTAGCGGCGGGTCCGGCGGCGGGCTCCCCGCTCGACCGGAACCGCTGACGGCGGCGACGCTGCTCGACCGGCTCGCCCACGCCGTGGCCGATCGCCGTCCGACCGGGGTGCTCCGGGTGGGCCTGGACGGCCCGCGGTCCGCGGGTGGGCACCGGTTGGCGGACGAGCTGGCCGGCCGGCTGGCGCTGCGGAGCCGGCCGCCGCTGCGGGTCTGCGCGCAGGACTTCCTGCGGCCCGCGTCGCTGCGCCTCGAGCACGGCCGCGACGACCCGGACTCGTTCTACGAGGACTGGTACGACACTGGCGCGCTGCGCCGGGAGGTGCTGCGGCCGCTGGCCGCTGGCCGGCCGTACCTGCCGACGCTGCGCGACCCGGGGACCGACCGGTCCACCCGGGCGGCCCGCCGGCCGGCGCCGGCCCGGGCGGTCCTGCTGCTGGACGGGCCGTTCCTGCTGCACCCGGAGCTCGCCGGCGACCTCGACCTGGTGGTGCACCTGGCGTTGAACCCGGCCGCCCGTCGGCGCCGTACCCCCGTCGCCGACGCAGACCGGGAGCTGGCGGCCTACGACCGCTACGACGCGGAGGTCGGCCCCGCGGTCGTGGCGGACCTCGTCGTCCGGTGGGACGACCCGGCCCGCCCGGCGCTGCTCAGCCGGCTCAGCGGCGGCGGCGGCCGCTGACCGGCGGGGCCGGCGACCGCGGTCGGCCTCAGTCGTGGCGGCGGAGGAAGTCCCCGACCACGTCGAGGAAGCGCTCCGGCTCCTCGAGGTGCGGCGTGTGGCTCGAGTTCTCGAACACCACCCACTCGCTCCCCGGGATGCCGTCCTTCACGGGCTGCACGACGACCGGCGTCGCCTCGTCGTACCGGCCGGAGACCAGCAGCGTCGGCACGGTGATGCGGCCGAGCTCCTCGGTGATGTCCCAGTCGCTGATGGTGCCCACGACGTGGAACTCGCTGGGCCCGTTCATCGTCGCGTACACGGTCGGGTCGCTCGCCATCGCGTCGAAGGTGGCCTGCAGCAGCGGCGGGAACGGGTCGATGCGGCACACGTGCCGCAGGTAGAAGACCCGGCAGGCGGCCTCGTACTCGGGGTCGTCGGTGGTGCCCGCGGCCTCGTGCCGCAGCAGCGTCTGCTGGACGTCGGGCGGCAGCTGGGCGCGCAGCCGGTTGGCCTCGCGGACCCAGAGCGGGATCGACGCCGGGGAGTCCGCGACGACGATCGAGCGTAGACCGGGCGGCTGGCGGATGGCGTGCTCCATCGCCAGCATGCCGCCCCAGGACTGGCCGACCACGGCGTATCGCCCGGCGATGCCCAGGTGCTCGGTGAGCGCCACCAGCTCGTCCTGGAACAGCTCCACGGTCCAGAACTCCGCGGGGGCCTCCGGTAGGTGGTCGCTGCGGCCGTTGCCGAGCTGGTCGTAGACGACGGTGCCGCGACCGTCGCGGGCCAGCTCGGCGATCGGCCAGACATAGTCCGACGTCGACCCGGGGCCGCCGTGGCAGATCACCACCGGTGTGCGCTCGGCGGTCAGCTCGCCGCGGACCCGGTACCAGCTGCGGTGCCCCCGGACGTCGAGATAGCCCTCGATCATCGGTCCTCCCGGTGTGGGTGAGTGCTGGCGGCGAGCCAGTCGTCGAGGAGCCGCCGCGCGATCGACACCGGCGGCGGCAGGCTGAGATCGCCGCGCCCGACGGCGGCGCGCAGCTCCGCCCGCGACCACCAGCCGGCGTCGGCGAGCTCGGCCGGGTCGACCCGTAGGTCGGTGCCGGTGGCTCGGGCGGTGAACGCCAGCATCAGGCTGCTGGGGAACGGCCACGGCTGGCTCGCGGTGTAGCGGAGCTCGGCCAAACCCAACCCCACCTCCTCGGCCACCTCACGGGCCACCGCCTGCTCGGCCGACTCCCCGGGTTCGACGAACCCGGCGAGCACGCTGTAGCGACCCGGCGGCCAGCCGGGGCCGCGACCGAGTACGCACCGGTCGGCGGCGTCGTGGACGAGCATGATCACCGCCGGGTCGGTCCGCGGGAAGTGCTCGCTGCCGTCCGCCGGGCAGCGCCGGACGTGACCGCCGAGCGTCGGCACCGTCGGCGTGCCGCAGCGCGGGCAGCGCGGGTGGGTGGCGTGCCAGTTCGCCAACCCGACCGCGTGCGCGAACAGCCCCACGCCGCGGTCGTCCAGCCCGGCACCGATCTCGCGCAGCGTCCGGGGCCGGCTCCCCGGGCGGGGCGGCAGCGGCGCGACGACCGCCCAGTACGGCGTCCCGTCCGGCTCGACGCCGAGGAAGTACCGGTCGCCGGCCGGGGCCTCCTCGACGCCGAGCAGCACCAGCCGGTCGGCGACGTCGGCCAATGTGCGTCCGTCGTCGACGACCAGCACCCGGCTGCGCGGGTCGGCCCAGGCGCTGGCCAGCCACCCGTCGTCACCGCGGCGCTCGGCGGCGCGGTCGACCAACGCCCGGGACAGCGCCGGCACCCTCCCGGTCGAGCCGGCCGGGTCGGTGGTCGGGGCGGGCGGCGGCGGCGGGGGCGGCGTCACCGCAGCGCGCCCGGCAGTCCCTCCCACAGGTGCGCGGCGGCCTCCGCACCCTTGAGCAGCATCGGCAGCACCACCCGTTCGTTGGGGGCGTGGATGCGGTCGTCGGGCAGGCCGACGCCGAGGAAGACCACCGGGGCGTCGAGGATCTCGGCCAGGTCGGCCTCCGGGCCGCTGCCGCCCTCGCGCATCGACAACACCTCGGTGTCGAACGCCTTGGCCAACGCCGCCATCACCGCGCCGGTGGCCGGGTGGTCGAGCCGGCTCAGCACCGGCCGCACGCCGGGACCCTCGAAGTGCACGCTCGCCTCGATCCCCGAGGGGACGGCGCCGGCGACGTACGCCCGCACCGCGACCGCCACCTCGAGCGGGTCCTGGTCGGCGACCAGCCGGAAGGACAGCTTCGCGTGCGCGTCGGACGGCACGATCGTCTTGTGACCGGGCCCGGTGTAGCCGCCCCACACGCCGTTGACCTCGGCGGTCGGCCGGGCCCAGATCCGTTCGAGCGTGGAGAAGCCGGCCTCGCCGTACGTCGCCCGGCTGGCCGCGGTCCGCAGCCACCGTGCCTCGTCGTAGGGCAGCCGGTCGAACAGCTCCCGTTCCTGGGCGGTCAGCTCCCGCACCCGGTCGTAGAAGCCGGGGAGCGCGATCCGCCCGGCCGCGTCGTGCAGGCCGGCCAGCAGCCGGGCCAGCACCGTCAACGGGTTGGGCACCGCCCCGCCGAACGAGCCGGAGTGCAGGTCGACGTCGGGTCCGTGCAGGTCGACCTGGCAGTCGGTCAGCCCCCGCATGCCGGTGCAGACGGTCGGGGTGTCGCGGTCCCAGATCCCGGTGTCGCTGACCACGACGACGTCGCAGCCGAGCCGGTCCCGCCGCTCCCGCAGCAGCCGGGCGAAGTTCGGCGACCCGGACTCCTCCTCCCCCTCCACCAGCACCTTGAGATGAACGGCCGGGCTGGTCCGACCGGTCGCGGCCAGATGCGCGTCGAGGCCGAGCAGGTGGAACAGCACCTGACCCTTGTCGTCGATGGCGCCGCGGGCGAACAGCTCCTCGCCGCGCACGGTGGGCTCGAACGGTGGCGTCTCCCAGAGCTCCTCCGGGTCGACGGGCTGCACGTCGTGGTGTCCGTAGACGACCACGGTCGGGGCGCCCGAGTCCTCGCTCGGCCAATCCGCGAAGACCGCGGGCAGCCCGGCCCGACCGTCGGCGGCCGCGGTCTCCCAGACCTCGACGGTGGGGAAGCCGGTGCGTCGCAGGGCCCCGAGCAGCCAGTCGGCGCTGCGCCGGACGTCGCCCGCGCGCTCCGGGTCGGCGCCGACGCTGGGGATCCGCAGCCACGCGTCGAGGTCGTCGTAGAGCCGCTGCGCATGCGACCGCACGTAGTCCCGGACCCCCCCGCTCCCGCCGCCGGCCGCCTCGTCGCGTTCCCCGTTGCCGTCCATGGCGCCGGAGCCTAGCTCCGGTGGTCGGGACCACACGGTTGGATGGCGGGGTGAGCGCCGCCCCGGCCCGGACCCGCTGAGATGCGGCTGGCCACGTTCAACCTGCTGCACGGCGTGTCGCTCCCGGACGGCCTGGTCGACCCGGACCGGCTCCGCGCCGCGGTCCGCACGCTCGACGCGGACGTGGTGGGGCTGCAGGAGGTCGACCGGGACCAGCAGCGGTCGGGGCTGCTGCACCTCACCGAGATCGCGGCGGCCGCGGCCGGCGCGACCGACTGGCGCTTCGCCGCGGCGATCACCGGTACGCCGGGGGAGCGGTGGCGAGCCGCCGTCGACGCCGACGAGGCCGAGCCCGGCCCGGCGTACGGCGTCGCGCTGCTCTCCCGGCGACCGGTCCGGCAGTGGCGGCTCGTCCGGCTGCCGGCCGCGCCGGTGCGCTCACCGGTGCTGCTGCCGGGCAGCCGGCGGCTGCTGCTGCTGCCCGATGAGCCGCGGGTGGGTCTGGCGGCGGTGGTCGACTCGGCCCAGGGGCCGCTGACGGTGGTCACCACCCACCTGTCGTTCGTGCCCGGCTGGAACGCCGTCCAGCTGCGGTTGCTGCTGCGTGGACTGCGCGGCCTGCCCCGCCCGCAGGTGCTGCTCGGTGACCTGAACCTGCCCGGACCGGTGCCGGCGGCGGTGACCCGGTGGACCGCGCTGGCGCGGCTGCTCACCTACCCTTCACCCCAGCCGCGGTGGCAGATCGACCATCTGCTGTCCTCCGGCGGGCTGCCCGCCGCGACGGCCGCCAGCGCGGTGCAGCTGCCGCTCTCGGACCACCGGGCGCTGGTCGTGGACCTGCCGATCTGAGCGACCCGGCGCCGCGGTCCCGTCCCAGCGACCCGGCCCGTGCAACGCTGTCCGCGTCCCCCCCCGACCTCGAGGCCCGGGAGCCCCCGCTGACCCGACGTGCCGCCGCCCTGGCCGTTCTCGCGGTCGCCGCCGGAGCCGGGCTCGCCGGCTGTTCCGGGGCTGCCGGTGACCGGCCGGCCGGTCGCGGCGCCACCGCTGCTGGTGTCGCGCGGTCGGCCGGCGGATCCGGGTCGCCGGCGGCCCGGGTGCCGGCGGCCAGGGTGGCCGGTGCGACCCGCGCGGCCCCGGCCGACCACCGGCCGACCGGCGCGCCGGTCACGATCACGTTCGGCGGGGACGTGCACTTCACCGGCTCCCCCGGCGCCCGGCTAGCCGCCGACCCGCGGACCGCGGTCGGCCCGATGGCCGGGCTGCTGCGGGTCGCCGACCTGGCGGTGGTCAACCTCGAGACGGCGGTGACCACCCGCGGCACCCCAGCCGCCAAGCAGTTCACCTTCCGGGCCTCCGCGTCGGCATTCACCGCGCTGGCGGCCGCCGGGATCGACGTCGCGACCGAGGCCAACAACCACGGCATGGACTACGGGCTGGTGGGGCTGCGGGACGGGCTGGCCGCCGCCGCGGCCGCCCACTTCCCGCTGATCGGCGCCGGCCCGGACGAGGCCGCGGCGTTCCGTCCGTACCGGACCACGATCCGCGGTCAGCGGATCGCGGTGCTGGGCGCGACCCAGGTCCTCGACGACAACCTGGCGTCGGCATGGACCGCCGGACCGGGCAAACCCGGGCTGGCCTCGGCCAAGGACGAGAACCGGCTGGTCGCCGCCGTCCGAGCAGCCCGACCGGGCAGCGACACCGTCGTGGTCTACCTGCACTGGGGCCGGGAGCTGTCCGGCTGCCCCATCGACGCGCAGCGAGCGCTGGCCCGCCGCCTCGTCGACGCCGGTGCGGACGTCATCGTCGGCTCGCACGCCCACGTGCTGCTCGGCGGCGGCTGGTCGCGGGGCGCGTACGTCGACTACGGGCTCGGCAACTT
>JBBSHH010000037.1:0-23677 GCA_038253225.1 Mycobacteriales bacterium | reverse complement strand
TGACCGCGGTCGTGAGCGAGCCGCCGCAGCCGTTCACCGCCCCGGGCCCGCTCAGCGAGGTCATCACCGCCCTGCTGCGCAAGGACCCGTTCTGGCGGATGACCGCGCCCGAGGCCCGCGCGGCGCTGCGGGCCGTCATCCGGGAGACCGCCGGTCAGCCTGGTGTCGCCACCGACCCGCGGCAGCGGCCGGTGGAGCCCGAGACCGGGGGGCGGACCATCGCGTTGCCGGTGTCGCCGGCGTCGCCGCTGCCCCCGCCATCGCCGGCGGCGACCCGACCGGTCACCCGGCCGACCCCCGCGCCGCAGCCCACTCGGCTGGCGCCACCCCCCCGCCCGCCAGCAGGCGCGGCGACGTCGCGAACGGTCACGGTTCGCCGGCCCGGTGGCCGGCGCACCCCCGCCGTGGTCGTGCTGCTGCTGCTCGGTCTGCTCGGCGCCGCCGTCGTGGCCGCGACCGCCCACCGCGGCGGGTCACCGGATCGCCGGACCGCCGGCTCGTCCGCGGCGGCCGGCGGACCAGCGAGCAGCGGGACCAGCCCCGGGGCCGGCAGCGCCAGCGGCGGCTCCGGCGGCAGCACCGGCTCGGGCGGCACCGGCACCGGTGGCAGCACGGGCACCGGCACCGGATCGGCCACCGGCTCGAGCGGGACCGGCTCGACGGCGGGCTCGACGGGTGGCCTGCCCACCGGGTTCGTCACCTACCGAGACCCAGCGGTCGGCTGGTCGCTGGCCCACCCCACCGGCTGGACCGTCCAGCACCACGGCACCCAGCTCGACATCGTCGACCCGGCCGGTGGACGCTACATCCGGGTCGACACGAAAAGCCCCGCGGACGCCTCCGCGGTCGGGGACTGGCGGGCGCTGGAGGCGTCGTTCCGCACCCGGCACTCCGGTTACCAGCGGATCCGGCTCGAAACGATCAGCCTGGCCGGCTACAGCGACGCCGCCGACTGGGAGTTCACCTACACCGCGGGCGGGTCCGCGCTGCACGCCCTCGACCGCGGACTGGTCAACGGCGGCCGCGGCTACGCCGTGTACTTCCAGACCCGCTCGTCGGCCTGGGACGCCTCCGCGGCGATCCGCGCCGCCGTCTACGCCAGTTTCCGGCCGGCCGGCTGACCGGCTCCGCCGGGTGCCGGGCACCGGATCAGCGCGTCCGGGGCGTGCTCATCCGCCGCAGTACGGCGGCACCGAACCCCAGGTCGGTCCAGGCCGAGTCGCTGTCGAGCTCGGCCAGTGCTGCGGTGGGGAACTCGGCCAGCTCGCGGGCCGCCCCGCCGGTCAGCTCCACCGCGAGCTCGTGCAGGCCGGGGTTGTGGGCGACCACCAGCACGTCCGAGCACTCCTCCGCCAGCTCGGCGAGGACGGCGCGCAACCCGGTCGGGCTCGCGCCGTAGAGCCGCATGTCGATCCGCAGCCGGGCCGGCCGACCGTAGGCAGCGGCGGCTCGCTCCCACGTCTGCCGGGCCCGTACCGCGGCCGAGCACAGCACCAGGTCCGGCGTGGCGACGTTCGCCACCAGCCAGGTCCCGAGCGCTGTCGCATCCCGCTCGCCACGGCGGTTCAGCGGGCGCTCGACATCGGGGCTGCCCTCGTCGGACCAGCTCGACTTCGCGTGCCGGAGCAGGAGCAGCCGGTGCGCCGTCACCGTGGCACGGCTTCCGCGGCGGTGGCGAGCAGCGCCTCGACCCGCCGGGCGCCGCGCCGGTTCTGCTTGCGCACGTAGCGTTCGAGCGCCTCCCGCAGTGACCGGGAGGCTCCTTCCTCGTCGCCGGCCGCCCGCAGCACCTCGGCCCGGGCCACCCTCGCGTCGGCCGGCACATCGCTCTGGTCGGTGCGGTCGGACCAGTCCACGGCCTCGTCCGCCAGTCGGCGGGCCGAGTCCAGTCGGCCGGCTCGGGCGTCCAGCCGGGCCTGCAGGGCGCGCCAGCGGCTCTGCGCGTCGGCGTCCGCGTCGGAGGTGACCTGGCGGCTGGTCCGGGCCCAGGACACGGCCGATTCCCCGTCGCCGCGGTCGAGCCGGACCGCGCCCAGCATGGCGCTGACGGTCGCCAGCCGCACGGTCTCCCCGATCCCCTGCAACCGCTCGGCGCTGGTCAGCAGCAGCCGGTCGGCCAGCTCGAGATCCCGCAGGATCATCGCGGCGTACCCCCCGATGTTGCCGAAGATCGCGACGGCCAGGTCGGTGCCGATGTCGAGCCCCCGCACCCCGCGCGCCAGGGCGGCCCGAGCCTCCGGCTCCCGGTCGAGCATCGCGTAGAACACCGCCCGGAGCAGGTCGACGAAGGCCTGGAACTCGAACGACACGCTCGGTTGGTCGGCGGCCATCTCCTCGGTGCGGGCCAGCGCCTCGGCGGCCGGGGTCCAGCCCCACATCAGCACGCTGAGCAGGGCCCGGCGGGTGCTGGCGAGCGCCTGCAGGTCACCGGTGCGCCGGGCCACCTGCTCGGCGCGACCGAGCACGGCGCCCATCTCGTCCCAGTCACCGCGCAGGTTCAGGCAGACGGCCTGCAGCCGGTACGCCGCGAACAGCCCGTCGTCGTCTCCTCGCGCCTCGAACAGGACGACCCCGTCACCGGCCCGGGTCAGGACCGAGTCGACGGAGAGCTCCCGGTCGGTGGTGAGCCGGACGCCGAGAACGTAGAGCTCCGCGCGGGCAACGAGCAGCTCGTCGCCCGCGTGCACACCCGCCAGCCGGGCCTGTTCGAAGGCCTCGACGGCCGCCCCGAGCCGGCCGGTCATCCGACGCGCCACGCCCAGCCGGATCAACAGCTCGGGCCGCTCGGCCGCGTCGGCCGGCAGCAGGTCGCAGGCACGCTGCAGCAGCATCCGCACCGAGCCCGGGAAGCTGCTCCCGATCCGGGCGGCGGCCGCCGCCAACCGCCCGGCCGCCTCGACCGCCAGCCCGCGCAGGGTGTCGTCGACCGGACCCAGCTCGGCGCGTAACCGGTAGGCCTGCTCCAGGTGGTAGCCGACGAACTCGTCGATGTCGTCGGCGGACGCGCGTCCGGTGAGCCACCGGGCGAAACGCTCATGCAGGTCGGCCCGGCGACCCTTCGGCAGCGACTGGTACGCCGACTCCCGGACCAGCACGTGCACGAACCGCAGGCCCTGCTCGCCGGCGATGTCGGAGGCGACGGGGCGGAGCAGGTCCTTGCGGACCAGGGCCAGCAGGTCGCGCCGTACGACGTCGGGCGAGGCGTCGGTCAGCAACTGCCCCACCGCACCGAGATAGCCCACCTCGCCCGCGACGGAGGCCGCCTGCAGGGCCCGGCGCTCGCCGGCGGCCAGCCGGTCGAGCCGGGCGGCGAGCAGCGCGGTGATCGTGGGCGGCAGGTCGAGCTGCGGCAGGTCGGTGAGCGGCGCCCAGCGCCCACCGACCCGGCGTAGCAGCCCGTCGTCGACGAGCATCGCCAGCAGCTGCTCCACGAACAGCGGGTTGCCCCCGGCGGTCGAGCGGATCCGCGCCCCGACGGCGGCGTCGAGGCCCACCCCGTCGAGCAGGTTGCCGAGCAGGGTGCCCACCTCGGGGTCACCGAGCGGCGCCAGCAGGGCGGTGCTCGAGTTCAGCTTGCCGCCGGCCCAGCCCGGTCGGGCGTCGAGGAACTCCGGCCTGGCCAGGCAGACGAGCAGCACCGGCGCGTCGCGCACCCAGTCCGCGAGGTGCTCGATGACGTCGAGCATCGCCGGCTCGGCCCAGTGCACGTCGTCGACGACGAGGACCAGCGGCGAGTGACGGGCCAACGCCTCGACCCACCGGCGGACCGCCCAGTGGGTCTCCTCGGCGGAGCCGACGACGCCGCCGAGCCCGGCGAGCGGTGCCAGCCGCTCGACGACCACGGCCGCGTCGGGTTCGCCGGCGAGCAGCTCGGCCACCCGCGCTCGCCCGTCCGCGGCGGTCCCGCCGACCGGCAGGCCGGCCGCGGCCCGCAGCATCTCCGCCAACGGCCAGAACGCGGTGCCCTCGCCGTAGGACAGGCACCGCCCCGGCAGCACCCGGGCCGGACCGAGGTCGCCGACGAGCTCGGCGAGGAGCCGGGTCTTGCCCACCCCGGCGGTGCCGAGAATCGTCACCAGCTGGCAGGTGCGGTCGGCCACGCAGCGCCGGAACGCCTGTCGAAGCAGGGCCAGCTCGGCCTGCCGGCCGACGAGCGGCGAGCGCAGACCCCGCCGGCCGCGGTCGAGGGGAGCGGTCACGTCGTCGACGGCGACCAGCCGCCAGGCAGGTACCGGTTCGGCCTTGCCCTTCAGGGTCAGCGGCGGCACCGCGACGAGCTCGGCCGCGTCGTGGACCAGCCGCCAGGTGCCGGCGCCCACCAGCGTCTGCCCCGGGTCGGCGTGCTGCTCCAGCCGGGCGGCCAGGTTCACCGCGTCGCCGGTCGCCACCGTGCCGCGGTCACCGGAGCCGACGACGACCTCGCCGGTGTTGACCCCGACCCGGATCTCCAGCCGCACGCCGTAGGAGCTGTCGAGCTCGGCGTTGAGCTCGGCCAGCGCGACGTGCATCTCGGAAGCCGCCCGCACCGCCCGCAGCGCGTCGTCCTCGTGCAGCACAGGTACGCCGAACAGCGCGACGACCGCGTCCCCGATGAACTTCTCGACGTTGCCGCCGTGGCGTTCCAGCACCCTGCGCATCGCCGCGAAGTAGCTGGTCATCACCTGGCGGAGCACTTCGGCGTCGCGCCGCTCCCCGAGCGCCGTGGAGCCGGTGACGTCGCAGAACAGCGCGGTCAACGTCTTTCGGGTCTGCGCCTCGGCCGCCGGCGGCAGCAGCGTGGTGCCGCACTCGGAGCAGAACTTCGCGCCGTCGCCGTGGGGCGCACCGCAGGCCGGGCACGCGCTCATCCGCGCAGCGTACGGCGATGCCGTAGCGCGGGGCGCGCCCGGCGGGCGGCTCAGGTCAGAAGAACCCGCCGAGCCCGAGCCCGAGCCCGAGCGCGAGCCCGCCGGCGGTGATGCCGGCAACCGTCAGGCTGCGCTGACCGGTCGACTCCGACACCATCTGCGTGTACAGGCCGATCGCGACCGCCGGCGCCCCGGCGATCGCGGCCAGCAGCCAGGCGTGTCCGAGCAGCGCGAGGCAGCCGATCAGGCCGAAGCCGAGGGTCAGCACCGCCAACCGGGCCGGCAGGCTGCTGCGCTGCGGCGGGGCGTCATGCGAACCGCCGAACTGTCTGGCCCCCCAGAGCATCGGGTCGTAGCGCACGTCGACCACCCGTTCCTTGAGCGGGATAATCCCGTTGTCGGTGATGTGGATGCCCTCGGGGCAGACCTCGGTGCAGCACTTGGTGATGTTGCACAGTCCCAGGCCGGCCTGATCCTTGACGAGCTGCCGTCGGTCGTTGGTGTCCAACGGGTGCATCTCGAGCTCGGCGTAGCGCAGAAAGAACCGCGGGCCGGCGAAGGCCGGCTTGTTCTCCTCGTGGTCGCGGATGACGTGGCAGACGTTCTGGCACATGAAGCACTCGATGCACTTGCGGAACTCCTGGACCCGGTCGACGTCGACCTGCGACATCCGGTGCGTGCCGTCGGCCTCCCGGGGGCGGGGCGCGAAGGCCGGCACCTGCCCGGCCTTCTGGTAGTTGAAGGACACGTCGGTGACGAGGTCGCGGATGACCGGGAACGCGCGCAGCGGGTTGACCGTGATCGTGTTGCCCCGCTCGAAGGTGTCCAGCCGCGTCATGCACATCAGTCGGGGCCGGCCGTCGATCTCGGCGCTGCACGAGCCGCACTTGCCGGCCTTGCAGTTCCAGCGCACCGCAAGGTCCCCGGCGTGCATCGCCTGAACGTGGTGCACGGCGTCGAGGACCACCTCACCCTCGTCGACCGGGACGGTGTAGTCGCGGAACTCGCCGCCGGTCGCGTCGCCGCGCCACAGCCGCAGGGTGACGTCGTACCCGGCCATCTACTTCTCCTCGAACAAGGTGGCGAGCTCCGCGGGCATCACCGGCAGCGGCTGGCGGGCGAGGCGGATCTCGCCGTTCTCCTCACGCAGGACGACGTTGAGCGTGGACCACTCCGCGTCGGGCTTCGGATAGTCGTCGCGGGTGTGGCCCCCACGGCTCTCCTGCCGCTCGAGCGCGGCCCGCGCGATGCACTCCGACACGACCAGCAGGCAGCGCAGGTCCATCGCCAGGTGCCAGCCGGGGTTGTACTGCCGATGCCCCTCGACCGCGACCCGGCTGGCCCGCTCCTTGAGCACCGCGATCTCCTTGAGCGCCCGCTCGAGCTCGTTCGCGGTGCGGATGATGCCGACCAGGTCGTTCATGCACTCCTGCAGCTCCACCTGCAGCGCGTACGGGTTCTCCGCACCGGGCGTGCCGAGTCGGTCGAACGGCGCCTGCGCGGACCGGGTGGCCGCCCGCACCTGGTCCTCGGGCACGGTCGGCCGCCGGTCGGCCGGGATCGAGCCGGCGTACGCCGCCGCGTGCTGTCCGGCCCGCAGCCCGAACACCAGCAGGTCGCCGAGGGAGTTGCCGCCGAGCCGGTTCGAGCCGTGCATGCCACCGGCGACCTCGCCGGCGGCATAGAGGCCCGGCACGGTGGCGGCCTGGGTGTCGGCGTCGACCTCGACGCCGCCCATCACGTAGTGGCAGGTCGGACCGACCTCCATCGGGTCCTTGGTGATGTCGACCCCGGCCAGCTCCTTGAACTGGTGGTACATCGAGGGCAGCCGGCGCTTGATGTACTCCGCGGGATGCCGGGAGGCGATGTCGAGGAAGACCCCGCCGTGCGGGGAGCCGCGGCCGGCCTTGACCTCGGTGTTGATCGCCCGTGCGACCTCGTCCCGGGGCAGCAGGTCCGGCGTACGCCGAGCGCCCCTCTTGTCGGTGTACCAGCGGTCGGCCTCCTCCTCGGTGTCCGCGGTCTCGGACCGGAACACGTCGGGGACGTAGTCGAACATGAACCGCTTGCCCTCGGAGTTGCGCAGCACGCCGCCGTCGCCGCGCACGCCCTCGGTGACCAGGATCCCCTTCACCGACGGCGGCCAGACCATCCCGGTCGGGTGGAACTGCACGAACTCCATGTTCAGCAGCGACGCGCCCGCCCACAACGCGAGCGCGTGGCCGTCGCCGGTGTACTCCCAGGAGTTCGACGTGACCTTGTAGGACTTGCCGATCCCGCCGGTGGCGAGCACCACGGCCGGCGCCCGGAAGGTCACGAACCGACCGGAATCGCGCCAGTACGCGACCGCGCCGGCGATGCGCCCGGCGTCCTGGAGCAGCCGCATGACCGTGCACTCCATGAACACGTCGATGCCGAGGGCGACCGTGCGCTGCTGCAGCGTACGGATCATCTCGAGCCCGGTCCGGTCACCGACGTGGGCGAGCCGGGCGTAGCGGTGGCCGCCGAAGTCACGCTGGTTGATCCGGCCGTCCGGGGTGCGGTCGAATACCGCGCCCCACTCCTCGAGCTCGTTGACCCGGTCCGGCGCCTCCTGCGCGTGCAGCTGCGCCATCCGCCAGTTGTTCAGCATCTTGCCGCCGCGCATGGTGTCGCGGAAGTGCACCCGCCAGTTGTCCTCCTCGTAGACGTTGCCCATCGCCGCGGCGATGCCGCCCTCGGCCATGACCGTGTGGGCCTTGCCGAGCAGCGACTTGCAGATGACGGCCGTGCGGGCGCCGGCCTCGTGCGCCGCGATCGCCGCCCGCAGACCGGCGCCGCCGGCGCCGATGACGACGACGTCGTACTCGTGGGTCTCGTAGTCGCTCATCTAGAACAGCCTCGGGTCGGAGAAGGCGCCGCTCGCGACCAGCCGGACGTAGACGTCGGTGAGGGCCACGAAGATCAGGCTGGCCCAGGCGAGCTGCATGTGCCGGGCGTTGAGCCTGGACACCCAGGTCCACGCCTTGTACCGGTAGGGATGCTTGCCGAAGTTGTTGAGCCGCCCACCGACGATGTGGCGGCAGGAGTGGCAGGACAGGGAGTACATCCACAGCAGGACGGCGTTGACCAGCAGCACCGCGGTGCCCAGGCCGAAGCCGAAGCCGTCCGGGAAGTCGAACGCCCGCACGGCGTCGTAGCTCAGGATCAGGTTGAAGACCAAGCCGAGGTAGAAGAAGTAGCGGTGCGCGTTCTGGAAGACGAGCGGGAAGCGGGTCTCGCCGCTGTAGCTCTTGTGCGGCTCGGCCACCGAGCAGGCCGGCGGGGAGGCCCAGAACGAGCGGTAGTAGGCCTTGCGGTAGTAGTAGCAGGTGAGCCGGAAGCCCAGCGGCACGATGAGGATGTAGAGCGCGGGGGAGAGAAAGCTGGGGCCGGTGAACAGCTTGGGGAACGTGTCGCCCTTGCACGCGGTCGTGAGGCACGGAGAGAAGAACGGCGAGATGTAGGGATCCGCGAAGTAGTTGCGGTTCTGGAACGCCGCCCATGTCGAGTACGCGATGAAGGCCAGCAGCACCCCGACGGTGATCGCCGGCTGCAGCCACCACCGGTCCTGGCGCAGCGTCCGCACACCGAGCTGGACCCGGCCGGCCGGGCGGCGCGGCGACGCCCCCCGTGACGGGGCGAGGTTCGTGGCCATTCATCCACCGTTCGTCGTGCTGTCGTCAGGTCGCTCGGGCCAGTATTCGCCATCTCACCCCCGCCCGCCGCCGCAGGGTCGGTGGTGCGGGACCCGCTGGCCGGCCGCTCGGCGACTACCCTGTGCGCATCATGCCGTCCGCCTCCCGCCTCCGGCTGGCCCTGTGGGGCGCGACGCTCGCCGTCGGCGTGTCGACGATGGTGGCGCTGCCGGCGGGTGCGGCCGGCGTCGTCGGCGGCCCGCGGCTCGGCACCCGGGGGGTCGTCGTGGCCAGCGACGCCCCGCCGCTACCCGCCGGCATCAGCGCGGCCGGCTGGGTGCTGGCCGACCTCGACACCGGCGACGTGCTGGCGGCCCGCAACCCGCACGGCCGGTACCTGCCGGCCAGCACGTTGAAGATGCTCACCGCGGTGACGCTGATCCCCCGGGTTCCCCGGCTGGAGATGCTCGGCGCCAGCAACAAGGACATCAGCGTCGAAGGCAGCAAGGTGGGGCTGGTGCCGGGGGTGCGCTACCGGGCCGACCAGCTGTTCACCGCGCTGCTCGTGGTCTCCGGCAACGACGCCGCCAACGCGCTGGCCTCGGCGGCCGGCGGGCCGGCGCGCACGGTGGCGCTGATGAACGCGGAGGCGCACCGCCTGCGCGCCACCGACACGGTGGCCCGCACCCCGTCCGGGCTCGACGCGCCCGGTCAGCACAGCTCGGCGTACGACCTTGCGCTGATCGCCCGCGCCGGCATGACGATGCCCGACTTCCGCCGCTACGTCGCCACCCGGATGTCCTACATCCCGGCGCCCGGCGGGCGCCGGTTCCAGGTCTACACCCACAACCGGCTGCTGCTGCACTACTCGGGCGCGGTGGGGATCAAGAACGGTTTCACGGTCGCGGCGCGAGCCAGCTTCGTCGGCGCCGCCACCCGCGGCGGCCACACCCTCGTCGTCGCGTTGATGCGCGCGAACCCCACGGTGTGGAAGGAGGCCGCGGCGCTGCTGAGCTGGGGCTTCGCCGCCCGCAGCCGGGTCACGCCGGTCGGCCGGCTGGTGGCCCCGGTGGGGGCGGACCCGGCCGAGGTGGCCGCCGCCGACGGCGGCGGCCGCGCCGCGGCGCTGCACCACCGCAACGCCGCCGCGCCGACCCGGCGAGCGGGGATGCCGCTGCCCGCGACCGCGGCGGGTGCCGCGGTGCTGATGTTCGGGTTGCTGCTGCTGGCACGCGTCCGGGTGGTCCGCCGCCGGCGTCGCCGCCGCCGGCGACTGCGATCCGCCGCCGGCCGGGCCTGAGCCGGACCAGGCCCCTCAGTGGCGGCGCCGGTCGCGCAGCGAGCGGGCGGCGAGCAGGACCGCGCCGACCACGCCGGCCAGTTGGCCGGCTGAGCTCCGGCGCCGCTCGCCGGCCGGGCCGCCGGTCGGGTAGGGGTCGACGACCTGGATGCCGCCGCTGCCGGCGTCGGCACGAACCCGGTCGCCGCGGCCCGGCTCGTGACCGCCGGGCCGGGTCGGTGCCGACCGGTCCGCCCGGCTACCGCGGCCGGTCGGGTCGTCCTGCGAGGCGTTGCCGAAGCCGACCCCCGGCTTGCCCTGCAACGCCGGGGTCAGCGGGGTCGGGGCGTTGCGTTCCTGCCGGCTGTTCGGGGAGTCCGCGTCGTCGGCGGCGAACTCCTCGGGGATGCCGGCCGCCCGAGCGGTCGCGCGGTCGGCGGTCCCGGACGGCGCGACGTCGTCGTCGTAGGGAGCGGTGACCGTCCAGACCGCGGCGAACAGCATGAACCGGGAAACGGTGTTGATCCAGACCAGCGCGCCGATGACCACCCCGAGGGCGCCGTAGGTCGCGGTGGCGTTCTTGGTGGTCCGGGCGATGTAGAACGCGCCGACCAGCTTGAGGATCTCGAACCCGATCGAGGCGAACAGCGCTCCCTTGAGCACCCGCCGCCACGGGGTCTGCACCTTCGGCAGCCGGATGAACAGCCACAGGAAGATCAGCACGTCGGCGCCGATCGCGATGGCGATCGTCACAATCTTGGTGAGCACGGTGACGCCGGGGACGTTGCCGATGTTCAGCAGGCCGATCACGAAGGAGGTGGCAGCGTTGCCGACCCCGGAGATCACCACCGAGGTCGCGAGCGTCAGACCCAGGCCGACGAGGATGACCAGGTCGGACAGCTTGGTCTTGACGATATTGCCGGCCTTGACGTTCTGGTGCCAGACGGTGCGGATCGCGGTCCGCAGGTTCTCCACCCATCCCAGGCCGGAGTAGAGCAGCCCGAACAGGCCGACCAGGCCGACGGCCCGGCGGGAGTTGACCGCCCCGGAGATGACGTCCTTGGTCTGCCCGGGCAGCGCCGACTGGATGTTCTGGATGACCCGGGCCTGCAGGTGGGGGTCGCCGTGCAGCACGAAACCGAGCACGGACACGGCCAGCAGCAGCAGCGGGAACAGCGAGAGGAACGAGAAGTAGGTGATCGCGGCAGCCAGCTGGTTGCCGGCGTCGGCCGAGTAGCGGGAGGCCGCTTGGACCAGGTGGTCGAGGAAGGGTCGCTTGGCGCGGACGGTGGCGAACCCGCCCTTGACGCGGGCCAGGGCAGCAGACATGCGACGGGGGTACCCGCCGGTGCGCCCTGATCACCCGGCCCGGACGAATCCCATCCGGTCGCGGACGGCGGCCATCGTCGGGACGGCCACCTCGCGGGCCCGGGCGGCGCCGTCGGCGAGCACGGCGGCCAGCCCGGCCGCGTCGTCGAGCAGCTCCCGGGTCCGCTGCTGGACCGGGGTCACGAAGTCGACCACCGCGGTCGCCACGTCGTCCTTGAGGGCGCCGTAGCCGCGGCCGTCGTACGCCGACGCCAGCTCCTCGGCGTGCGTGCCGGTCAGCGTCGACAAGATCACCAGGAGGTTCGACACCCCCGGCTTGTCCGGGGCCACCCGGATCTCGCTGCCCGGGTCGGTCACGGCCCGGCGTACCTTGCGGCGCAGCACGGCCGGGTCCTCGAGCAGGTCCAGCACGCCGGCCTGGGAGGCCGCGGACTTGCTCATCTTCGCGGTCGGGTCGGCCAGGTCGAGGATCTTCCCGGTGGCCTTCACGATGTGCGGCTCGGGCACCGTGAGGGTCGGTCCGAAGCGGGTGTTGAACCGCTGCGCCAACGTCCGCGTGAGCTCGAGATGCTGGCGCTGGTCCTCTCCCACCGGTACGGCGCTGGCCTGGTAGAGCAGGATGTCGGCCGCCATCAGCATCGGGTAGGTGAAAAGCCCGACGCTGCCACCCCCCTTCTCCTTGAACTGGGTCATCCGGCTGGCCTCGCCGAACCCGGTGATGCAGCTCAGCACCCACGCCATCTCGGCGTGCTCGGGGACGTGGCTCTGCGCGAACAGCGTGCAGCGCCGCGGGTCGAGGCCGAGCGCCATGAGCTGGGCGGCCGCCACCAGCGTGCGCCGACGCAGCAGCTGCGGGTCGACCTCGACGGTGATCGCGTGCAGGTCGACGACCGGGTAGAAGGCGTCGTAGTCGTCCTGAAGCGCTACCCAGTGCCGGATCGCGCCCAGGTAGTTGCCGAAGTGGAAGGAGTCCGCGGTCGGCTGGATCCCGGACAGGAGGCGCGGTCGTCGCGTCGGTGGGCTCGGCGCTGGGCTGGTCATGCCGGCATTGTCGCAATCCCCACGTCGGTGCTCAGCCGTCGCTGTCGCCGGCGAACGGACCCTCCGGGAACGGCTGCTGCGCCGGTGCGCCGCCGAGGGCCGGCGTGGCGGCCGGCAGCGGTCGTACCAGCACCCGCGCGACCCGGCGACCATCCAGCGCGCTGACCGTGAGCCGGGCGTCCGGGATCTCCACCTCGTCGTCGAGGGCGGGCACCCGACCCAGAGTGGCCATCAGGTAGCCGGCGACGGTCTCGTAGGGCCCTTCCGGCAGCCGACGTCCGGTCTCCTCGGCGAACTCGTCGAGGTTGAGCAGTCCGTCGACCTCGACCTCGCCGCCGTGCAGCTGCTTCGGCGCGGCGCCCCTCGGGTCGTACTCGTCGCGGATGTCGCCGACGAGCTCCTCGATGAGGTCCTCGAGGGTGACGATGCCGGCGGTGCCGCCGTACTCGTCGACGACGACCGCGATGTGCTGGCCGGCGTCACGCATCTCAGACAGCGCGGGCAGCACCTTCTTCGTCGCCGGCAGCAGCGTCACCGCGCGGGTCAGGTCACCGACCCGGCCGGCCGGCCGGCCCCCGGGCCGGGGCCTGAACAGGTCCCGCACGTGAACGAACCCGACCACCTCATCCTGCGAGCCACGGACGACGGGGAAGCGGGAGTGCGGCAGCTCACCCACCAGCTGCTGGGCCTTGACGAGCGGCATCGACACGTCGAGGAAGTCGACCTCGGTGCGCGGGATCATCACCTCGCGCACCGGCCGCTCGCCGGAGGCGAACACCTCCTCGACGATCCGGCGCTCGTCCGGCGACAGCGACTCGTGTCCGGCCACCAGGTCGCGGAGCTCCTTCTCCGAGATCGCGTCCCGAGCGGCGTTCGGGTCGCCGCCGAGGATCCGGACGACGATGTCGGTGGAGCGGGACAGCAGCCAGATCACCGGTCGGAACACGGTGGCGAGCCGGTCCAGTAGCGGCGCGATGAGCAGCGAGGCCGCGTCCGGTCGCTGCAGCGCGATCCGTTTGGGGGCGAGCTCGCCGACGACCAGCGTCACGTAGGAGATCAGCCCGGTGACGATCAAGAAGCCCAGTACCCCGGCGTAACGGGACGCCAGCCCGGCCTGGCGCAGACCGTCGGCGGCGGACTCGGACAGCGTCACCGCACCGAAAGCGGAGGAGAGCAGCGCGGTGGTGGTCACGCCGATCTGCACAGCGGCGAGGAAACGGTTGGGGTCCCGCGCCAGCTTGGCCACCCGCGCCCCGCGCCGACCCCGCTCCCCGAGCGCGCGCACCTGCCCCTCGCGCAGGGAGACCAGCGCGATCTCGGCACCGACGAAGACGCCCTCGAGCATGATCAGCAGGAGGACGATCGCGACGTTGAGCCAGACCATGCCTAGCCGCCCGGGCCGGCCGTGGCGAGCGCCGGCGGACTGTCGTTGCCGCGCATCGGGGTCAGAAGTCGGCG
Source organism: Mycobacteriales bacterium (assembly GCA_038253225.1). Lineage (GTDB taxonomy): Bacteria > Actinomycetota > Actinomycetes > JALYNC01 > JALYNC01 > JBBSHH01. The sequence goes on along the minus strand of JBBSHH010000037.1, from coordinate 10,067 downwards.
ACGTCCGCCTGCTTGGACCGCACCGCCTCCGCCGCCTCCTTCAACGCCGCCAGCTCGTCGGCGGCCAGGTCGAGCTCGATCACCCGGCGTACGCCGTCGCGACCGATCTCGGCCGGCACGCCGAGGTAGACGTCGGAGATGCCGTACTCGCCCTGCATCCACGCACAGACCGGCAGCACGACGCCACTGTCCTCGGCGACCGCCCGGACCATCCGGGCCGCGGCCGCGGCCGGCGCGTAGTAGGCCGAGCCGGTCTTGAGCAGCGCAACGACCTCGGCGCCACCGCCTCGGGTGCGCTCGACGAGCGCGTCGATGCGCTCCGCCGACAGCACGTCGGCGAGCGACTTGTCGTCCACCCTGCACTGGGAGGGCACCGGCACCATCGTGTCGCCGTGGGAGCCGAGCGTCAGCGTGCGCACCGACCGGACCGGTACGTCGAGCTCGTCGGCGACGAAGCTGGTGAAGCGCGCCGTGTCCAGCATGCCGGCCTGCCCGATGACCCGGTTCTTGGGGAAGCCCGACACGTTCGCGGCCAGCGCGGTCATCTCATCCAGCGGGTTGGACACGACGACGAGTACCGCGTCCGGGCTGGTCTCGGCGATGCTCTCGGTCACCTGCCGGACGATCTTCGCGTTGGTCTCGATCAGGTCCATTCGGCTCATGCCGGGCTTGCGGGGCAGCCCGGCGGTGATCACCACGATGTCCGACCCCGCGGTCTCGGCGTAGCCGTTGGTGCCGACCAGCCTGGTCTCGAAGCCCTCGATGGACCGGCTCTGGCCGATGTCGAGCGCGATGCCCTGCGGCTTGCCGTCGATGATGTCGGTCAGCACGACCGTGTCGAACAGGTCGTACTCGGCCAGCCGCTGAGCCGTCGTGGAGCCGTAGAAGCCGGCGCCGACGACGGTGACCTTCCCCGAACCCATGCTGTCAGCTCCCCAGCTTGGCGATGATCGCGTCGGCGTACTCGGCGGTGCCGACGGCGGTCGGGTCGTCCCGTCGCGGCTTCATGTCGTAGGTGACGTTCTTGCCCTCGCCCAGCGTGTCGGCGACCGCGGCCTCCAGCCGCGCCGCCGCGTCCTGCTCGCCGAGGTGGCGCAGCATCAGCATCCCCGAGAGGATCATCGCGGTCGGGTTGACCTTGTTCTGCCCCTTGTACTTCGGGGCGCTGCCGTGGGTGGCCTCGAACACCGCGACGTCGGTACCGAGGTTGGCCCCGGGGGCGACGCCGAGACCGCCGACCATGCCCGCGGTGAGGTCGGAGAGGATGTCGCCGTAGAGGTTGGGCAGCACCAGCACGTCCCACTCCTCCGGCCGCTGCACCAGCCCCATGCAGGTCGCGTCGACCAGGTTCTCCCACGGCTCGATGTCGGGGTAGTCCCGGGCCACCTCGCGGAACACCGCGAGGAAAAGGCCGTCGGTGTATTTCATGATGTTGGACTTGGTGATGCAGTGCACCCGGCGCCGGCCGTTGGCCCGGGCGTAGTCGAAGGCGTAGCGGGCGATCCGTTCGGCGCCGAACTCGCTGATCGGCTTGATCGAGATGCCCGAGTCGGGCCGGATCTGCTTGTTCTGCAGGGCGTTGAGGAACTCGATCACGCGGTTCGCGTCCGGTGTGCCGTGCTCGTACTCGATGCCGGCGTAGAGGTCTTCGGTGTTCTCCCGGACGATCACGACGTCGACCTCGTCGAAACGGCTTCGCACACCGGGGTAGGTCTTGCAGGGCCGCAGACAGGCGTAGAGGTCGAGCTCGGCGCGCAGCGCGACGTTGACCGAGCGGAAGCCGGTGCCGATGGGGGTGGTGATCGGGCCCTTGATCGCGACCTTCGTCGTTCGGATCGAGTCCAGCACCGCCGCCGGCAGCGGGGTGCCCGCCGACTCCATCACGTCGATCCCGGCCTCCTGCCGGTCCCAGTCGAACGAGCTGCCGGCGGTCCCGGCCGCGGCCTCCAGGACCCGCCGGGTGGCCTCGGTCAGCTCGGGCCCCACGCCGTCGCCGGGAATCAGGGTCACGCGATGCGTCGCCATCCGCTGGTCCGTCCTTTTCCTCGCCGGGGCTGGTTCGGGCACCCGCAGGTTATCGACACCGGCCCGGCGGTACCGGTGCCGGCGGGCTCGGATCTACCCGCTGGCCGCTCTACCGCACCGGAACGACGAGCGCCAGGATGCCGACCGCCGCGCCCAGCACGCCGAGCACCGCCACGTCGAGGGCCCGGGCGCGGACGACGAGCAGCCCGGCGGTGCGGGCCGGGAGCAGCAGCCGGCTCGCCGCGGCCAGCAACATCGCGGCCGCGACGATGCTCATGCCGATCCGCCAGTGGTGGGCGAAGGCGGCCGCGAGACCGCCGGCCATGGTCACCACGATGAACAACAGCGGCTCGCGCAGCAGCCCGGCGCGGCGTGATCGGCGGCCGAGCCCGACGGTCGGCGGCCGCGCCGCGGTCACGGGTTGGTGCCCGGCCGCTGCGCCGGCGGCGCGTTGCCGGCCAGGACCGAGAGCGCCAGCTCGGCGTGCGCGGCGCGGACCAGGACATGGTCGGTGGTGAAGCCCGACATCGAGGTGAACGGGATGTGGGCGCCGGCGAGGCGGCCGGCCACGTCGGCGAGGAACCCCACCAGCTCCCATGGCAGCGGGCCGGTGAAGGTGATCCGTCGCCAGCCGCGCTCGAGGGCGAGCGGCACCGGGCCCGGCAGCGCACCGTCCTCGACGGCGGCCGCGGCGCAGACCAGCGTGGTCTCGTCAGGGTCGCGGATCAGCGCGGTGAAGCCGCCGGGCAGCCGCTGCGGCGTCCAGTCCGCCGGAAAGCGGACCACGGCCAGCTCGGTGGGGTCCAGCCGCGGCTGCAGGTCAGTCCGCTCGATCCGCAGGCTGTCGGCACCGAGCCGGGTTCCGGTCATCGGTCCTCGATCGGGACCCACTTCTGGTCCCGCTCCCCGACGTACTCGCTGTCCGGCCGGATCAGCCGGTTGTCGAGGTGCTGCTCCATGACATGACTGGTCCAGCCGGCCATCCGCGAGATCGCGAAGACCGGAGTGAACAGGTCGGTGGGGATGCCGAGTGCCGAGTAGACGCTGGCGGCGAAGAAGTCCACGTTGGGGTAGAGCCCCTTGGCGGTCATCACGACCTTCTCCATCGCCATCGACATGTCGTAGTAGCGGGTGTCGCCGGCGAGCTGCCCGAGCTGCTCCGCCAGCCGGCGCAGGTGGGTGGCTCTCGGGTCCTCGGTCCGGTACACGCGGTGCCCGAACCCCATGATCTTGTCACCGCGATCCAGCCGCTCCCGAACGGCGGCCTCCACCTCGTCGACCCCGTCGATGGACTGCAGGGTCCGCATGACCGCCTCGTTGGCGCCGCCGTGCAACGGCCCCTTGAGGGTGCCGATGCCCGCTACGACAGCGGAGTGCATGTCCGACAGCGTCGCGGCGCAGACCCGGCAGGCGAACGTGGACGCGTTCATCGTGTGGTCGGCGTGCAGGACCAGACACTCGTCGAAGGCGGCCACCGTGTCCGCCGTCGCGACCCGGCCGGTGATCTGGAGCAGGAAGTTACCGGCGATGCCCAGCGACGGGTCCGCGGGCGGCACGGTGCCGCCGCTGCGGGCGCCCTGATAGCCGGCGACCAGCACCGGTAGCTGCGCCACCAGCCGGACCGCCTTGCGCTGGTTCGCCTCGGGCGCGTTGGAGTCGCGATCCGGATCGTCCACGCTCAGCGCCGACACCAGCGTACGCAGCGCCTCCATGGGGCTGGCCTTGGCGCTGATCTCGGCCACCAGCCCGGCCGCGGTCGGTCCGATCTCCACCGAGTCGGCCAGCTCCGCCCGCAGCCCGTCGAGCTGGGCTCGAGTGGGCAGTGCACCCCGCTGCAGCAGGTGCACGCACTCCTCGAAGGTGATCTTGCCGGCCAGGTCGTGGATGTCGTAGCCGCGGTAGGACAGGCGGCCGGCCTTACCGTCGATGTCGCTGAGCGCGGTGGACGCGGCGACGACGTCGGCGAGACCGCGAGAGGGCTGCTCAGCCATGTGCACGGTCCATGGGATCCCTCTCGGAAGCCGGTGGATGAGCCGATGCGGGGTCGGGATACCGGAGACGAGGCGTGCTGCACCGAGCCGGAGTCTAGTGCCAAAGATTCCGCCCACTCCGGCGTGCATCCCCACCATCGGGGTACCTCGACGGCGTAAGGGGGGACTGTCCGCGGTGTCAGTCTCCTGTCGGTGCCGGCGCAAGCGCCCCGGCGGACGCGAAGGGACAAAGCGGTGGAAACGCCGTACCTGCGGCTCGAGGAGACCGGCGAGGTATTCGACCTCGCGAAGGACGTCACCACGATCGGGCGGGGTGACGGCGTGGATATCCAGTTGTCCGATCCGAGCGTCTCCCGGCTGCACGCCGAGATGGTCCGCCGCGGGGTGTACCTCTACATCACCGACCTGGGGCTCTCGACGAACGGCACCCGGGTCAACGGCCGGCCGGTGGGCCGTCGGGTGCTCAACGACGGGGACGTCGTGAGCTTCGGCGTGGCCCGGGCCCGCGTCGGCGGGATCAACCTGCCGGTCGAGGTCGAGGAGGACACGGTGGAGCTGCGCCGGGTGGCCGCACCCGACCTCACCCGCCGCGAGCTCGAGGTGCTCACCTCGCTGTGCCGACCGGCGCTGCAGCAGGACGCGTTCGTCGCCCCGGCGACCGCCCGCGACATCGCCGAAGAGCTGGTCGTCACCGAGGCAGCCGTGAAGCAGCATCTGCTGCGCCTTTACCAGAAGTTCCGGATCCCCGAGGGCATCAACCGCCGGGCCCGGCTCGCCAACGAGGTGATCTCGCTCGGCGTCGTGCGCCCGCTGCCGGCCGGTGAGGACGTCCGCCGCGCCGGCTGAGGGCGCCCGCTCAGCCCCCCCTGTCCCGTGATCCATAGCGGGTTAGCCGCGCCCACCGCGGCTGGCGCGCTATCGATCAGCAGCCTCGGGTGGTCGGTTGCGCCGCCTCGGCCGCCTCGACGACGTTCGTGAGCAGCATCGCCCGGGTCATCGGCCCGACGCCACCGGGCACCGGCGACAGCCAGCCGGCCACCTCCCGTCCGCCGGGGTCGACGTCCCCTACCAGCCCGGTCTCGGTGCGGGTGATGCCCACGTCGAGGACCGCGGCGCCCGGGCGGATCATCTCCGGGCGGACCAGCCGGGGGACCCCGGCCGCGGCGACCACGATGTCTGCGCGGCGCAGGTGCCCGGCCAGGTCCCGGGTACCGGTGTGGCACAGCGTCACGGTGGCGTTCTCGGTCCGTCGGGTGAGCAGCAGCCCGAGGGACCGCCCGACCGTGATACCTCGACCGACCACGGTCACCTCCGCGCCGGCGAGCCCCACGCCGTACGCCGCGAGCAGCTCGACGCAGGCCCGGGGGGTGCACGGCAGCGGAGCGGGGCGGCCCAGCACCAGCCGGCCGAGGTTCACCGGATGCAGCCCGTCGGCGTCCTTGGCCGGGTCCATCGCCTCGAGCACCGCGTTCGGGTCCAGCCCCGGCGGCAGTGGCAGCTGCACGATGTACCCGGTGCAGGCCGGGTCGGCGTTGAGCTCGGCCACCACGTCGGTGACGGCGGCGGCGCTGGCGTCGGCCGGAAGCGTCCGCTGGATCGAGGCGATCCCTACCTCGGCGCAGTCCCGGTGCTTGCCGGCGACGTAGGCCCGACTGCCCGGATCGTCGCCGACGAGGACCGTGCCCAGCCCGGGCACCACGCCGTCGGCGCGTAGCCGGGCCACCCGGTCGGTCAGGGCAGCGCGGAGCCGGGCCGCGGTGGCCTTGCCGTCCAGCGTTGTGGCGGTCACGAGCGGCCAGTCTGCCAGTCGCCGCAGCTCGGGGGCACCTGGCCAGAACGGCTGCCGGCACCGGCCGCGGTCGGTATGGTCGCGGCACGCCCCGACCGAGGTAAGGACAGCCGATGCCCAGACCACGCAGGCTCGTGCCGATCTCGGTGAGCGTCCTGCTCCTCGGTGCCGCAGCCGGCGCCGCCGCGTCCACCACGACCGGTGTCGCCACCGCCGCACCGGCCAGCCGGGTGTGCGCCCCGGTGGCGAGCGCCGGGGCGGACCTGCGGGTCCGCGCCGGGGCGCCGGTCGCCGCCGACCCGGACGTGCTGCGGCCGGGCCAGGCCGACCCGCTCGCCGCCGCCCTCGCCACCCGCCGCAGCCCGGCGCTGGCGACCGGGTCGGTCACCGTCCCGGTCCACGTGCACGTGATCACCAGCGGGTCCAAGGGTCACCTGTCCTCGACCACGATCGCCCGGCAGATCTCGGTGCTCAACACGGCATACGCCGGCAAGTCCGGCACCGGCGCGGCGAACACCGCGTTCCGGTTCGCGCTGAGCAGCACCGACTACACCAACAACTCGACGTGGTACACGGTGACGCCGGGCACCAGCGCCGAGCGGAGCATGAAGAAGGCGCTGCACCGCGGCGGCTCGAACGCGCTGAACCTCTACACGGCGAACATCGGCGGCGGGCTGCTCGGCTGGTCCACGTTCCCGTGGTCCTACGCCGGCAGCCCGACGATGGACGGCGTCGTCGTCCTCAACGCCTCGCTGCCGGGCGGGTCCGCGGCGAACTACAACCTCGGCGACACCGCCACCCACGAGAGCGGGCACTGGTTCGGTCTCTACCACACCTTCCAAGGCGGTTGCTCCACGAGCAACGACCTGGTGTCCGACACCCCTGCGGAGAAGTCGCCGGCGTTCCAGTGCCCGAGCGGCCGGAACACCTGCAGCGCGCCCGGGTCGGACCCGATCCACAACTTCATGGACTACACCTACGACAAGTGCATGTACCAGTTCACCGCCGGCCAGAGCAGCCGGATGAGCACCGCCTGGAGCCAGTACCGCGGCTGAGCGCCGTCCGGGTGCCCGGTCGATGCGAGCGGGGCCCGGCCCCGGTCAATGCGCGAAGTGGCGCGTGCCGGTGAAGTACAGCGTCACCCCGGCGGCCGCGGCGGCGATGACGACGTCGTCGTCACGCACCGAGCCGCCCGGCTCCACGATCGCCCGCACCCCGGCGGCGGCGAGCACCTCGAGCCCGTCCGGAAAGGGGAAGAACGCGTCGCTGGCGGCGACAGCGCCGGCGGCCCGCCCGCCCGCCCGGCTGACCGCCAGCCGGGCCGCGTCGACCCGGTTGACCTGACCCATCCCCACCCCGACGGTGGCCCGGTCGCTGACCAGCAGGATCGCGTTGCTCTTCACCGCCCGGACCGCCCGCCAGGCGAAGCGCAGGTCGGCGAGGGCGGCGGGATCGGCCGCCGGACCGGCCCGCAGCGTCCAGCCGGCCGGCTCGTCGCCGGCGGTGTCGATGAGGTCGCGGGTCTGGAGCAGCAGGCCGCCGCTGACAGCCCGCGCCTCGACCTGCGGACCGGACGCCGCCCAGCCCGGCTCGGCGCAGCGCACCACCCGGATCGACGGCTTGCGGGTGAGGATCTCCAGCGCCTCGTCGTCGTAGGCCGGCGCGACGACCACCTCGGTGAACACCTCGGCGACCTGCGCCGCCATCGCCGCGGTCACCGGCCGGTTCGCCGCGATCACGCCGCCGAACGCCGACACCGGGTCGCAGGCGTGGGCCTTGCGGTGGGCCGCGGCGATGTCGGCGCCGGTGGCGATCCCGCACGGGTTGGCGTGCTTGATGATCGCCACGCAGGGCTCGTCGTGGTCGTACGCCGCCCGCCGGGCGGCGTCGGTGTCGACGTAGTTGTTGTAGGACATGGGCTTGCCGTGCAGCGTCTCGGCACCGGCCAGGCCGGCCGGCTCGGCCGGGTCGGCGTAGAGCGCTGCCCGTTGATGCGGGTTCTCGCCGTAGCGCAGCACCGCCACCCGGGTCAGCGCCTGCCCGGCGAACTCGGGCCAGCCGTCGTCGTCGGCCAGCTCCGCCGCCCACCAGCGCGCGACCGCGACGTCGTAGGCGGCGGTGTGCGCAAAGGCGCGGGCGGCGAGGGCGCGTCGGGCGCGCAGGTCGAACCCGCCGGCCGCCACCGCGGCCAGCACCGCCGGGTAGTCGGCCGGGTCGACGACGACCGCGACCGAGGGGTGGTTCTTCGCCGCCGCCCGCAGCAGCGCCGGGCCGCCGATGTCGATCTGCTCGACCACCTCCTCGGGGGGCGCACCGGACGCGGCGGTCTGCCGAAACGGGTACAGGTTCCCGACCACCAGCTCGAAGGGGGCGATCCCGAGCTCTGCCAGCTGCGCACGATGCTCCGGCCGTCGGCTGTCGGCCAGGATCCCGGCGTGGATGGCGGGGTGCAGCGTCTTGACCCGGCCGTCGAGCCGCTCGGGGAAGCCGGTGACCGCCGCGACCGGCGTGACCGGGACACCCGCCGCGGCCAGTGCGGCGGCGGTCGATCCGGTGGAGACGATCTCGACACCGGCCGCGGCCAGCCCGCGGCCCAGCTCCAGCAGGCCGGTCTTGTCGTGCACGCTCACCAGGGCCCGGCGGATCGGGCGGACCGTCATCGCAGGATCACCTTTCGCCCGGAGACCGTGAAGCCGCCGGCCAGCCGCCGGACGGCGTCGACCAGCAGCTGGCGCTCCACCGCCTTGATCCGCTCGTGCAGGGCGGCGACGTCGTCGTCGTCGCGCACCTCGACCGGCGCCTGGGCCACCACCGGTCCGGTGTCCACACCGGCGTCGACGAGGTGCACCGTGGCACCGGTGACCCGGACACCGTAGGCCAGCGTGTCGCGCACGGGGTGGGCGCCGGGGAACGCCGGCAGCAGCGCCGGGTGGGTGTTGACGATCCCCGGCCGGAACCGGTCCAGCACCGCCGGGCCCAGGATCTTCATGAACCCGGCGCAGACCACGAGATCCGGCCGGTGGGCGGCGATCGCCTGCGCCAGCGTCGCGTCGAAGGCCGGCCGGTCGGCGGCGGCGGTGAGCCGGACCACGAAGGTCGGCACGCCGACCGCGGCCGCCCGCGCCAGCCCGGGCGCATCCGGGCGGTCGGACCCGACGGCCACGACCTGGGCGCCGTACGCCGGATCGGCGGCGGCGGCGAGCAGCGCCTGCAGGGTAGTACCGGCGCCGGAGACGAGGACCACCAGCCGGGCGGGCAGGCCTCCTCCTCCCGGGCGCTGGCGACGCGGACTTGACCGGGCGACCCGGCGGTCCGACACGATATCGCCTGGCGGCGAGCTCGCCGCGGCGACGAGGAGGACCGACCAGGTGAGCGGGGCGGGCGGCAGCAGCACCGAAGACCCCTGGGCGCCGCGGCCGACGCGCCCGGGCGGCACCGACCAGCCGCCGCCGCGCGGGCCGCACCCGCAGCCCACGCCAAGCCTCCGCGGCCGGCCAGCCGGGAACGGGGTCGGCGTCGCCGCGCTGGTGTTTGGTGTGCTCGGCGCCGTCCTCGGCTTCGCGATCATCGGCGTGGTGCCCGCCCTGCTCGCGGTCGTGCTCGGTGCGGTCGGCCGAGCCCGGGCGCGGCGCGGCGCCGCCGACAACGGCGGAGTGGCGCTCGCCGGTCTGCTGCTCGGCCTGCTCGGGGTCGCCGCGGCCGTGGCCGTGTCGATCGTCATCTGGCGGCTGCTCGGCACCGAGGTGACGCGCTACGACGCGTGCCTACGGGGCGCGACGACCTCCGGCCAGCAGGAGGAGTGCCGGCAACGGCTACGGCACGACATCGAGCGTCGGTTCAACCTGCGCCCCACCGCCGCCGAGGCGGGCGCGACGACGGCGAGCCGGTTGGAGACCGCGGGACCGCAGGCCGCGAGCGGCTGGTGAGGCGCCGGTCGGCGGGGCACTCAACCCGCGCGCAAGCCGGCCGAAGAGGACACATGACCTCCGGCTTGCCGCGCCCGATCGCCCCCGAGGACCGCGCGCCCCGGCCCGTCAACCGGTAGCTCGCCTCCGGCCAGTCCACCCGCGGCGACGCGCACGTCGGCTTCTACACCTACGGCGAGATCGCCCGCACCCACGGGAGTCGGCGGCGGCGCAGGCCGGCGTGGAGCGCGCCGCCGAGGCGGTCGAGGCCGAGATCGCCGCCCTGCTCGCGGGCGGCGAGGTGGTGGCGAGCGTGGGCTTCGGCCGGTCAGCGGTCCCGGCCGCCGATCTGGTGGC
>JBBSHH010000036.1:0-23697 GCA_038253225.1 Mycobacteriales bacterium | reverse complement strand
GGCCTCGCGGCGGGTGGCGGCCAAGGCGGGATTCCGGATGGAGGGGGTGCTGCGGGCGGCCGGCTACCTGCACACCGGCCCGGTCGACCTCGTCTGCTACTCCCGCCTCGTCGACGACCCGCCGAACTGAGTCGGCGGTGCGGCCGGGGTCAGGTGATCTCGAGCAGCTTCTCCCGGACGGCGTAGACGACCGCCTCCATGCGGGAGTGCAGCTGCAGCTTCTCGAGGATGTTGCGGATGTGGTTCTTGACCGTGTTCTCGCTGATGAACAGCTGCTTGGCGATGTCGCGGTTGTTCAGCCCCTTCGCGACCAGCCGGAGCACCTCCATCTCCCGGTCGGTCAGCCGGGGCGTGAGCAGCTGTTGCCGTTCGTCCGTCTTCTTGATCATGGACGCGAACTCGGTGAGCAGCTTGGACGCCATCGAGGGGCTGATCAGGCTCTGCCCCCCGGCCACGGCCCGGATGGCGCTGGCGACCTCCTCGATCGAGATCTCCTTGAGCAGGTAGCCCATCGCCCCGGCCTTGATCGCGTCGTAGAGGTCGGCCTCCTCGTCGCTGATCGTCAGCATGATGATCTTCGCACTGGGGACCGCGTCCTTGATCGCCGTACAGGCGTCGATGCCGCCCCGGCGCGGCATCCGAACGTCCATGAGCACGATGTCCGGGGTGGTGTCGACGGCCTTCTCCACCGCTTCGGCGCCATCGCTGGCCTCGCCCACGACCTCGATGTCCGGCTCCTGCTCGAGCACCATCTCGAGGCCGCGGCGGAACAACGCATGGTCGTCGACCACGAGCACCCGGATCGCATCACCGCGCCCAGCGAGCCCGCGCAGCTCGGACGGGTTGGTCACGGACCCTCCCCGGGTCGAGTACGCGGTCGGCCGGTGGAGCCCCCGCCGGTCCCCGGCGGGCCGGTCCTCAGATGATGCCACGACACGCCGGCACCGGCGCGCCGAACGGGTGCCTCAACGGTCGAGCCGGATGACGCCGTAGGCGTAACCATGTCGGCGGTAGACGACGCTCGGCCGGCCCGTGTCCCGGTCGGCGAAGAGGAAGAAATCGTGACCGACCAGCTCCATCGCGAACAACGCCTGGTCGAGGCTCATCGGCTCGGCAGCGTGCACCTTCTCCCGCACCACCAGCGGGCCGTCCCCGTCGACCTGCACCGTGTCGGTGAGCTCCGCGGGCGGCGCGGCCGCGGGGACGCCGGGGCCGTCCGGCTCCGGGGCAGCGGTCCCACCGGTCGCGCCGAGAGCGCCGGGAGCGCCGGTCGCGGCGGAGCCGAGCGCGTCTCCCACCGACACCGGCGTCCGGTTGCCGTGATGGACCCGACGCCGGTCCGCGGCCTTGCGCAGCCGGCCCTCGAGCCGGGAGTAGGCGAGGTCCAGCGCGGCGTACGGGTCGGCCGCCGCCGCCTCGGCGCGGATCACCGGCCCTCGGGACCGGCAGGTGAGCTCCACCCGTTCGCACTGCTCGGACTGCCGCGGGTTGTGCTCGCGACTGACCTCCACGTCGACCCGGATGACCTTGGCATCGAGCCGCTCGACCTTGGCGAGCTTGGCCACCGCATGCTGGCGGAAGCGGTCGGCGACGTCGGTGTGTCGGCCCTTGACGACGATGTCCACGCAGGTGCTCCTCGCGGTCGGTGGCGGCTACCCGAGCTTGGTAACGGTCCGGACCGGTCCGGCCGGTCGCGACGCCCGCCCGGCCGACCTGGTCTTCGTCCCCACATCCGCCTGCTGAGGGGTTCGCGGCACTGCTGCCACTACTGCCCTTCTCCCGGGACGGGAGGCATCGGGCCTCCCGGCGGGGCAGGACTGACATCTAAGCCGCACCGTGATCGGTCGACGAGAAGTCGCCTTACGTGGGCCGTTTCGCCTGCGGCTGGCATCGGCTAGCCGAGCCGGGGATCCCAGCTCGGCGCAACCACGGACCCGGGCGGGCGCCATGGGGTCACGCTAGTCGCCCGGGCTCGGATTGGGCAGATCCCCGGCGGCGGGGAGTGGCCGCGACAACACATGCTGCAACCGGCTCGACACCGACGGCTCGCAGCGCCCGCGCCGCCTCCGCCAGCGTGGCCCCGGTGGTCAGGACGTCGTCGAGCAGCAGCACCGGGAGGTTCTCGAGCGCCGGACCGAGCCGGTGACCGGCGACCAGCGCGCCGGCGAGGTTCGCCGCGCGGGCGCTCGCATCCAGCCCGACCTGGTCGGCGATCCGCCGCCGCTGCCGCAGCCCGGGGGTGAGCCGCGCGTCGACGCCGCCGGCCCGGGCGGTCCGGACCGCGACCGCGGCCAGCCGGAGCAGCGGGTCGCAGCCCCGGCGGCGGCGGGCCGCCGAGCTGGTCGGCACCGGGATCACCACCACCCGGGCGGCTCGTGGCAGCGCTCCGGTCCGTCCGGCGCCGGTCCGCCCGGCGGCGGCGAGAACCGCCCGCCCCAGCGCCGCACCCAGCGGCCGGCTCAGCCCGAGCCGGCCGTGCTCCTTGTGGGCGACCAGCAGCGCTCGAACCGGGCCGGCGTAGGCGGCGCTGGCGAACACCGGCGGCAGCCCGGGCGGCCCTGGGTCGGGGGCCACCGGAGCCGGCCGTCCGAGCAGGGCGGCCAGGCAGCCCGGGCAGGCCGGCCCGACCCGGGCCCCGGGGCAGCGACAGCCCGGGCAGGGGGTGGGCAGCACCAGGTCGGCGAGCTCGGCGAGCAGTCCGGGGGGCATCCGCCCAGCCTCGACCGGTTGCGCGACCGGGAGGCCGGCGCCGGCCGACATGTGGATCGGCCGGCGCCGGCCGCCCGGCTTGGGGACGCCAGCGCCGGCCGGAACGTGGCCTCAGCCGGGGTAGGCCGGGTCGGTCCCGGGGCCCAGGCTGGTCCAGCCCCGTCCCGAGCTCGACCACACCTCGCCGCCGGAGGCGACCAGCAACGCGGCGCCCGGCGCGGCCGCCATCTCCTCGAGCTCCGCCGGCAGACCCGCGGTCGACACCGCGGTCGGGTCACCCGACCCGTCGTACTCGACGTAGGACGGGAACCGGGCGGCGGCACCGGCCGGGCGGGCGAGCACCGCGAGCCGATGGCTGTCCGCCCAGGAGATGTCCACCACGCCGGACAGCCGCGGCGCCGGGGCGCGCAGGCTCGCCAACGTCAGCGGACGCGACCCGTGCCGGACCAGCACACCGACCACCAGTCGTCCAGCCCCGCGGGGTCCGACGACGGCAGCCACCCGGGTGCCGTCCCGAGCGACCCGCAGCGCCTGCACCGGTCCGAGCGCGAACAACGCCCGGGCGTCGACGGTGGTGGGCGGGCCGGAGCCGCTGATCGTCACCACCCGGGGGTGCCGGTCGAGGGCGACCGTCCAGACGGTCCCGTTGCGGTCGATCGACGGGGCGGTCAGCGCGGTCGCGATCAGCCGGACCCGGGGCCGGCCGGTGATCGGAGCTACGTAGAGCGCCGAGCGACGGCCGGAGCGGACCAGACCGGCCACCAGGTCGCCACCGGGAGCGATCGCGGGTGCGGTCAGGGGTGCCGCGCCGGTCCCCACCGGCCCGCTCAGCGTGGTGTCGGGGCTGCGCAGCCGGCCCTCGGCGACGAAGAAGCGCGACACCGGCCGGCTGAGTACGTCGGGGTCGTAGCTCGGCCAGTCGTTCCGCCGCTGCACGCCCTGCGAGCCACCCGGCACCGGCAGCGGCTGGCCCTCGACCAGCAGCCGAACGCCCGACACCTCGGTCAACTGCCGCAGCGTCCACACCAGCTGGGCGGACAGGCCCTGCGCGTCCCCGCCGATCACCGGCCGGGACAGGTTGACGTCGACGACTCCGTCGGCGCCGCGGGTGACGTTCGCGAGCAGCCGGGTGCCGGCCGGGAACGCGGTCACGACCGCCGGAGCGAGCCACCTGGTCGGGCCGTTGAGCAGCGCCCGGACCATGGCGGTCGCGAGCCCCGGCTGGGTGGCGAGCAGCAGCACGTGGTCCGGGACAACCACCGTCCGGGTCGGGTCGAGGAAGTAGGTGTTGACCGAGCGGTAGCTGTTGGTGATGTCGACGGAGGTCAGGATCAAGCCGGGAGGCACCGCCGCGAGCCGGTAACCCTCCGCGGTCCGCAGCACGCGGAACGGCGCCGCCAGCCGCCCGGGCGTCAGCGTGTAGCCACCGTCGACCCCGATCTCGGCCTGCCGGTCGGCGGCCAGCACCCAGCTGTCGGCCGAGTCGCCGACCGCCGCGACCTCGGCGCTGCGGGCGTCGTAGACGGTGACCGGGCCGTCCGGGCGCCACAGCGCGGACGCCTTGGGGGTGAGGAACTGCCGGGCGATGGCGTGGTTGTCGTCGACGTTCGCCGAGGCGCGCAGGAACCCGCGGATCGTGTCCTCGATGCTGGCCTCCGACCGCGGACCCGGCGGCAGCGCCCGGACGTCCGCGTCGTCGAGGTTGCCGCCGACCGGCGACACCGCTCGTCCGTAGTGCACCGAACCGGAGGTCGGTACGGTCGCGCAGCCGGCGCTGCGCGCCAGGATCGCGAGGCCGGCCACCAGCGCCCGGCCCGCCCGCAGCCGGTCAGGCATCGCGAACCCCGGCCGGCAGCGCCGCGGCGCTCGCCGGTGCAGGCTCGCCGGGCGCAGCTGCGGGGTCCAGCGGCAGCGGCGAGCCGGTCAGCGGCGCACCGGCGTGCAGCGGCACCGTGAGCCGGAACAGCGTGCCGCGCCCCGGAACACCCCACGCCTGCAGCCAGCCGCCGTGCAACCGGGCGTCCTCCAGCGAGATCGACAGTCCGAGGCCGGTGCCGCCGGTGGCCCGGGCTCGGGCCGGGTCGGCCCGCCAGAACCGGGCGAACACCTGCGCGCTCTCCCCGGGCCGCAGCCCCACCCCCCGGTCCCGGACCGTAAGCGCCGCCGCCTGCGCCGTGCCGGCCAGTGTGACGTCGATCGGGCGACCTTCGCCGTGCTCAATCGCGTTGTTGACCAGGTTGCGCAGGATCCGCTCGATCCGGCGCGGATCGACTTCGGCGACCACCGGTGCCGCCGGCTGGTGCACCAGCAGCGTGCTGCCGCGGCGCTGGGCCAGCGGTTCCGCCGTCGATAGCACCCGGTGGACCAGCTCACCGAGGTCGGCGGGCTCCGCTTCGAGGACGTTGGCGCCGGCGTCGTACCGGGAGATCTCCAGCAGGTCGGTGAGCAGCGCCTCGAACCGGTCGAGCTGGTTCTGCAGCAGCTCGGCGGAGCGGGCCACCTCGGGGGGGAACGACGGCCGCGCCTCGTGCAGGACGTCGGCGGCCATCCGGATCGTCGTCAGCGGGGTCCGCAGCTCGTGTGACACGTCCGCGACGAACCGGCGCTGCAGCCGGGAGAGCTCCTCCAGCTGCCGGATCTGGCCCTGCAGGCTGCCGGCCATCCGGTTGAACGACGACCCGAGCCGGGCCAGCTCGTCCTCCCCACGCACCCGCATCCGCTCCTCCAGCCGGCCGGCGGCGAGCCGTTCGGCGGTGCGGGCGGCCAGCTGCACCGGCGCCACCACCTGCCGGGTGACCAGCGCGACGATCGCGGCGAGCAGCAGGACAAGCATCAGCCCGGTGAAGATCAGGGTCCGGCGGACCAGAGCCAGGGTGGCGGACTCCTGCCGCAGCGAGAACAGGTAGTAGAGCTCGTACTGCCCGTCGTTGAGGCGGGCGCCGATCACCAGCCCGGGCTCACTGCCGCTCTGGGCGCTGCCGGTGGCGTGCCGTATCCGCGTGAACATGTACGCCTGCCGGTCGCTGACCGCCACCGCCCGGCGCAGTCCATCGGGGATGGAGCTCTGCTCCAGCCCGCCGGAGATCACCGGGGTCGCGGTCGACCCGGCGCCGCCGGCCAGCACGGCGACGTCGAACAGGCCGCCGTCGCTGCCGCGGTCACCCCGGTTCGCGAGCCCGAGCGTGAGCCGGAACAGCTGGTTGCTGGCGCCGTCGCCGGTGAGGTCGGCGTTGTCGGAGGCACTGAGCTGGTTCTGCGCGATGTTCAGGCCGGAGCCGGCCTCGGCCAGCGCGGTCCGGGTCTTGGCGTCGAGGATGCCGTGCGTCACCTGCTGGAGCAGCAGCAGCCCGAGCAGCAGCACGACGGCGCCCGAGACCACCAGCGTGGTGACCACCAGCCGCAGCTGCAGGGACCGGCGCCAGCGGCCGGCGGTGTACCGGGGCAGCACCCGGGCCCACCGCAGCGTCGCCGGGACCGCGGTCACGGCGGCCCGGCCTTGTAGCCGACCCCCCGCACCGTGATGACGACCTCCGGGCGTTCGGCGTCGCTTTCCACCTTGGAGCGCAGCCGCTGCACGTGCACGTTGACCAGCCGGGTGTCCGCCGCGTGCCGGTAGCCCCACACCTGCTCGAGCAGCAGCTCGCGGGTGAACACCTGGCGGGGCTTGCGGGCGAGCGCGACCAGCAGGTCGAACTCGAGCGGGGTGAGGTTGATCGGGGTGCCATCCCGGGTGACGACATGACCGGCGACGTCGATCGAGACTGCTCCGATCGAGAGCTGCTCCGGCAGCGGGTCGGCGGTCTGTCGCAGCCGGGCCCGGACCCGGGCCACCAGCTCCTTGGGCTTGAACGGCTTCACGACGTAGTCGTCCGCGCCGGACTCCAGCCCCACAACCACGTCGACGGTGTCGCTCTTCGCCGTCAGCATCACGATCGGTACGCCGGACTCGGCGCGGATCTGGCGGCAGACGTCGATGCCGTCGGTGCCGGGCAGCATGAGGTCGAGCAGCACCAGGTCCGGCTTGACCTCGCGGAACGCGGCCAGGGCCCGGTCCCCGTCGAAGACGAACGAGGGCTCCAGCCCCTCGCCGCGCAGGACGATGCCGAGCATCTCGGCCAGCGCCGTGTCGTCGTCGACGACCAGCACCCGGCCTCTCACGATGTCCTCACCGGTCCATGGTCGCACCGTCGGCCGCCGCGCGAGCGCAGCCGGCCGGACGCGTGGGACGATGACCGCCGACTCGCCGGGGTCCGCACGGCCCCGCCGACCGCGGGGGGAGGCGGCAGTGACCGTCGGGCCGGGTGGTGCGGATGGCTGGGCCGCCCCCGGGCGGGCCGAGCCGGACCCTGGCCCGCCGGCCGCGACCGGCAGCTGGACCGGACCCGCGGGTTCTCGGGACGCCGAGCCCCCGGCGTACGGCGTCCCCGCCGGCTGGCGAGGCCCCGGTGGCTGGGGCGACCGGCCACCGGACCCCAAGCCCGGCATCGTGCCGCTGCGCCCGCTGGCCGTCGGCGAGCTGCTCGACGGGTCGTTCACGTGTATCCGCAGCTACCCGCGGGCGACGCTGGGTCTGGCCGCGATGGTCGTCACGCTCACCCAGGTCGTCCAGCTGCTGGCCACCCTCCTCCTCTTCCACGGGACCCGCACGTTCGACCCGACCACGGTCGACGGCTCGGTGGACGCGGCCGCGGTGATCAGGTTCGCCGCCCAGGTCGGCTCGGTCGCGCTCGTCGCCGCGGTGGTCAGCGGGCTCGGCACGCTGGTGCTGACCGGCATGCTCACCGCGGTGGTGGGCCGGGCGGTGCTCGGTCAGCCGGTCTCCATGGCCCAGGCGTGGCAGGCGGTACGGCCGGCGCTGTGGCGGCTGGCCGGGGTGGCGATGCTCACCGGCCTGATCGTGCTGGCCGTCCTGGTGGGCTGCCTGCTACCCGGCCTGGTGCTGCTGGTGACCGGCGTGGCCCGACCGGCGGCGGTGGGGCTGCTGGTCCTGGGGGCAGGGATCGGTGTCGGGCTGGCCGTCGCGACCTACGTCTCGCTGGCGCTGGCCACGCCGGCGGTCGTGCTGGAACGGGCCCGGGTCCGCGCCGCGCTCGGCCGGTCCCGGCTGCTGGTCCGCGGCAGCTGGTGGCGGGTGTTCTGGGTGCTGGTGCTGGCGGCCGTCATCGCCGGCGTGCTGGGCAACATCCTGGCGCTGCCGTTCACGCTGCTGCGCGGTGGCACCGGCTCACTGCTCGACCCGGCGTCGCTCGACGCCTCGGTGCCGAGCCTGCTGCTCGCCGCCGTCGGCGGGATCGTCGCCCAGACCATCGTGGCGCCGTTCCAGGCCGGCGTCCGCGCCCTGCTCTACGTCGACCGGCGGATGCGCGCCGAGGGGCTCGACGTGGTGCTGACCGCGGCGGCCGGCGGCGCGCCGCCCCGTCCGGCCGGGCCCGGTCCGGCGGCGGGTCCGGGACCCGGACCGGCCGGACCCGGCTGGTGAGCCCGGTGCTGCTCGGCGTCCCGATCGAGATCGGCCGGGCGGCGGCGCGGGGTGCTGCTCGCCGGGAGCTGGCGAAGGCGATCTACCACCGGGACGACCCGTCCCTGCTGGAGCGCGCGGTCGCGGCGGTGCTGCGCTGGCTGGGCTCGGCGCTGGACCGGGCCGCGCAGGTCTCCCCCGGCGGGGCCTGGGGTCTGGTCGGCGTGGTGGTGCTCGGGATCGTGCTCACGGTCGGCGTGCGCGCCCGGACCGGGCCGCTGGCCCGAGCCAGCCGCGTCCCCGACCCGCTGTTCACCGGCGGACCGCGCTCCGCCGCCGAGCACCGCCGGGAGGCCGACCGGCTGGCGGCCGCCGGCGCGTGGTCGGCGGCGGTCCGCGAGCGGCTGCGGGCGATCGTCCGGGAGCTCGAGCAGCGGGGCGTGCTCGAGCCCGCCGCCGGCCGGACCGCCGATGAGCTCGCCGCCGACGCGGCCGCCGCCCTCCCCCACCTGGGCGCGGACCTGCAGGCGGCGGCGCGCACCTTCGACGAGCTGTGGTACGGCGGGCGGCCGGCGACGGAGGCGGCGGACCGGGTGCTGCGAGAGGTCGACGAGCGGGTCCGCGGCGTGCCCGTGGGCGCACGGGGGGCCCGGGGCGGCCGGGGCGGCTCGTGAGCGTCCTCGCGGCCATCGACCCGACGTCCCGGCGGCAGCTGTGGCGGGCGGCCCGCACGCCGGTGCTGCTCGGCCTCGCCGTGCTCCTGCTGCTCGGGCTGACCCTGCTGAGCCGGGACCGGACCCCGCGCGGCGCCCTGGACCCGGCGGCGCCGTCCGGCGCCGGTGGCCGGGCGCTCGCCGTCCTGCTCGGGCAGCGCGGGGTGGCCGTCCAGCGGGTGGCCCGGGTCGAGCCGGCCGCGGCGGCCGGGGCCACCGTGTTCGTGCCGCTACCGAACCTGCTGCCGGCCGGGGCGTTGCGCGGGCTGCGCTCGGCCGGCGCCGACCTGGTGCTGGCCGACCCGTCGCGGGCGCAGCTCGCCGAGCTGGGCTCCCCGGTCCGGCCGGGTCGCTCGACCCCGGTCGAGGGTCGCGAGCCCGGCTGCGACCTCCCGGCCGCGCGGGCCGCCGGCGCGGTCGACCTCGGCGGCCGGACGTTCAACCTGCAGGCGCTGCCGACCACGGCGGCCCGCTGCTACGCCAGCGGCGGAGCCTCGACGTTGGTCGCCTACCTCGACCGTAGCCGGACCGTGACGCTGCTCGGCAGCCCCGAGCTGTTCACCAACGACCGGCTGGGCCGGGCCGGGAACGCGGCCCTCGCCCTGCGGCTGTTGGGCACCTCGGCGCGGCTGCTGTGGCTGCGGCCGAGCGCCGCCGAGCTGCTCGCCACCCCGCCGGGGGGCCGCCGCGGACTGCTGGAGCTGCTGCCCGACCGGCTGCTGCTGGCGGTCCTGCAGCTGTTCCTCGGGCTTGGCCTGGTCGCGCTGTGGCGGGCCCGCCGGCTCGGCCCGGTCGTCGTCGAGCCGCTGCCGGTCGTCGTCCGCTCGGCCGAGATCGTCGAGGGTCGCGGCCGCCTCTACCGCGCCGCCCGCGCCCGGGACCGGGCCGCGGCCGCGCTGCGGGCGGGCGCCCTGGCTCGGCTGGTGCCCGCGCTCGGCCTGCCCGCGGACACGACCGCAGCCGCCGTGACGGTCGCGGTCGCCGCCCAGACCGGCCGGTCCCCGCAGGAGCTGCACCCGCTGCTGTACGGTTCCGCACCCGCGGACGACGCCGCGCTGGTGCGGCTCGCCGACAGGCTCGACGCCCTCGACCGGGAGGTACGCCGGCTGTGACCTGGTACGGCGCCGGAGCCGACCCGGCGGTCGCCCCGGACCGCGCGGCCGCCGCCGCGGACGACCCGCCGGCCGGGGCCGCCGCGCGGGCGGCGCTGCTCGCCCTGCGGGCCGAGGTCGCCAAGGCGGTCGTCGGCCAGGACGCCGCCGTCAGCGGGCTGGTCGTCGCGCTGCTCTGCCGCGGCCATGTCCTGCTCGAAGGGGTGCCCGGGGTGGCCAAGACGCTGCTGGTCCGGGCCCTCGCCGCCGGGCTGTCGCTCGAGACCCGGCGGGTGCAGTTCACTCCCGACCTGATGCCCGGCGACGTCACCGGCTCGCTGGTCTACGACGCGCGTACCGCCCAGTTCTCCTTCCGGGAGGGGCCGGTGTTCACCAACCTGCTGCTCGCCGACGAGATCAACCGGACGCCGCCGAAGACCCAGGCGTCGCTGCTCGAGGCGATGGAGGAGCGGCAGGTCTCGGTGGACGGTCTGCCCCGACCGCTGCCGGAGCCGTTCGTGGTGGCCGCCACCCAGAACCCGGTGGAGTACGAGGGCACCTACCCGCTGCCGGAGGCGCAGCTGGACCGGTTCCTGCTCAAGCTCACCATGCCGCTGCCGACCCGGGCGGACGAGATCACCGTGCTGGAGCGGCACGACCGGGGCTTCGACCCGCGGGACCTAGCCGCCGCCGGCGTCCGGGCCGTCGCCGGGCCGGCCGAGCTCGCCGCCGGCCGGCGGGCGGTGCGTGCGGTCACGGTCGCCCCGGATGTCCTCGGCTACGTCGTCGACGTCTGCCGAGCGACCCGGTCCTCGCCGTCGCTCTCGCTGGGCGCCTCCCCGCGCGGCGCCACCGGGGTCCTGGCGGCGGCGAAGGCGTGGGCGTGGCTGTCCGACCGCGACTTCGTCACCCCGGACGACGTCAAGGCGCTGGCCCGACCGACGCTGCGGCACCGGATCGCGGTCCGCCCGGAGGCCGAGCTGGAGGGGGTCACCGCGGACGGCGTCCTCGACGGGGTCCTCGCCGTCGTCCCGGTGCCCCGCTGAGCCGATCCGGGCGGCCACCGACCGGGGCGCCGCGGTGGCGTTGACCGGCCGGGCCGGCCTGCTCGGGCTGCTCGGCGCGCTGCTGGTCCTGGCGGCCCCGCTCGGCGGCGCGATGCTGCTGCTGGTCGAGGGTGCGCTGCTGGTCGGGGTGCTGGTCGACCTGGCCCGGGCGGGCGCCGTACGGCCGCTGCTGATCGCGCGGGCCGGCCCCCGCGGCACCCGGCTGGGCGAACCGGTGACGGTCGGGCTGGTCGTGACCAACCCCGGGCCGCGCCGGCTCCGGGGGGTGCTGCGGGACGCCTGGCCGCCCAGCGCCGGCGCCGCCCCGGCCTCGGTGCGGGTCGACAACCCGGCCGGCGGCCGCCGCCGGGTAGACACCCGGCTGCAGCCGACCCGGCGCGGGAACCGCTCGCCCGACCGCGTCACGGTGCGCTCGATCGGCCCCCTCGGCCTCGCCGCCCGGCAGCGGTCCCGCTCGGTGCCATGGACGGTCCGGGTGGTGCCGCCGTTCGCCAGCCGGCGGTTCCTGCCGGAGAAGCTGGCCCGGCTGCGTGAGCTCGACGGCCGGCTGGCCGCCCGGGTCCGTGGGCAGGGCACCGAGTTCGACGCGTTGCGGGAGTACGTCGGCGGGGACGACGTCCGCTCGATCGACTGGCGGGCCACCGCCCGCCGGGACACGGTCGTCGTCCGCACCTGGCGGCCGGAACGGGACCGTCGAGTGGTGCTGGTCCTCGACACCGGCCGCACCTCCGCCGGCCGGGTCGCAGACACCCCGCGGCTGGACTGGTCGCTGGACGCGGCGCTGCTGCTCGCCGCGCTGGCCGGGCGAGCCGGTGACCGGGTCGACCTGGTCGCGGTCGACCGCTCGGTCCGGGCCAGCGTCGGGGGCTCCGGTGCCGGGACCGGTCCGTCCGCGCTGCCGGCGCTGGTGGCGGCGATGGCCGGGCTGGAACCCGCGCTGGTCGAGAGCGACCCGCAGGCTCTGGTCGCGGCGGTGCTGCGCCGCAGCCGCCGGCGGGCGCTGGTCGTGCTGTTCACCGCCCTCGACACCGGCACGGTCGCGGCCGGGCTGCTGCCGGCGCTGCCGCCACTGACCGCCCGCCACGTCGTGCTGCTCGCCTCGGTCGCGGACCCGCGGGTCGCGGAACTGGCCCGGGGCCGGGGCGAGGCCGCCGCGGTCTACGACGCCGCCGCCGCCGAGCGGGCCGGCCTCGAGCGGCGGCGGCTGGCCGTGGCGCTGCGACGCCGCGGCGTCCAGGTCGTCGACGCGGTGCCGGCGGAGTTCGCCCCCGCGGTCGCCGACGCCTACCTCGGGCTCAAGGCCGCGGGCCGGCTCTGACCGGGCGGCCGCAGGTCAGCCGGCGGTCGGCAGCGTGTCCTCGCGTTCGCCGACCCGCAGGTCCCCGGTCTCACCGCTGCGAGCGGCCCGCCGGCCCAGCCGCACGACGTAGCCGAGGAACGCCGCCTCGGCGAGCAGCCCGACCCCCACCCGGGCCCAGGTCGGCAGCGGTGACGGGGTGACGAACGCCTCGATCGCACCGGAGACCAGCAGCACCAGCACCAGCCCCATCGCGATCGCGACGGCCGACCGGCCCTCCGCGGCCAGCGCATCGCCGCGCCGCCGGCTGCCGGGGTCGATCACCGTCCAGCCCAGCCGAAGCCCCGTGCCGGCGGCCATGAACACCGCGGTGAGCTCCAGCAGCCCGTGCGGCAGCAGCAGCCCGAACAACAACCCGGTCCGCGAGTTCGCGATCATGATGCCGGCGATGACCCCGACGTTGGCCGCGTTCGAGAACAGGATGACCAGCGTCGGCAGGCCCAGCGCCACCCCGAGCACCAGCGTCCCGGCCGCCACCCAGGCGTTGTTGGTCCACACCTGCGCGGCGAACGAGCCGGCCGGGTTGCTGCGGTAGTAGTCGGCGAAGTCATGCTCGACGAGCTGGCGGATCGCCGCCGGCGGGCCGACCGCGGCCTGCACCCGCGGGGAGCCGGCCACCCAACCGGCGAGCACCCCGGCCACCAGCAGGAAACCGACGGCGGTGGCCGCCCACCACCGCCAGGTCCGGTAGGTCGCGGCCGGAAACGTGACCGTGACGAACCGCCCGACGTCCCGCCAGGCCGGGGTGTGCGCGCCGGTGACCGTGGCCCGGGCCCGAGCCACCAGCGAGGACAGCCGGGCCACCAGAACGGGGTCCGGGGAGGCGGAGCGCACCACCGAGAGGTGGGTGGCGGTGCGGGCGTAGAGGTCGACGAGCTCGTCGGCCTCGGCGCCGCGCAGCCGCCGGGGCCGCCGGGCCCGGCGCAGCAGCGCCTCCAGCCGGTCCCAGCTGGCCCGGTGCGCGGCGACGTAGGCGTCGACGTCCACCGCGGCGCACCTCCGTCCGCGCTCCGGCGTCGGTATGGACCGGCACACTAGCCCGCAGGGGTGAAAGGGGCGGCGCCGTGTCCGCTGGTCAGTGGTCCGCCGGCTACGCCGGTGCGGGCGAGGTCGTGACCGGAGAAGCCGTCGTGCTCGACCTGCGTCCGGCCCGGCTGGCCTCGCGCGGGCTGGCCTTCGCCATCGACGCGGTGCTGCAGCTGCTGGCCCTCGGTGCGCTGGTGCTCGTGGTCGGCTCCCTCGCCGAGACCGCCGACCCGGCGCTGCGCGCCACGATCGGCCTGCTGGCCACCCTCTCGATCTTTCTCGGCTATCCGGTGCTGGCGGAGACGCTCTGGCGTGGCCGCACCGTCGGCAAGGCCGCCCTCGGGCTGCGGGCGGTCCGCCTCGACGGCGGCCCGATCCGGTTCCGCCAGGCGCTGACCCGCGGCCTGTTCGCGGTGATCCTCGACGTGTGGGGCACCGCCGGGCTGGTCGGCCTCGTCACCTCGATGGCGAACCGGCGCGGCCAGCGGGTCGGTGACGTGCTAGCCGGCACCATGGTGCTCCAGGAACGGGTGCCGGCCCGCGGCGGACCGGTGGCGACGATGCCACTCGGGCTGGTCGGCTGGGCGGCCGGCCTGGACCTCTCCGGCCTGCCCGACGGCCTGGCGCTGGCCGCCCGGCAGTTCCAGGCCCGGCAGGAGCAGCTCACCCCGGCGGCCCGGGAGTCCCTCGGCGGGTCGCTGGCCGCCGCCGTCACCGCGGCGGTGACGCCGCCTCCGCCGCCGGGTACGCCGGGCTGGCAGGTGCTCGCCGCGGTGCTGGCCGAGCGCCGTCGACGCGACGAGCTGCGGCTGCGGCGCCAGGCCGGTGCCGCCCCGGCGTCGGTGGCGCCGGCGCCTATGGCCCCGCAGCAGCCGCCGCCGCCGCGGGGCGACGGCTTCACCCTGCCGGGCTGAGCGGGCCACGCGGGTCAGCCCGGTCGGTGTCGGGCCAGCGTCGGCGGGCCGGTGAGTTCGAGCAGCTCCACACCGGGCGCGGCGACGACCACGTCGCCGGCCAGGTGTACCGCGCCGAGGCGCCCCACCTCGACGTCGGCCACCCCGAAGCGCTCGACCGGCAGCGGTCCGAGGTCGCTGCGGTGCTCCTCGACCTGCTCGAGCGTCCAGGCCTGCTCGACCGCTCGGACGCCGAGCGCGTCCGAGAGCTCGGCGAGCCGCAGCCGCGCCCGTCCCCCGGCGCCGAGGGCGAGCAGCCGGGCGGCGGCCACCAGAAAGGCCGGCGAGCGGCCGGTGAACCCGCTGGCCCGCTCGCCGAGCTCGGTTCCGGCCGTCGGCGCCCGGGTCGCCGGGTCGGCGGGCAGCCGGACCCAGCGCACCTCCAGCCCGCAGACACCACCCCGCAGCCGCCACCCGGCGGCCAGCACCTCGAGTCGGATCTGCCGCCAGCCGCCGTCGACGGTCAGGTCGACCAGCCCCGACGGCGTGTCGTCGTAGGGCGCCAGCACCTCGGCGCGATACCGCCAGCCGGCCGGCCCGGCCGCGCAGGCGAAGCGCTCCCGAGCCAGCGGCTCACCGTCGTGAGCGCCGAGCAACAGGTAGGTCCCGCGCGGCACCGGCCGCCCCGCCGCGACTACGACCCGTGCTGCCAGGAGTTGAGGTAGTCCTCCTGCTCCGCCGTGAGCACGTCGATGTCGACGCCCATGGCGGCCAGCTTGAGCCGGGCCACCTCCTTGTCGATCTCCTCCGGGACGTCGATGACACCCGGCGAGAGCTCGCTGGCGTGCGTGGTCAGCCACTCCGCGGTCAGCGCCTGGTCGGCGAAGGACATGTCCATTACCGCCGCCGGGTGGCCCTCCGCGGCACCGAGGTTGACCAGCCGGCCCTCGGCGAGCAGCAGCAGCCGCCGGCCGTCGGCCATCACGTACTCGTCGGTCTGGTGCCGGATCTTCGACCGCTTGTCGACGGCGAGGTCCGCCAGGGCCCGGATGTCGATCTCGATGTCGAAGTGGCCGGAGTTCGCGAAGATCGCGCCGTCCTTCATCACCTCGAAGTGCTCCCGGCGCAGCACGTCCCGGTTGCCGGTGACGGTGATGAACACGTCGCCGATCCGGGCCGCCGCCGCCATCGGCATCACCCGGAAGCCCTCCATGGTCGCGTCGAGCGCCGTGGTCGGGTCGATCTCGGTGACGACGACGTTCGCGCCCATGCCCTTGCTGCGGGACGCGACCCCCTTGCCGCAGAAGCCGTAGCCGGCCACGACCACGGTCTTGCCCGCCAGCAGCGTGTTGGTGGCCCGGAAGACCGCGTCCAGCGTCGACTGCCCGGTGCCGTACTTGTTGTCGAACATGTGCTTGGTGTCGGTGTCGTTGACGGCGACCATCGGGAACTTCAGCGCGCCGTCCTTGGCCATCTGACGCAACCGGATTACCCCGGTGGTGGTCTCCTCGCAGCCGGCCCGGACACCCTCGATCAGCTCCGTGCGGGAGGTGTGCAGGGTGTTGACCAGGTCGCAGCCGTCGTCGAAGACGAAGTGTGGCTGGGAGTCCAGCGCCGCGTTGATGTGGGCGTAGTAGCCGTCCCGGTCGACGGCGTTGCGCGCGTACGTCGCGACCCCGTACTCGTGCACCAGCGCGGCGGCGGTGTCGTCCTGGGTGGACAGCGGGTTGGACGCGCACAGGTGCAGCTCGGCGCCGCCCGCCTGCAACGCCAGCATGAGGTTGGCCGTCTCGGTGGTGACGTGCATGCAGGCCGCGATCCGGGTGCCCTCGAACGGCCGGGACGCGGCGAAGCGCTCGCGGATCTGCCGCAGCACCGGCATCGACCGCTCCGCCCACTCGATCCGCAGCTTGCCCTGGGCGGCGAGGCCCGGGTCGGCGATGTCGGACTTCGGCAGCTCGGACATGCGGCGCTCCAGACGTGGGGGGTGTGGTCGCGAACGTAACGCAGCGGGTTCGCCGGATGCCAGCAGCGACCTGCCAACTTGACAGCAGATTGTTCGGTTCTCGATCGTGGGCCCGGTGACCGCTGACCTGCCGATCGGGCCGGCCGCCGCCCTGCTGCGGACGACGGCCCGGATGCTGCGCTACCGGGAGGCGCTCGGGCTGCTCGCGCCGTCCCGGCCGCGGCGCGGCCGGCACCGCCGGTACGGCACCGACCAGCTGCGCGCGGCCGGCTTGGCGATCCGGCTGGAGCAGCGCTACGACGTCAGCCCCAAGGCGCTGGCGTTCGCGCTGCGGGTGCTCGCCGAGCCGCAGGTGCAGGCCGAGGTCCGCGAGCTGGGGCGGCTCTGCGGGCGACTGGGCGCGCCACCGCTGGCCGCGCTCGACTTCGAGCAGCAAAAGGCGTTGCGCCTGCTGCGCGCTCGGCGCTGAGCCGCCCGGGGACGCGGCAGCGACCGGTCAGCGCCGGGCCGGCTCGGCCGGGTGCTCGTCCAGCGGGTCGGGGCGGAACACGTCGGGCTCCAGGTAGATCACCCGCGCGATCGGCACGGTCGCGCGCACCCGGCGTTCGGCCTCGTCGATGGCGGCGGCCACCGCGGCGATGTCCCGGCCGGCGGTGAGCTCGATCTTCGCGGCGACCAGCAGCTCCTCCGGACCGAGGTGCATCGTCTTGAGGTGGATCACGCGGGTGATGTCCGGGGAGTTGGTCAGCGCCCGGTGGATCCGGCGTACCTCGGCCGCCGACGCCGCCTCCCCCAGCAGCAGGCTCTTCATCTCGACGGCGAGGACCGCCGCGACGCCACCGAGCAGCAGCGCGATCGCCAGCGTGGCGACGCCGTCCCAGACCGGCTGGTCGAGCACCAGGGTCAGCGTCACCCCGGCCAGCGCGAACACCAGACCGAGCAGTGCCGCGGCGTCCTCGAGCAGCACGACCGGCAGCTCCGGGGCCTTGCTGCGCCGGATGAACCCCCACCAGGACGTGCTCGGCGCTTTGACCCGGTTCGACTCCCGGACCGCGGTCCGAAACGACAGGCCCTCCAGCACGATCGCGACCAGCAGCACCCCGACGGCGACCCCGGCCGAGTCCAGCTCGTGCGGGTGTCGGACCTTCTGGTAACCCTCATACCAGGCGAACAGCGAGCCAAGGCTGAACAGCACCAGGGCCACCACGAACGCGTAGAAGTACCGGTCCCGGCCGTAGCCGAAGGGGTGCTCGACGTCGGCGACCCGCTGCGCCCGTCGGCCACCGAGCAGCAGCAGCCCCTGGTTGCCGGTGTCGGCGACCGAGTGCACCGACTCGGCGAGCAGCGAGGACGAGCCGGTGACGAGGAACGCGACGAACTTGCTGATCGCGATACCGAGGTTGGCCAGCAGCGCGGCGACGATGGCGCGGGTGCCACCGCCCGCGCTCACAGAGCGATCCGCCGCTTGAGCTCGGCGATGGCCGTTATCGGCGTCGGGTCGACCCCGAGCAGCAGACCGAGGTAGACGCTGGCGAAGTCGATCAACCCGACCAGCGAGGCGAGCCGCTCGAGCGGTGCCGAGCCGGTCGCCGGCAACTCGCTGACTCCGATCCCGCGGGCCGCGGCAAGCTCGCGCGAGGCGACCGCGCGCCGGGCGATCTGGGGATGCTCGTCGGTGTCGCGGAGCAGGACCAGCCGCAACCGGAGGCCCTCCTGCGCGGCCCGGTCCCGGAAGAAGTCGTCATCGCCACCGCCGGCGGCCGCCCCGGCACCGTAGCGGCCGTCGAAGGTCACCACCTGGTTGTGGTTGGCCTCCGGCAGCACGCCGCTGATCGCCGGATACTTGGCGTTCTCGGCCAGCTGCCCGGCGAACCGGTACGCCGCCACGCCGGCGAGCGGCGAGCTGCCCCACGCCATCGGCAGGGTGCCGGCCAGGTCCAGCGCGAGGGTCTTCGCGGGGTTGAGGAACGAGTCGTTGGCGGGCCGGCAGCGCGCCGCGGTCGCGTCGAGCTCGGCGGCCGCCGCTTCGACCGCGTCCGCCGGCGCGGACAGCAAGCCCAGCGCGTGCCCGGCCAGCACGATCGGCGTCGCCAACGCCCACAGGCTGGCGCGGGGCATCCGGTCGCCGGTGACCGGGACGTGCGGGGCGCGGGCCTGCTCGGCCCGCTCCGCCAGCGGGCTGTCGGGCGCACCGACGGTGAGCAGCGAGCAGCCGCGACGGATCGCCTCGTCGGTGGCGCTGAGCGTCTCCTCGGTGCCGCCGGAGCAGGACACCGCGACGACCAGGTCCGCGACCCCCACCCAGCCCGGCAGCCCGTAGCCGCGGTGCACCACGATCGGCACCGGGCAGCCAGCGCCGGCCACCGCGGCCAGCACGTCACCGGCGATGCCCGAGCCGCCCATGCCGACGACCACGACGGCCCGCGGCCGGCCGCCGGCGGCGAGCCGGTCCAAACCGGCCTCGGCGGCCAGCAGCGCCGACTGCCGCAGCTGCGCGCCGGCGCCGGCAACGGTGCGCAGCATCCCCTGCGGGTCGGCGGCCTCGAGCGCGGCGACACTGTCCAGGCGCGCCTCGTCGAGGCCGGCGCTGGTCACGCCGGCGCCGGATCGGCGCCGGGTCGGCGGGCCTCGTCGATCAGCAGCACTGGGATGTCGTCGCGCACCGGGTAGGCCAGCCCGCAGCCGGTGCAGACGAGCTCGGACGCCGCCTCGTCGACCCGCAGGTCGGCATGGCAGCTCGGGCAGACCAGGATCTCCAGCAGGGCCGGGTCGAGGTTCATCGGGTCTCCAGTTCGCCGCGGACGAGGGTGCGGACGTGGTCGCGGACCCGGCGCATCGTCGGGGCGTCCGCGGCCTCGACGTTGAGCCGCAGCAGCGGCTCGGTGTTCGACGGGCGCAGGTTGAACCACCAGCCCTCGGCCGGCGGCCCGTCGACCGTGAGCCCGTCGAGGTGGTCGAGCGTCACGCCGGGCCGGTCGGCGTACGCCGCGGCGACCGCGGCCGTGCGGCCGGCCGGGTCGGCCACCGTCGAGTTGAGCTCGCCGGAGGCGACGTAGCGGGCGAACCGGGTCAGCAGCTCGGACAGCGGCCGGTCCTGGCTGCCCAGCGCGGCGAGGGTGTGCAGCGCGGCCAGCAGTCCGGAGTCGGCTCGCCAGAAGTCGCGGAAGTAGAAGTGCCCGGAGTGCTCGCCGCCGAAGACCGCGCCGGTCTGCGCCATCCGCGCCTTGATGTAGGAGTGCCCGACCCGGGTCCGCTCCGGCACCCCGCCGTACTCCCGGACGATCTCGGGCACGGCGCGCGAGGTGATCAGGTTGTGCAGAACCGTGGCGCCCGGGTGCCGGGCCAGCTCGCGGGTCGCGATCAGCGCGGTCAGCGCGCTCGGCGAGACGACCGCGCCGCGCTCGTCGACGACGAAGCACCGGTCGGCGTCGCCGTCGAAGGCCAGTCCGAGGTCGGCGCGGTGCGCAAGGACGGCGGCCTGCAGGTCCACCAGGTTCGCCGGGTCGATCGGGTTGGCCTCGTGGTGGGGGAAGCTGCCGTCGAGCTCGAAGTACATCGGTACGACGTCGAGCGGCAGCCCGTCGAGGACCACCGGCACCGTGTAGCCGGCCATGCCGTTGCCCGCGTCGACGACGACGGTGAGCCGGCGGATCCCGGTCAGGTCGACCAGCCCGCGCAGGTATCGGGCGTAGTCGGGGAGCAGGTCGCGCCGACTGACCGTGCCGGGGACGCCGTCATATGCCGGTACGCCGCGCTCGACCAGCCGGCGGATCGCCGCCAGCCCCGAGTCGGCGCCGACCGGGGCGGCACCGGCCCGGCAGAGCTTGATGCCGCCGTAGCGGGCCGGGTTGTGGCTGGCGGTGAACATCGCCCCCGGCAGCGCCAGCGAGCCGCTGGCGAAGTACAGCAGGTCGGTCGAGCCGAGCCCGGCGTCGATGACCTCGGCGCCCTGGGCGGTGACGCCGCGAGCGAACCCGCGGGACAGCGGCATCGAGGACGACCGCATGTCGCGGACGGTCACGACCGCGGCCGCGTCGAGGACCCGGACGAACGCCGCCCCGAACGCCTGCGCCACCGTCTCGTCGAGCTCGTCCGGCACCACGCCGCGGATGTCGTAGGCCTTGACGATCGTCGACAGGTCGGGCACGGCTGCTCCGGGTACGGGGGCTCGGACCGGGCCGAGCCTACCGGCCGGACCGAGTCAGGCCTTGATCTTGCGCGCCTTGTCCATCACGGTGGTCAGCTCAAGGTCGCCGTCGCCCTCCCGCCAGGACTTCGTCTCGCAGGCGTGGCAGGACACGAACGTCACCCGCGAACCGTCGGTGAGCGTCATCCCGATCTCGGTCACCCGGTCGGCACCACAGCTGGCGCAGGTGCTGCGGCTGCCCCGCGCGAGCTGGGTCAGCGAGGTCGGCTCGGAGCTGCGGGAAGCTGGGTGCTGCGGCATGGGGCGAATCTCCCGGCGGTCGGCACTAGATGTTCACTCTTCGGCAGTAACGCCGCGGGCTTGAGTTCCGGGCCGCACCACGTTCGGCCCAGTGCCGGGGCGCGAGCGCCGTCAGGAGGGAGAGCGCAGCACCCGCAGGTGAGCCCGGCGGCCCGTCCCGTCCCCGCCGGCCGGGCCGTCCGGCGCGAGCAGCGGCCGGGCCGCCTCGCGCACCGCGTCGGCGAGCGCCGCCAGGTCGTCGCGGGCCGGCGCCGGCGCGCCCGGCTCGACGACGAGCCGTAGCACCTCCCAGCCCAGCGGCGCCGTCAAGCGCTCGGCGTGCCCCTCGCACAGGTCGTAGCAGTGCGGCTCGGCGTACGTCGCGAGCGGGCCCACGACAGCCGTGGAGTCGGCGTAGACGTAGGTGAGGGTCGCGACGGCGGGGCGGCTGCACCCGGTCCGCGAGCAGCGCCGGAGGAAGCCCACGGCGGCGAACCTAGCCTGCGCCGGACACCGCGGCCATCACCGCGCGCGGCCGGGGCGGGCGTGTCGCTGGCTAGGCTCCCGGCGCATGGCCCAGGAGCGTGAGCGCCGACCGCCCGGACGGCGGCGGGACCGCCGGGGCCGGGGGATGCGGGGCCCGCTGGTGCCGCCCGGCGTACCGCTGGCCCGCAGCCGGTCGGAGCAGTTCGACGAGCTCGTTCTCGACGCGGTCGAGCATCTCGAGGAGCGCTGGGGGGAGCAGCTCGCGAAGGTCGAGTTCGCCGTCGAGGACGTCCCGCCGGTGCCGGTCGAGCCGACTCTGGACCCCGACGCGGAGGTGCTGCGTGACGACAGTGGCGGCGTGCCGCTCGCCCAGCTGCAGCCCGCGCACGCCGACGAGCCGGCTCGGATAGTGCTCTACCGCCGGCCGTTGGAGGCCCGGTCCCCGGATCGCGGCGGACTGGCCGACCTCGTCCACGACGTGGTCGTCGAGCAGGTGGCGAGACTGCTCGGCCTGGACCCGGACGTGGTCGACCCGCCCTACGACGAGGAGTAGGTCCCGGCCGCGGCGGACCCGACCGCGGGGTCGTCCAGGACCGCGGTGGCCGGCACCGTCCCCGGGTCCGCCAGCAGCCCCAGCAGCGAGACCAGCACGCCGCGGGCGCTGGTCTCGAGCAGCTCCCGGGTCCCGTAGACCGGACCGGAGCCGGGCAGCGGCGTCACCCGCACCCCCAGCGCGCCGCTGCCGGTGCGCAGCCCGTCGAGCCCAACGGTCAGGCTGCGCCCGGCCGGCACCGTGACGGTCACCGACCGACCGGCGGCACCCCGCTCCACCGCCGGCAGCACCGGGTCGAGCCGGACCGTGGCCGCGGCCTGCGGCGCGGTGAGCGAGAGGCTGGAGGAGATCACGGTGGAACGCCGGACGTCGGGCACCACCACGGCGCCGGGCAGCGGCGGGCCGGCACCGACCCAGGCGAGGTCGCCCGCGCCGTCGGCTCCGCTCGCGAACGCGACCACCCCGGCGACGATCGGGACGTCGCTGGTGAGCCGGACCCCGGCCGGAGCGCCGCGCAGGGCCCGGGTGAGGTCGAGCCCGGCCACCGACCCGGCGCGGACCGACATCGACTCGGCGCCGGCCGGAACGTAGCTGCCGTGGTCGGTGAGGACCTCGACCCGGACCGTCGCGGGGTCGGGGCCGGGTACGGCGACGGACAGCGCGCGCGCCCCGGTGCCGGCCGGCACACCCCCGACGAGCAGCCGCCGGCTCGGCCCGGCGCCGGTCGGGACGTAGTCGACCCCGAGCGGGGTCGCGGCGAGGCGCCGGCGATCCAGCAGCGCGGCCGCCAGCCGACCGGCGCGCACCCGGACGTGGGTGGCCAGCAGCGGGCTGTTCGGGGCGAGCGTGTCGAGCGGGATGGTCAGCGTGCCGCGCGGCGCTACGGCGATCCCCCGGCCGGCCCGGACGTCGACGGGACCGGCCGGGCTCAGCAGGGCCACGTCGGCGGTGGCCGGGACGGCGTCGGGGTTCACCAGCCGAAGCAGCGCCGCCTCTCCCGGCCCGGTCGCGCCGCCGACGAACCAGTAGTCCCGGGCGGGTGAGCCGCAGCGCGCCTCGGCCAGCCCCTGACCGGGGCCGCCGGCGGTCCGGCTGACCGTCACCGCGGCGACCGTGCTAGCGACCGGCCCGGCGGCGGTCACCGCGACCGCACCGGCGGGGACCGCCACGTCGGTCCGGGCCAGCGCTTGCGCGCCGACCAGCCGGAGCAGCGCCGGGCCGGCGGGCCGACCGGTCGGCGCGGCCAGAACGGTCCCGCCCCCGGCGGCGGCCGGGCCGGTCACGGCCAGCCGGGTGCTGGTGCGCCCCGGTGCACCACTCACGTCCGGACAGATCAGCGACCGGCTCTGCACCGGGACCGCGACCGGCGCCGGCGCACCGGCGGCCACCCCGGCCACCACGGCCACCCCGGGGGTCAGCCGCGGCCAGGCCCCGGTCGCGGCGTAGCAACCGCCGCCGACCAGCGCGCCGGTGAGCAGGACGACCAACGGCCCCCGGCCCCTCACGACCGGGCCGCCGTACCCGCCAACGGCCCGGACGCCGCGACTCCCCCGACGGGCTCCCCGCCCGGCCCCGGCTCCGGCTCCGGCCGCGCGCCCCGGCCAGCGGCGGCCCGCCGGTCGGGGCCGGGGGCCGGGGGGCGAGCCGGCCGGGCGGTCGGCGGCCGACCACCCAGTGGCAGTGCGAGCAGCACCAGCACGCCCAGCAGCGCAGCCGGCAGCGTCAATGCGCGCCGCCGCGCGCCCAGGTCCGGCCGCAGCGTCAGCGCGCCACCCCGGGCCGGCAGCCCGAACGCCGGCGCCCAGCCCCACGCGACCCGGCGCGGCAGCGGCCGGCCGTCGAGGCTGACCCGCCAGCCGGCGGTCACCGGCTCGGCCAGCACCAGCAGCCGGCCGGGCGGGCCGGGCCGGACCGTCGCCCGACCGCCCCGCGGGGCGAGGACCTCGGCGCCG
>JBBSHH010000035.1:0-23789 GCA_038253225.1 Mycobacteriales bacterium | reverse complement strand
GGCTGGTCAGCCGGCCATTGCCGCCGGTGCCACGGGGTCGAACGAGCCGAGCCCGGACGCGACGGCGTCAACCCCCTGCCAGGACTGCCGCGGCGGCCCCGAACGTAGCGAGAGCAGCTCATCGATTCCCGCGCCCGGCATCGGTCGGGAGAACAGGAATCCTTGCCCCAGCTCGCAGCCCATGGCCAGCAGAGCACGCAATTGAGGCCCCGACTCGATGCCCTCAGCGACGGTGATGAGTCGCAGCGATCGGCCTAGCGAGACGATTGTGCTGACCAGTTCGGCCGACTCCCCCGACGCTTTCGGGCTGCCGACGGACTCGACGAACGAGCGGTCGATCTTGAGTAGGTCGACCGGGAAGCGGTGCAGGTAGGACAAGGAGGAGTAGCCGGTGCCGAAGTCGTCGATCGCGAAGCGGACGCCGAGCTGCTTGAGCGCCGACATCAGCGACACGACCTCGTCGGTCCGCTCGATCAGGACGCTCTCCGTCATCTCCAACACCAGCGCCGCTGGCGGCAGGCCCGAGTCGGCCAGGGCGACCGTCACCGTGTCGTAGAGAGCAGGGGTGAGCTGGCGGGCGGACAGATTTACCGCGACGCCGAACACCTCGCCCGGAGCGGCCCATTGCTGCCAACGCGCCCCCTGCCGGCAGGTCTCGGCCAGGGCCCATTCGCCGATCGCGACGATGAGGCCGCTGTCCTCGGCGATCGAGATGAACTTGTCCGGCGGAACGATGCCGCGCTCGGGGTGGTACCAGCGCAGCAGCGCTTCGACGCCGACGATGCGACCGGTGTCGAGCTGGACGGTCGGCTGGTAGTGCAGCGCGAGCTGGCCGCGGCTCAGCGCCTGTCGCAAGTCGTTCTGCACCTCGAGCTGGGCTTGTAGCGCGTCGTGCATCGCCGGCTGGAAGCGCACCACACCGGCATCGGGTGCCGATTTGGCCCGGTACATCGCCAGGTCGGCGTTGCGCAGCAGCAACTCGGCGGTCTCGGCTCCGTCACCCGCGATGGCGATGCCGCAGGAGACCCCGACGTAGAGCTCCCGCCCGTCGAGCAGGAACGGCTGAGCCAGGACGGCGCCGATCCGGTCGGCCACCCATCCAGCCGACGCCTCCGCATCGACGCCCTCCACGAGTACGGCGAACTCGTCGCCGCCGAGCCGCGCCACCGTGTCGCCGGGGCGGACGCAGTGCTGTAACCGCTCGGCCACCAACCCGAGCAGCTGGTCGCCGATCGCATGGCCCTGCACGTCGTTCACGGCCTTGAAGCCGTCGAGGTCGAGGAACAGCACCGCAACCGGGTGGTGGTCTCGACCCCGCTCCATCAGCGAGTGCTCAACCCGGTCCCGGAACAGCGCCCGGTTGGCCAGACCGGTCAACCCGTCGTGAAACGCCTGCCGGGTGAGCTCGTCCTCGAGCTGCTTGCGCTCGCTGACGTCGCGGGTATTCAGCACCAGGCCACGGATATGCGGGTCGTCGATCAGCGAGGTGATCGCGGTCTCGGTGTCGCACCAGTGCCCGGCCGCGTGCCGAACCGGGCAGTCGAGGGTGTACGTCGACCGCGGCCGGCGCACTGCCTCGTCCAGCAGCAGCTGCACGCGGCGGGCGTCTCCCGGCTTGAGCAGTGCCGTGATCGGCGACCCCAGGAGCGCCTGGGCGTCGTGCCCGAAGACCCGGCTCATCGAGTCGGACTGGTAGCGGATAAGGCCGTGGGGATCCACCACCGTGATGACGTCGGAGGAGTTTGCCACCAGCGACCGGAACAGCTGCTCCCGACCAGCCAACGCCATCGCCCTGGCGGCGACGTCCTCGTCAAAGGTGCGGTACAGCTGCAGGGCGTTCAGCCGGGTCAGCCCGAGCCGTAGGACACCCAGCGCGCTGGGCGGCAGCAGCCACCACGAGGATGTCGCCGACAGGCCGCCGCCGGCGAGCAGCACGACGGTGAGCTGGGTGACGACCAGGCCGAGCGGCGCCACCAGGGCGACGGCGGCGGCCGCCTCCCGCAGCCTGGCGCCGTCGGGGGCGTCCCGGCGATCGACGTCCTGGCCGGCCGCGGCGGTCAGGCCAGCCAGGGCGACGGTCCAGCCAACCAGCTGCCAGGCGCCGGGGTGCGACTCGGTGCCGACCGCGCACAGGACACCGATGACCATCGGCCACAGCGTGCGCGCGGCGGGGCCGCCCGGCTCGCCGGCGCGGCTCAGCGCGAACAGTGCTGTCGCGCCCAGTGCGGTGGCGGCGTAGGGCTGGTCGCCGCCCACCGCCACCAGCAGCCAACCCACCGCCGTGACCAGCAGCAACCCGTCGACGATCGGGTACATCAAGTCCCAGCCGCGCCCAGGCCGCCCGGGGAGCAACAGCAGCCCCGCGACCACGAGGCCCGCAGCCCCGGTCCAGGCGTGGGAACCGGTCTCGATATGCGCACTGCGAGCAAGTCCCTCGAGCAGGATGCCGGCCGTGACCAACCACCACGAGACCCGCCGGACCCCCCGCTCGCGGCGGCCGCGGGCGGCACAGCTCAAGACGCTCAGCACGAGTGCTGCCAGCGTGGCGGTGGCCGTGACCCGGGCGGCGGCCGGCGACCCGGTCAGCTCCCGCAGGACCTGCGCGCAGGCCGCCAGCACCGCACAGAACACCGCAGCCAAGACCACGACGATGTCCCGTCGTCGCCAGCTCGGGAGTGACACGCACCGTGCATCGGCCCCTCCGGCGATGAGGCGGAGCCGCCAGACGGGTGATCGAGGCGGCTCAGGCGACGCCGGTGGCGGCGTAGGGCTCGAGCGCGGCGGCGAGCGGAGACGGCACCCGGGCGGTGAGCAGCGTGCCTTCCGGCCGGTGGTCGACGCTGAGCACCTCGCCGTCGGCGTGCGCCCGGGCCACCAGGTCGCCGCGCGAGTAGGGCACCAGCACCCGTACGTCGATGTGCGGTCGCGGCAGCTCCGCGGTCAGCAGCGCCACCAGCTCCGGCAGCCCGGCCCCGCTGCGCGCGCTGACCAGCACCGACCGTGGCTCCCGGCGCTGCAGGCGGGAGAGCACCAGCGGGTCGGCCGCGTCGATCTTGTTCACCACGACGATTTCCGGGACGTCGACCGCGCCGATCTCTACGAACACCTCGCGCACCGTGGCCAGCTGGGACTCGGGGTCGGGGTGCGAGCCGTCGACGACGTGCAGGATGAGGTCGGCTTGGCCGACCTCCTCGAGCGTCGACCGGAAGGCCTCCACCAACTGGTGCGGCAGGTGCCTGACGAAACCGACCGTGTCGGTCAGGGTGAAGTCCCGGCCGTCCGGGGTGCTGGCCCGCCGCACGGTCGGGTCCAGCGTCGCGAACAGGGCATCCTCGACCAGCACCCCGGCGCCGGTGAGCCGGTTGAGCAGCGAGGACTTCCCAGCGTTGGTGTACCCGGCGATCGCGACCGCTGGCACTGAGTGGCGGCGGCGCTCCTGCCGCTTGGTATCGCGGGCGGTGGCCATTCCCTTGATCTCTCGGCGGAGCTTCGCCATCCGGCTGCGGATCCGGCGGCGATCGGTCTCGAGCTTCGTTTCGCCCGGACCGCGGGTCCCGATGCCGCCGCCGCCGGCGACCCGACCGCCGGCCTGCCGCGAGAGCGACTCGCCCCAGCCGCGCAGCCGGGGCAGCAGGTAGGACATCTGGGCCAGCTCCACCTGGGCCTTGCCCTCCCGGGAGGTCGCGTGCTGGGCGAAGATGTCGAGGATCAGCGCGGTCCGGTCGATGACCTTGACCTTGACGATGTCCTCGAGCTGCCGCAGCTGCCCGGGGGTCAGCTCGCCGTCGCAGATCACCGTGTCGGCGCCGGTCCCCACGACGACCTGACGCAGCTCTTTGGCCTTGCCCGAGCCGACGTACGTCGCCGGATCCGGCCGGTCCCGGCGTTGCATCAACGCCTCGAGGACCACCGAGCCCGCGGTCTCGGCGAGCGCCGCGAGCTCCGCCATCGAGTTGTCGGCGTCGGCTGCGGTGCCGTCGGTCCAGACCCCGATGAGGACCACTCGCTCCAGCCGCAGCTGGCGGTACTCCACCTCGGTGACGTCGGTGAGCTCGGTCGCGAGGCCGGCGACACGTCGCAGCGCCTGGCGGTCGGCGAGGTCGAGCCCCTCGCCCTCGAGCTCGTGGAACCCGGCGGTCTCGACGCCGCCGGATGCCCGCGCGGCGGCGGGGTCGGGGTCGGGCTCGGAATGCGGACTGGTGGCAGACAGAGAACTCATCGCTCCTGGAACGTCGGGCGTGGCGCGGGTCATCCCGCCGATGGTGACACGGTTGCTGCGGCGTCGGCATCCACTATTCGCTCATATGTGACGAACCGGACACGGAGCGAATTGTCCGGTTCGGACGTATGGCGCCGACGTCCGGCGGCCGGTTGACTGCTCCCGACGCCGCACCGTCGAGGCGTCGCCCCGCCGTCGGAGGTCCACCGTGCGCAAGAGCCTGCCCCTGCTCGTCACCCTCGGGGTCGCCGCCCTGACCGGCCCCGTGGTCATCGGCACCGGTGCCGCCGCCGCCACCGCCCCCACGCCGCGCGTGTTGCAACGCTCCGTGGACGTCGCCGCTGCCACCGCCGCTCGGACCGGCGCCACCCGCACCACCGACAGCGCCCGCTACCTGCCCTCGTCGGTGGAGTGCACGGCCGGTCCGGCCAGCGGAGCCGGGGTCAACCTCAAGCTCGACTGCGACTCGGTCCTGCCCAACAACGAACCGGACGTCAACGTCGACCCGGCGAACCCCAGGCACCTGGTGGCCAGTTCTAACGACTACGACAGCAACGGCGACGAGTTCTACACCAGCGTCAACGGCGGCCGGACCTGGACCACCGGCGACATGTCGCTGGAGAGCAGCGCCCGGATCGGCTCCGACCCGGTGACGACGTTCGACGTCAGGCACCACACGGTGATCCACACCTCGCTCAACTTCCTCATCACCGAACAGGGCGAGGCCAAGGACGGCGACCTCGTGGTCTCGCTCTCCACCGACGGCGGTATCTCCTGGGGCAAGCCGGTCGTCGTCGCCGACGGCGTCGGACAGGACAGCTCCCCGCTGAACATCTTCAACGACAAGCAGTGGATGGTCACCGACAACAACCCGCGCTCGCCGTACTACGGGCGGACGTACCTCACCTGGACGGCCTTCTTCGCCCGCAACGGCAACTACACGAAGTCGCCGATCTTCTCGGCGCACAGCGACGACGGCGGCCGCAGCTGGACGACACCGCAGGAGATCTCCGGCGCCAGCTCGGCCTGCACCCTGCAGGTGTCCGGCCCGCGCGGTCGCTGTGACGAGAACCAGTTCTCGGTGCCCACCATCGGCCGCGACGGCACGCTCTACGTCGCCTTCGAGAACGGCAACGTCGGCCGGATCCAGGAGCGCGGTGAGACCGCTGGTGGTGCAGACGACGCCTACCTGGTGGTCAAGTCGACGAACGGCGGGCGCACCTTCGGTGCCCCCGTCATGGCGGCCGGTCTTGAGGACGGCCGCCGGGACTACCCGACGAACGTCAGCGGGCGGCAGACCCTCACCGGCTTCCAGCTGCGGGTCAACTCGGCCGGCAACATCGTCGCCAACCCCAAGACCGGGCAGCTGGCCATCGTCTTCAGCGACAACCGCGCCGGCCTGCACGACGTCGCCCGACCGACCACCAACACCAACGTCTACATGGTCACCTCCTACGACGGCGTGCACTGGACCGGCGCCACGCCGGTCGCGACCGGCGCCGGCGACCAGTGGTTCCCGTGGGTGGACGCCAACCCGGTGACCGGGCAGTTCGGGGTGCTCTACAACAACCAGCGCGGCACCGGCACGTACGACGTCCGGCTCGCGACCGGCCGCCCGGGAACTTTCCGGGAGGACCGGGTCAGCACCGCGAACTCATTGGCCAACGACTCGGCGTTCTTCCAGGCCGGGGCGCCGGGATGCGAGAAGTGCACGGTGTTCAACGGGGACTACATCCGGGTCGCCTACGGCAGCGACGGCAAGGCCAACATGGTCTGGACGGACATGCGCCGCACCGTTCGGCTCGGCGACACGACCGGGCACGGTGAGTTCATCGTCTTCGCCCGCCAGTAGCGCCCAGCTGGTCCAGTCGTAGCTCGCCGTCGGCCACCAGCACCGCCGGTCCGGCCAGCACGACCGACCCGGTGGCTGTGCGGCTGACGGAAAGCTGGCCGCCCAGCACGTCGACGGTGTACGACGCGGGGGCGTCCGCTCCGGTCCTCGCGGCGGCGACGACGGCCGCGGCACAGGCACCCGTCCCGCAGGATCTCGTCTCCCCGACGCCGCGCTCGTAGACCCGCAGCGCCAAGCGTCCGGGACCGCCGTCGCGGACGAACTCGACGTTGGTCCCGACGGGCACCGCGCTGGCCGGGGTCACCATGGGCGCCTCCTGCAGCGGACCGGCGTCGGCCAGGTCGTCGACGACGACGACCACGTGCGGGTTTCCCAGGTCGACCTGGATGCCCGGCCAGTGCCGCGCTCCCACCGAGACCGTCACGCCGGCGCTCGCCGAGCACCGGGGCATGCCCATGTCGACGGCGATGTCGCCGGTGGCGGCCGCCTCGACGGTCTTGACTCCGTCCCGGGTGGCGAGCCGCAGCGCTCCGGCGCTCGCGTACCCGGCCGCGATGAGGTAGCGGGCGTACACGCGGACGCCGTTGCCGCACATCTCCGCGACGCTGCCGTCGGCGTTGCGGTAGTCCATGAACCAGCGGGCCTGGTCGGCCAGGTGGGCCACCTCGGGAACCGCGGCCGTGAGCACGACCCGCAGGACGCCGTCGGCCCCGATGCCGGCCCGGCGGTTGCAGATCGCGGCCACGACGGCGGCGGAGAGATCGAGCTCGCCGTCCGGGTCGGGCAGCACGACGAAGTCGTTCTCGGTGCCGTGCCCCTTGGTGAACCGCACGACCGGATGGTAGGGCTCAGCCGCCCGACGGCCCCTGCATCACGGTGCCACCAGAGACGGCTCCCGCGGCTCCAGCGCCCGCCCGCCAGCCGAACCCGCGGGCCAACATGTCCCGCGCGCGGTCGGCCCGCTGCGGGCCGCTGAAGAGGTAGCCGAGCGCCCGGTCGCAGCCCAGCTCGCAAAGTCGGGCGCCCTCGGTCCAACTCTCCACGCCTTCAGCGACCACGTAGAGCTCGTGGGCGTGGGCGAGCCGGATCACCGACTCCACGATCGTGTCGTCGGCCATGTCACTGCCCACTCCACGGACGAAGCTGCGGTCGAGCTTGAGCGCGTCGACCGGCAGCTCCTGCAGCGTCGCCAGCGACGAGTACCAGGTGCCGAAGTCGTCCACGCCCAGCAGGACGCCGGTGGCCCGCAACTCCTCAAGCACGCCGCGCGCGCGCCCGCCGAGGCGGTTCAGGCTCTCCTCGGTCACCTCCAGGCCCAGCCGCCGGGGTGGCAGGCCGGCGGCCGCGATCCGCTCGGCCACCTCCCCGGGGAACCCAGGCTCGCTGAGCTGGGACGCGGTGACGTTGAGCCAGACCGCCCAGGACGCCGCCAGCGGCCGGCCGGGCAGCCGGCTCCAGGCCGCGGCCTCCCGGATGCAGCTGTCGAGCACCCAGCGCCCGATGTCGGGCATCAGACCGGCCGCTTCGGCCACCGCGAGGAACTCCCGCGGCCAGAGC
Source organism: Mycobacteriales bacterium (assembly GCA_038253225.1). GTDB lineage: Bacteria > Actinomycetota > Actinomycetes > JALYNC01 > JALYNC01 > JBBSHH01. The sequence goes on along the minus strand of JBBSHH010000035.1, from coordinate 16,161 downwards.
AGTCCGCGCTGCGGATGCTGCCAGCGCAGCAGCGCCTCCATCCCGACGACGCTGCCGCAGGTCAGGTCGACCTCCGGCTGGAAGTGCAGGACCAGCGCCCCGGAGCGGACCGCCTCCCGCAGCTCCGGGATCAGGTCGAGATTCAGGCTGCTCATGCGCTCCCCTCTCGTCGCTACGGAGAGTCTTTCCTAGATTAACGGTGCGTCAATCACCCGATCGGAGCAGGGTCCGGCCGGCAGCCACCGGATCCGCTCATCGCGCCGGAACCAGGACCGCTGTCGGCGGGCGAAGCGCCGGGTGGCGATGACGGTGAGCCGGCGGGCCGCCTCCATCGTGGTCGTCCCGTCGAGCGCCTGCAGCACCTGCGCGTAGCCCAGCGCCCGGCCGGCGGTGCGACCCGAGGCCAACCCGGCCGCCGCGAGCTCGGCCACCTCGGTGACGAGCCCCTGCGCCCACATCCGTTCGACCCGCCGCTCGATCCGGTCATCCAGGTCGCCCCGGTCGACCCCGAGCTGCACGACGTCGTACGCCGCCTCATACGCCGGCAGCACCGCCGGGTACGGGCGACCGGTCAGCTCCCCCACCTCCAGCGCCCGAACCAGGCGCCGGCCGTTGCTCGGCAGGATCGCCGCCGCGGCCGCCGGGTCGCGGCGGGCCAGCCGGTCGTGCAGCGCCGCCGGGCCGGTCGCGACCAGCTCCGCCTCCAGCCGGGCCCGCACGTCGGGGTCGGTGCCCGGGAACTCCAGCCGGTCCAGCGCGGCCCGCAGGTAGAGCCCGGAGCCACCGACCAGGATCGGGGTCCGACCGCGTCGCAGCACGTCCGCGATGACGGCGCGGGCCAGCCGCTGGTAGGCCGCCACGCTTGCCGGCTCGGTGACCGCCCAGACGTCGAGCAGGTGGTGCGGTACCCCCGCGCGCTCGTCCAGCGACAGCTTGGCGGTCCCGATGTCCATCCCGCGATAGAGCTGCATGGAGTCGGCGTTGACGACCTCGCCGCCGAGCCCGACCGCCAGCGCCACGCCCAGCGCCGACTTCCCCGCCGCGGTCGGGCCGACCACGGCCAGCACCCGCTCCCCGGTCGGCGTCACCACCGCCGACCCGACCGGACGTCGACGTCGGCCGGTCAGGCCGGTGCTCCGACCCGCGGCATCCCGAGCAGCGTCGCGGCACGCGGGGCGGCTGCGCCCGCGGGTGGCTCCGGTGCACCCTGGCGGCCCTGCCACGCATCGCCGCCGCGGGTCCGGCGCACCGCCAGTGCCGGACCATCCGCCACCAGATGGTGTGGAGCGGCGTAGGTCACCACGCCGGTGACGACGTCGCCCGGCCGAACGCCGTCGACCGGGGCGAGGTGCACCAGCCGGTTGTCCGGCGCCCGGCCCGAGATCCGCTCGGTGGCGCGGTCCTTGCGGCCCTCCCCCTCGGCGACGAGCACCTCGACCCGGCGACCGACCTGCCGGCGGTTCTGCGCCCAGGAGATCTCCTCCTGCAGCGCCACCAGCCGCTCGTAGCGCTCCTGCACGACGGCCTTGGGCACCTGGGCGTCCATGGCGGCGGCCGGCGTACCCGGGCGGGGCGAGTACTGGAAGGTGTAGGCGCCGGCGAACCGCGCGGCCCGCACCACCTCGAGGGTCGCGACGAAGTCGGCCTCGGTCTCACCGGGGAACCCGACGATGATGTCGGTGGTGATCGCCGGGTCGGCCAGGGCGGCGCGGACCCGGTCGAGGATGCCGAGGTAGCGCTCCGCCCGGTAGGAGCGGCGCATCGCCCGCAGCACCGGGTCCGAACCCGACTGCAGGGGCATGTGCAGCGACGGCATGACGGTCGGCGTGTCGGCCATCGCCGCGATGACGTCGTCGGTGAAGTCGCGCGGGTGCGGCGAGGTGAACCGGACCCGCTCCAGCCCGTCCACCGCGCCGACCGCGCGCAGCAGCCGACCGAACGCGTCCCGCTCGCCGAAGCTGCGGCCGTAGGAGTTGACGTTCTGGCCGAGCAGGGTGACCTCCAGCACGCCGTCCGCGACCAGCGCCCGCACCTCGCGCAGGATGTCCGCGGCCGGGCGGTCCCGCTCCCCTCCGCGCAGCGACGGCACGATGCAGAACGTGCAGCTGTTGTCGCAGCCGACGCTGATCGACACCCAGGCGGCGTACGCCGACTGCCGGCGGGTGGGCAGCGTCGAGGGGAAGACCTCCAGCGACTCCAGCAGCTCGACCTGCGCCTCCTGCTCGATGCGGGCCCGCTCGAGCAGTGCTGGCAGCGCGCCGAGGTTGTGGGTGCCGAAGACGACGTCGACCCACGGCGCCCGGCGGGTGATCCGGTCGCGGTCCTTCTGAGCCAGGCAGCCGCCGACCGCGATCTGCATGCCGGGCCGGGTTGCCTTGACCGGGCGCAGGTGGCCGAGGTTGCCGTAGAGGCGGTTGTCGGCGTTCTCGCGGACCGCGCAGGTGTTGAACACGACCAGGTCCGCGCCGGCACCGTCCTCGGCGCGCACATAACCGGCCGTCTCGAGCAGGCCGGCCAACCGCTCCGAGTCGTGCGCGTTCATCTGGCAGCCGTAGGTGCGCAGCTCGTACGTGCGGGTCACGGCCCCGAGGGTAGCCGCGCGGCTCACCCGGGGCGCCGGACGACGGATGGCCCCGGGGGCCCGGTCGGCCGCCCGGCCTCCCGCCGCCAGAGGTTGAACAGGGCCGCCGACGTCACCAACCAGCCGAAGCCGAGCAGCCAGCCGCCGACGACGTCGCTCGGGTAGTGCACGCCCAGGACCACGCGGGACACCCCGACCCCGGCGATGAGCGCGGCCGCGAGGACCCGGGCGATCCGGCGGCCGCGGCGGCCGAGGTAGGGCAGCAGCACCAGCAGCATCGCGCCGTAGGCGATCATCGCTCCCATCGCGTGCCCGGACGGGAAGCTCGTGCCGTGCGCGCTGGTGATCGGCTCCGGCAGCACCGGTCGGGCCCGGGACACCGCCGCCTTGGTCAGGGTGTTCGCCAGCCCGCCCAGCGCGACGGTGAACGTCAGGTAGGTCGCCGAGCGGTAGGCCCGGCGGGCGAGCAGGACCAGGGCGGCCACTCCGGCCAGCCCGAACCGCACCGACGTCTCGCCGAACGCGGTCAGACCGAACGCGAGGTGCCGCAGCCAGTCCGCCGACAGCGTCCAGCCGTGCACTCGCCGCTCCACCGCCAGGTCGAGGTGCAGCAGGGGCGACCACTTGGCCGCGATGAGCAGCGCCAGCAGACTGAACGGCACCGCCACCGCGGCGAGGCCCAGCGCCGCGGCGGCCAGCCGGACCCCGTACCGCTCGGTGGCGGCGACCCAGCGACGGGTGAGCGGCGGCCGGGACACCCGGGACCTCTCCCCGCTCTCCCGGCCCGCAAGCGCGGACGCGGCGGACCGACGACGGGTCAGCGGGCGAACTCGGTCGCGCGGGACTCCCGGACCACAGTGATCCGGATCTGGCCGGGGTAGGTGAGCTCCTCCTCGATCTGCTTGGCGATGTCGCGGGCGATGACCTGCGCCTGGATGTCGTCGACCCGGTCCGGCAGCACCATCACCCGCACCTCGCGACCGGCCTGCATGGCGAAGACCTTCTCGACGCCCTCCTTGCCGCCGGCGATCTCCTCGATGCGCTCCAGTCGCTTGACGTAGTGCTCGAGGCTCTCCCGGCGGGCGCCGGGCCGGCCGCCGCTGATGCCGTCCGCGGCCTGGGTCAGCACCGCCTCGACGGTGCGTACCTCGACCTCGTTGTGGTGCGCCTCGATGGCGTGGACGACGTCCTCGGACTCGCCGTACTTGCGGGCGATCTCCGCGCCGATCAGCGCGTGGCTGCCCTCGACCTCGTGGGTGAGCGCCTTGCCGATGTCGTGCAGGACCGTGCAGCGCTTGAGCAGCCCGATGTCCAGCCGCAGCTCGGCGGCCATCATGCCGGCGATGTGCGCCGCCTCGACCAGGTGCTTGAGCACGTTCTGGCCGTAGGACGTGCGGTACCGCAGCCGGCCCATCAGCGCGATCAGCTCCGGGTGCATGTCGGTGATGCCGACCTCGACGAGGGCGTCCTCACCGGCCCGCACGCACAGCTGCTCGACCTCGATACGGCTGCGCTCGTACACCTCCTCGATCCGGTGCGGGTGGATCCGCCCGTCGAGCACGAGCTTCTCCAGCGTGAGCCGGCCGGTCTCCCGGCGAACCGGGTCGAAGCAGGAGAGCAGCACCGCCTCGGGCGTGTCGTCGATGATCAGGTTGACGCCCGTGGTGCTCTCGAACGCACGGATGTTGCGGCCCTCGCGGCCGATGATCCGGCCCTTCATGTCGTCGTTGGGCAGGTGCAGGACGCTGACCACCGACTCGGCGGTCTGCTCGCTCGCGACCCGCTGGATCGCCATCGTGATGATGGAGCGGGCCCGGTCCTCGCCCTGCTCACGGGCCTCCGCCTCGATGTCGCGGACGATCACGGCGGCTTCCCGCTTCGCCTGGTACTCGATGCCGCGGACCAGCTCGGCCTTGGCGTCGGTCGCGGTCAGCCCGGCGATGCGCTCCAGGGTCAGCCGGCGCTCCTCCGCCACGTCCTCCAGCTCGGCCCGACGCCGCGTCACCTCGTCGGCGAGGCGGTCGAGCTCGCGGTCCCGCTGCTCGAGACGCCGGGCCTCGGCGTCCTGACGTTCCTCGCGTTCGGCCAGCCGCTGCTCGCGGCGCTCGAGATCGGCCCGGAGCTGATGGACCTCGTCCTTGAGCGCGAGGATCTCCGCGTCCGCGACCCGCCGGGTCTGGCTGGCGGCGACCTCGGCGGCCCGCTCCGCCTCGTGGTGGATGCGCTCGGCGTCCGCCTGGGCCGCCTGCCGGATCTGCTCGGCCGTCGCCTCGGCGCTGCGGCGCAGCTCCTCGCCGCCACCGGCCGGCCGCCCGGCCGGGGGGTCGGAGGGCGCAGCGGTGGCCGGCGGTTGGCGGCGCAGCAGGACGACGAGCACCGCGATGAGCGAACCGGCGAGCAGTACCGCTGCGACGGCGACGATCGCGAGGGTGGATCCCACGGTGGCGAGCTCCTTCCTCCGTCGCTGCGGTCCCCTGGTGGGCAGGGGCGATCACGAACGGTGAGGAGCACCGCCTGGTCCAGGCGCACCGACGGCGCACGCGGCGCGTGCCCACTGCCGTCGACTGCCGTCGACTGCCGTCGACTGCGGCCAGTGATGGGGTGTCGGGGCGGGCGGTGGGTCGGGGGACGCCGTCAGCGGCGGAACGGGTACGTGTCGGTCTGCACATCGGTGACGCTATGGGGTGGCGCTGTCCGAGCGCCCGCCGGAGCGGGCGGTATTCCTCACTGACCGGCAGGTTAGGCCGCCGACGGGGAGATCGGCAAGCACGCCGACGAGTGCCGGACGCCGACGGTGGCGGAAGGGCTCAGTCGGGCAGCCACCCGATCCCTGTCCCGTCGCGGTCGTCCGGGTCGACCCCCGGGTCCGGCGCCTCGGCGGCCAGCGCCTCGCGGACGACCTGCATCGCCAGGCTGCCGGCGTAGCCCTTGCGGGCGAGCACGGCGGCGAGCCGGCGGGTACGCACCGCGACCGGCAGACCGGCCGTGCGGGAGAGCCGTCGAGCGACCAGCTCCCGCGCGGCGGACAGCTCGGCGGCGGGGTCCAGGGTGGCCACCGCGGCAGTGACCAGCTCGCGGGCGACCCCCCGTCGGGTCAGCTCCCCGGCCAACGCCCGTCCGGCCAGCGCCCGGCCGGTGGACCGGCTCTGCACCCACGCCGAGGCGAGGGCCGCGTCGTCCACCAGCCCCACCTCGCCGAAGCGCACCAACAGCCGCTCGGCGACCTCCGCCGGGACGGCCCGCCGGTGCATCGCCGCAGCGAGCTCAGCGCGGGTCCGCGGCCGCGCCTCCAGCAGGCGCAGGCAGATGGCTCGAGCCACCGCCTCGGGATCGGCGGGGGGTCCCACCGCGCCCTCCGGCGCTCGCGCCGGCACGACGTGGGCCGCCCGACTCAGAAGTCGACCGGGGCCGGCGCGACCGCGTCGGCGTCGGCGTCGATATCGATGCGGGCACCGATGCCGAGCTTCTCCTTGATCCGCTTCTCGATCTCGTCGGCGAGGTCGGGGTTGTCGCGCAGGAACGCACGGGCGTTCTCCTTGCCCTGCCCGAGCTGGTCCCCCTCATAGGTGTACCAAGCCCCGGACTTGCGGACGAAGCCCTGGTCGACACCCACATCGATGAGTCCGCCCTCGCGGCTGATGCCCTGCCCGTAGATGATGTCCATCTCGGCCTGCTTGAACGGCGGCGCCATCTTGTTCTTCACGACCTTCACCCGGGTCCGGTTGCCGATCGCGTCGGCGCCGTCCTTGAGCGTCTCGATGCGGCGTACGTCGAGCCGGATCGAGGCGTAGAACTTCAGCGCCCGGCCACCGGTGGTCGTCTCCGGGCTGCCGAACATCACGCCGATCTTCTCCCGCAGCTGGTTGATGAAGATGGCGGTGGTGCCGGAGTTGCTCAGCGCGCCGGTGATCTTGCGCAACGCCTGGCTCATCAGCCGGGCCTGCAGGCCGACGTGACTGTCGCCCATCTCGCCCTCGATCTCGGCGCGCGGCACCAGCGCGGCCACCGAGTCGATGACGATGACGTCGAGCGCGCCGGAGCGGATCAGCATGTCGGCGATCTCGAGCGCCTGCTCGCCGGTGTCGGGCTGGGAGACCAGCAGAGCGTCGGTATCGACCCCGAGCCTCTTGGCGTACTCGGGGTCGAGAGCGTGCTCGGCGTCGATGAACGCCGCGATGCCGCCGCCCCGCTGCGCGTTCGCGACCGCGTGCAACGCGACGGTCGTCTTGCCGCTGCTCTCCGGGCCGTAGATCTCCACGACCCGGCCGCGGGGCAGCCCGCCGATACCGAGCGCGACGTCGAGGGCGATCGAACCGGTCGGGATCACCTCGACCGGCGCCCGGCCCTCGTCACCGAGGCGCATCACCGAGCCCTTGCCGAACTGGCGGTCGATCTGCGCCAGCGCAGTGTCGAGGGCCTTCTCGCGGTCAGGTATTGCCATGTGCCACCCCGTCAGGTCGGAGGTCGGGTCGTCCCGGTCAGCGGCGACGCTAGGACGCGGGTCCGACAGTGCGGCGGACCGGACGCGTGCTGTGGACGTCCCCGACCGCCGTCCACAGTAGGCGAACACCTGTTCGAAGGGGGCACCGACACGCGGGCCTGCCTACCGCTCCCGCGACGGGAGGCTGAACGCGTCACACACCGCCCGCCAGACGGCCTTGACATCCTCCCCCGCCGCCAGCGCCTCGGTCACCGTCCGGCCGCCCAGCGGCGCGAGCACCTGGTCGCGGGCGAGGGAGTCGGCGTACGCCGCCCCGAACTGCTGGTGCATCCGGGCCCAGAACTCGGTGAGCCGCACCGTTCGAGCCTAGCGTCGAGCCGGCCCACTCCGCCGGCCGAGGGGCGTCGACGGGTGTGGACGGCCGGGGCTCTCCGAGCGGCGACTGTCGGCAGGGGAAGGCAGGATGTCGTCATGTCGCCGCCTCGTCCCAGCGCCCCGCCCGGGTCGCCGCTCGGGCGGTTCTCGGCGCCCACCGCCGCCTGGTTCGAGGCGTCGTTCGAGGCGCCGACGGCGGCGCAGAGCGGGGCCTGGGAGGCGGTGAGCGACGGCCGGGACGCACTGGTCGTCGCCCCGACCGGGTCCGGCAAGACCTTGGCGGCGTTCCTATGGTCGCTCGACCGGCTGGCCGCGGCCGCGCCCCCCGCCGACCCGCTCCGGCGCTGCCGGGTGCTCTACGTCTCGCCGCTCAAGGCGCTGGCGGTCGACGTCGAGCGCAACCTGCGCGCGCCGCTCACCGGCATCCGGCAGGCGGCCGAGCGGCTCGGCCTGCCGGTGCCCGACGTGAGCGTCGGGGTGCGCTCCGGCGACACCCCGGCCGATCAACGTCGGCTGTTCGGCCGCCGGCCGCCCGACATCCTCATCACCACGCCCGAGTCGCTGTTCCTACTGCTGACCTCGCGGGCGCGAGAGGCGCTTCGGGGGGTGGAGACGGTCATCCTCGACGAGGTGCACGCCGTCGCCGGGACCAAGCGCGGCGCGCACCTGGCGCTCTCCCTGGAGCGGCTCGACGCGCTGCTCGACCGGCCGGCGCAGCGGATCGGCCTGTCCGCGACGGTTCGGCCGCTCGAGGAGGTCGCCAGGTTCCTCGGCGGTGCGCGGGACGTCGTCCTGGTGACACCCCCCTTCACGAAGACGATCGAGCTCTCGGTCGTGGTCCCGGTCGAGGACATGGGCGCGCTCGGCGAACCGGTCGCGGACGCCGGCGGCGGCTCGGCGGCCGGCGGTGCGCCGCGGGCGTCGATCTGGCCGGCGGTCGAGGAGCGCATCGTCGACCTGATCGAGGCGCACCGGTCGACGATCGTGTTCGCGAACTCCCGCCGGCTGGCCGAGCGGCTCTGCGGCCGGCTGAACGAGATCGCCTATGACCGGAGCCACCCCGAGCCGCTGCCGGAGCCTGCCCCCCCGGCTCAGCTGATGGCGCAGGCCGGATCCTCCGCCGGCGCGCCGGCGGAGATCGCGCGGGCGCACCACGGGTCTGTCTCCAAGGAGCAGCGGGCGCAGATCGAGGAGGACCTCAAGGCCGGCCGGCTGCCCGCGGTGGTCGCCACCTCCAGCCTCGAGCTCGGCATTGACATGGGGGCGGTCGACCTGGTCATCCAGGTGGAGTCGCCGCCGTCGGTGGCGAGCGGGCTGCAGCGGATCGGCCGGGCCGGCCACCACGTCGGCGCGGTCAGCCGCGGCGTGTTCTTCCCCAAGTACCGCGGCGACCTCGTGCAGTCAGCGGTGGTCGCCGAGCGGATGGTCGCCGGCGAGATCGAGGCGCTGCGCTACCCGCGCAACCCTCTCGACGTGCTGGCCCAGCAGGTCGTCGCGATGGTGGCGATGGAGCCCTGGCCGGTGGCGGAGCTGGCCACGCTGGTCCGTCGCGCGGCGCCGTACGCCGGGCTGCCGCAGAGCGCCTTCGAGGCCGTGCTCGACATGCTCGCCGGACGCTATCCGAGCGATGACTTCGCCGAGCTGCGTCCGCGGGTGGTCTGGGACCGGGTGGCCGGCACGGTCACGGCCCGGCCGGGTGCGCAACGGCTGGCGGTCACCAGCGGCGGAACGATCCCCGACCGTGGCCTGTTCGGCGTGTTCCTCGTCGGCGCGAAGGGCTCCCGGGTGGGTGAGCTCGACGAGGAGATGGTCTACGAGTCCCGCGTCGGCGACGTGTTCACCCTCGGCAGCTCGAGCTGGCGGATCGAGGACATCACGGCGGACCGGGTGCTGGTGTCGCCGGCGCCGGGGCAGCCCGGCAAGCTGCCGTTCTGGCACGGGGACGCGCCGGGCCGGCCGATCGAGCTCGGCCGCGCGCTCGGTGCGTTCCTGCGGGAGCTGGGCCGGCTGGACCGACCGGCGGGGCTCCAGCGGGTGCGGGCGGCCGGGCTGGACGACTGGGCCGCGGTGAACCTGCTCGACTACCTCGACGAGCAGCGGGCCGCGACCGGGCACCTGCCCGACGACCGGACGATCGTCGTCGAGCGCTTCCGGGACGAGCTGGGGGACTGGCGGCTCGCTGTCCACTCACCGTTCGGCGCGCAGGTGCACGCCCCGTGGGCGCTGGCGTTGACCGCCCGCCTGCGCGAGCGCCACGGGGTCGACGTGCAGGCGATGCACTCCGACGACGGGATCGTGCTGCGGCTGCCCGAGACGGAGGAGCCGCCGTCGGCGGAGCTGGCGGTGTTCGCCGCGACCGAGGTCGAGCCCGCCGTCCAGGCCGAGGTGGGCGGCTCGGCGCTGTTCGCGTCCCGCTTTCGGGAGTGCGCGGCGCGGGCTCTGCTGCTGCCCCGCCGGACGCCCGGCAAGCGCACCCCGCTGTGGCAGCAGCGGCAGCGCTCCGCCCAGCTGCTGGCGGTGGCGAGTGAGTTCGGCTCGTTCCCGATCGTGCTCGAGACCATGCGGGAGTGCCTGCAGGACGTCTTCGACGTGCCGGGGCTGGTCGGGCTGATGCGTGAGGTCGAGTCCCGCACGGTGCGGTTCGTGGAGGTCGAAACCGAGCAGCCGTCCCCGTTCGCCAGGTCGCTGCTGTTCGGTTACGTCGCCGCCTTCATGTACGAGGGTGACTCCCCGCTGGCCGAGCGCCGGGCGCAGGCGCTCTCGCTGGACTCGACCCTGCTCGCCGAGCTGCTCGGCCAGGCCGAACTGCGCGAGCTCATCGACCCGAGGGCGCTGGCCGAGATCGAGCAGGAGCTGCAGCGGCGCAGCGCCGACCGGGCGGCGTACGACCTGGACTCGACGGCCGACCTGTTGCGGCTGCTCGGCGACCTGACCACGGCGGAGGCGCTGGGCCGCGGAGCCACCGCCCGGTGGCTGGCCGAGCTCGAGGCCAGCCGCCGGGCGCTGCGGGTGCGGATCGCCGGCGCCGAGCGCTGGATCGCCGTGGAGGACGCCGGCCGGGTCCGCGACGCGTTGGGCGTACCGCCACCGGTCGGCGTACCGATGACGTTCCTCGAGCCGGTGCGGGACCCGGTCGCCGACCTGGTCAACCGGTACGCCCGCACGCACGGTCCGTTCCTGGCCGCCGACGTCGGCAGCCGGCTCGGGGTCGGGGTGGCCGTGGTCACCGGTGCACTGCAGCGCCTGGCCGCGTCCGGTCGGGTGGTGCACGGCGAGTTCCGGCCCGGCGGGACCGGCCTGGAGTGGTGCGATGCCGAGGTGCTGCGGGCGCTGCGCCGCCGCTCGCTGGCGAAGCTGCGGCAGGAGATCGAGCCGGCCCCGGTGGTGGCGCTGGCCCGGTTCCTGCCGGCCTGGCAGGGCGTCGGGTCCACCGGCACGCGCGGGTACGACGGACTGCTGCGCGCCGTCGAGCAGCTGCAGGCGGCCGCCGTGCCGGCGAGCGCGTTGGAGCGGCTGGTGCTGCCCGCACGGGTGACCGGTTACACACCGGCGCTGCTGGACGAGCTGTGCGTTGCGGGGGAGGTGCTGTGGGCCGGCGCCGGCACGCTGCCCGGTGCGGACGGCTGGGTCGCGCTCTACCTGCCGGACGCGGCGCCGCTGCTGCTGCCGCCGGTCGACGAGGAGTCCACCGCGACGCCGGTGCACCAGGCGGTGCTGGCGGCTCTCGACGGCGGTGCGGCGCTGTTCTTCCGGGCGCTCGCCGACCGGGTCGGCTCCCTCGACGACGCCGCGCTGGCTCGGACGCTGTGGGACCTGGTGTGGAGCGGCCAAATCACCAACGACACGCTCGCACCGTTGCGGGCCCTGCTCGGCACCGGCCGGAGCAGCCATGCCGGCCGCCGGTCCACGCCGCGCGGCCGCTACACCCGCGGCCGGCCGGCGCTGGCGTCTCGAGCCGGCCCACCGGCGACCGCCGGCCGGTGGTCGCGGCTCCCCCCGCGGGAGCCGGACCCGACCCGGCGGGCGCACGCACTGGCCGAGACCTTGCTGGACCGGCACGGGATCGTGACGCGGGGGGCCGTGCTCGCCGAGCGGGTGCCCGGCGGTTTCGCCGCCGTCTATCCCGTGCTGAAGGCGTTCGAGGAGTCCGGTCGCTGCCGACGCGGGTACTTCGTGGCGGCGCTCGGAGCCGCGCAGTTCGCCGTACCCGGTGCGGTGGACCGGATGCGGTCGCTGGCCGCGCCCCGCCGGGGAGAGCCCGAACCGATGTGGGCGCCACCGGTGCCGGGCGGCTGGGACGCCCAGCGCCGGCGACGCGACGAAGCCGGCGCGCTGGTGCTGGCCGCCACCGACCCGGCCAACCCCTACGGCGCCGCGCTGGCCTGGCCGGAGCGCGCCGTCGACGACGGCGACCGCCGGGGCCACCGGCCGGGGCGCAAGGCCGGCGCCCTGGTGGTGCTGGTCGACGGGGATCCGACGCTCTATGTCGAACGCGGTGGCCGCACCCTGCTGTCGTTCACCGACGCGGCGGAGCGGCTGACCCCCGCGGTCGACGCGCTGGCGCTCGCGGTCCGGGACGGCGCGCTCGGCAGGCTCACGGTCGAGCGGGCCGACGGGGCGGCGGTGCTGACCTCGCCGCTCGGTGTTGCGCTGGAGGCGGCCGGGTTCCGGCCCACACCGCGCGGGCTCCGGCTCCGGTCATGACCCGCCGGGTGACCGCACGGCCGGCGGCGGGCGGAGGGCCGGTCGGTGCCTGAGGGGGACACCGTCTGGCTCTCGGCGTCCCGGCTCCATCAGGCGCTGGCCGGGCAGGTGCTGACCGGCACCGACTTCCGGGTGCCGCAGCTGGCGACGGTCGACCTTGCCGGCCGGCGGGTGCAGGCCGTCGTCGCGCGCGGCAAGCACATGCTGACCCGGATCGAGGGCGGCACGACGCTGCACACCCATTTCCGGATGGAGGGCAGCTGGCACCTCTACCGACCCGGTCAGCGTCGGCGCGGTCCGGATTGGCAGGTCCGGGTCGTGCTGACCGGCACCGGCTGGCAGGCCGTCGGCTACCGCCTGCCGGTCGTCGAGCTGCTCGCGACCGTCGACGAGCACATCGTCGTCGGCCACCTCGGTCCGGATGTGCTCGGACCGGGCTGGGACGCGGTCGAGGCGGTCCGTCGGCTAACCGCCGAGCCGGACCGGGAGATCGGCCCGGCGCTGCTCGACCAGCGCAACCTCGCCGGGGTGGGCAACCTCTACAAGGCCGAGGTGCTCTACCTGCGGGGTGTCTCGCCCTGGACCCGGGCCGGCGACGTCGACCTGGCGGCGCTCGTCGAGCTCGCCCACCGGCTGATGCTGGCCAACCGCGACCGGTGGGAGCAGGTCACCACCGGGGAGGCTCGGCGGGGGCGCGAGCACTGGGTGTTCGAGCGGGCCGGCCAGCCGTGCCGCCGCTGCGGCACTCGGCTGCGCATCGCCGAGCAGGGGCCTGCGGCCGCGGTCCGGCTGTCGTACTGGTGCCCGCGCTGCCAGCCCGGTCCGTCGCCGCTGCCGGTGCGTCCGAGCGACCGGGCGACCGGCACCGAGCGGGTACCGCCGCTACCGGCCGTAAGCCCCGATCCCCGGCGCCAGGAGGCTCAGGCGGCCGCCACCACCGGCGGCTGCGGCACGGCCAGCGGCTGCGGCACGGCCAGCGGCCGCACCATCGCCGGTGGCCGCGACTCGACGTGGGCGAGCTCGTCACTGACCTCCCGCAGCACGTCCGACAGCCGCACCCCGAGCGCCCCGCAGATCGAGGCGAGCAGCTCGGAGGAGGCCTCCTTCTGGCCGCGCTCAACCTCGGAGAGGTAGCCCAGCGACACCCGCGCCTGGCCGCTGACCTGCCGCAGCGTGCGGTTCTGCCGCTGCCGGGTACGGCGCAGCGTGGTCCCGAGCAGACGGCGGAGCAGAACCATCAATGCGCTCCCTTCTGAGCGTCTCCTCCCCGGCAGGCGCCCGCCAGCGGCGAGGGGTTCCACGGTACCGGGCTGCGGCGCCGGGCACCTGCCCAGGCCGCGACCATCATCGTAACGCTGTAATTAGCCGACGGCTTCCGGGCCGAGGGTGCGCCGGAGCAGGTCGAGGGCAGCCACCGTCGCCAGCAGCCGCACCCGCGGCCGGTCGCCGGGCAGTCGCAGCGCGCGGGTTGTCACCGCGCCCGGACCGGCGAGGCCGGCGAAGACCGTGCCGGGGGCCTGACCGTCCTGCGGCCCCGGGCCGGCCACCCCGGTCAGCGAGAGCCCGTACGTCGTGCGGAGCCGGTCGCGCACCCCGCTGGCCATCGCGGCGGCGACCTCCGCGGAGACCGGCCCGACCGTGTCGAGCAGCGTGGCCGGGACCTCGAGCAGCCCGGCCTTGAGGTCGCCGGCGTACGCCGTGACCCCGCCGCGGAAGGTGGCCGAGGACCCGGGCATCTCGGTCAGCGCCGCCCCGAGACCGCCGCCGGTCAGCGACTCCGCGACGCCCACGGTGGCATCGCGCTCGCGCAGCAACCGGTGCACCACCGTGTCGAGGCTGTCGTCGTCGACGCCGTAGACGTTCTCGCCCAGGGCGGCCCGGGCGGCGGCCTCCACCGGCCCGAGCAACGCCGTCGCAGCCGGCCGGTCGGCGGCCTTGGCGGTGATCCGGACCCGGACCTCTCCGCCGCCGGCCAAGAAGGCGATCGTCGGGTTGCCGGCCGGTTCCAGGTCGTCCACCAGGCCGGCCAGCGCCTCGGCCACCGCCGACTCCCAGATCCCCGCGGTGCGCAGGACCCGGGACACGATCACGGCCGGCTCGCCGGCGCTGGCCAGCAGGTCGGGCAGCACGGCGGCGGTGAACATCGCGGACATCTCGTGCGGCACCCCGGGCAGCGCGAACACGACCCCGCCGGTCAGCTCCATGCGTACACCCGGCGCGGTGCCGCGCTCGTTCGGAATGGCTCGGGCACCTGCCGGGAGGTCCGCCTGCCGGAAATTGCGTTCGGCGACGTCGCGGCGCAGCCCCGCATAGCGCTCCCGCAGCGCCCGCTCGAGCTCGGAGTCGCGGGCCAGCTCGACCCCGGCCACGGCGGCGATCGCCTCCCGGGTCAGGTCGTCCTGGGTCGGTCCCAGCCCGCCGGTGACAACGACAGCCTCGGCCCGGCCGAGCCCGGCGGTCAGCGCCGCGGCGATCCGGTCGATGTTGTCGCCGACCACCACGCTGGTGGTGACGTCCACGCCGACCTCGGCGAGCCGCTGCCCCAGCCAGGCGGCGTTGCCGTTGACGATGTCACCGAGCAGCAGCTCGGTGCCGACGGCCAGCAGCTCGACCCTCATCGGGCCCGACCACCCGCCGGTCGGCCGGCCTCACCACCGCCCGGCCGTCCGGCCGCCCGGGCGAGGCGTGCCGCCCGTTGGCGGCCGGCCCGCTCGCTGGTGCGCCGCAGCGTCAGCGCCCGGGTGACGTAGTCCGCGCCGGTGCCGAGCGTGACCAGCACGGCCGCGGTCATCAACCACGCCCGGACCGACGCCGGCCAGCCGGCCAGCGGCAGCACATACAGGCCGATCGCCAGCCCCTGCAGCACGGTCTTGAGCTTGCCGCCGCGGCTGGCCGCGATCACACCGTGCCGGATCACCCAGAAGCGGAGCAGCGTGACGCCCACCTCACGGACCAACACCACGATCGTGACCCACCAGGCCAGCTCGCCCAGCAGCGACAGCCCGACCAGTGCGGCGCCGATCAGCGCCTTGTCGGCGATCGGGTCGGCGATCTTCCCGACCTCGGTGACGAGCCCGTGCCGACGGGCCAGGTCGCCGTCGATCCGGTCGGTGAGGGAGGCGACCACGAACACCACCATCGCGGCCACCCGCCGGCCGGTGTCCGCACCCGCGTCGGCGAGCAGCAGAACGGCGAAGACCGGCACCAGCAACAGCCGCAGCAGCGTCAGGGCGTTCGCCGCGTTGACGACGGGCACCGCGGCGGCCGGGACCGCCGGTGCGCCGGCGACCACCGGCTCCGAGCCGCCCGCCGCACTCACCGCGGCGCCGCCGCGCCAGCCCGGTCGGCGCCGGCACCGGCGGTCGTGACGGTGGTGACGGTGGTGACGGTGGCGAGCAGGTCGACCCCCTGGCTGCCGACCACCCGTGCGGTGACCAGATCGCCCACCAGGGCGCCGGCCTGGCGGAGCCGGACCGAGCCGTCCACCTCGGGCGCCTGGTGCGCCGCCCGACCCTCGACCCGGTCGCCGTGCACCGACTCCACCAACACCTCGACCGCCTCGCCGACCCGGTCCTCGGCCCGCTGCGCGGTCAGCTCCTCGGCCAACCGGCTGATCCGGTCCAGCCGGTCCGCGACCTCGACGGCGGGCAGCTTGCCGTCGTAGCCCGCCGCCTCGGTGCCGTCCTCGTCGGAGTAGCCGAACACCCCGACCGCGTCGAGGCGGGCGGCGGCGAGGAACCGTTCCAGCTCGGCGAGGTCGGCCTCCCGCTCGCCGGGGAAACCGACGATGACGTTGGACCGCACGCCCGCGGCCGGAACCCGCGACCGGACGCTGTCGATCAGCTCGAGGAACCGGTCGGTGTTGCCGAAACGCCGCATCCGCCGCAGCACCGGCTCGCTGGCGTGCTGGAAGGACAGGTCGAAGTACGGCGCCACCCCGGGCGTCCCGGTCAGCACCGCGACCAGTGACGGCCGCATCTCCGCCGGCTGCAGGTAGGAGACCCGCACCCGCATGATGCCCGGTACGGCGGCCAGCTCGGGCAGCAGCGCCTCGAGGAGC
>JBBSHH010000034.1:0-24131 GCA_038253225.1 Mycobacteriales bacterium | reverse complement strand
TCGCCGGCGTCGGGCTGCTGGCGGTGGCGCTGCTGCGGCGGCTGCCGGCCGCTGCGATGGGGGTCGCGATGGTCGGCCTGCTCGCGGCGGACCTGGTGTCCTACGGCTACGGGCACGTGCCGTTCACCCCGGCCCGCGACATCTACCCGACGCCGCCCGCGTTCGCCGCGCTGGCCCGCCAGGACCCGGGCCTGTACCGGATCACCGCGGTCAGCTCGACGTACATCAAGAACCTCGAGCTGACCTACGGCCTGGACACCCCCTCCGGGGTCGGTTACCAGATCCGCACGGTCGACCCGCTGCTGAGCGGCCTCGGCGCCGGGCTGTCCGGCTACGTCCTGGACGCGAAGAAGATTGCCGCGGCCCGGCGGGACCGCCGGCTGGACCTGCTCAACACGAAGTACCTGTTCGCGACCACGGTCAACGGCAGCGACTCGGTGCTCGCCGCCCAGCCGGAACGCTTCCGGCTGGCGTTGTCCTCGGGCACCGTCCGGGTGTTCGAGAACCTGCGGGTGCTCCCGCGCGCGTTCGTCGTGCCCCGCGGCGGGGTGCGCTCGGCGCCGGCGCCGGCCGCCGGGTACGCCGCGGTCGCCGCGCCGGGCTTCGACCCGGCCGGCACCGTCGTGGTCGCCGGGCCGCCGCCGACCTGGCCGGCGGCGCGGGCCGGGGCCGACCGCGGTACGGCGACGGCCGGCGGCGTCCGGCTCGGCGTCGGCTCGGTGCGCTACGACGGTGACGACGTCTACGTCGGGGTGGCGCCGCGCTCCGCCGGGGTGCTGGTGCTCTCCGACGTCGTCTACCCCGGCTGGCGGGTCAGCGTCGACGGTCGGGACCGGCGCCTGCTCCGGGTCGACGGCGGGCTGAAGGGGGTGGCGGTCGGTCCAGGGGACCGCGTCGTGCACTTCACGTTCCGGCCGGCGTCGGTGCGCGCGGGAGCGACCCTGTCGCTGCTCGGGGGGGTGGTGTTCGTCGGCTGCCTGGGCGCGCCGGCGCTGCTCGCCCGACGGCGACGGCCGGCCCGGCGGCCGGAGCCGGTCACTGCCTGAGACCGGGCCGCGCGCCGCCGGCGGTCCCGACACGACGGTGGTCGTCGTGACCTGGAACGGCGCGCGGCTGCTCCCGTCGTGCCTCGATGCGCTCGCCGGCGACCTCGGCGCCGGCCGGCTGGCCGTCGTCGTGGTGGACAACGCCTCCACCGACGGCACGCTCGAGCTGCTCGCCAGCCGCTACCCGCAGGTGCAGGTGCGGCGCAGCCCGGTCAACCGGGGGTTCGCCGGCGGCGCGAACATCGGGCTGGCCGCGGTGCGCACCCCCTACGCCGTGCTGCTCAACAACGACGCGCAGGCCCAGCCCGGCTGGCTCGACGCCCTGCTCGGGCGGCTGCGCGACGATGCCGCCGCCGCCGCGGCCGGGCCGAAGGTGCTGCTCGCCGACCCGCCGGGGACGATCAACAGTGTCGGCGCCGAGGTGACCGGCGACGGGTACGGCCGGGACCGCGGCTGGCGGGAGCCCGACCGCGGCCAGTACGACGAGCCGGTCGAGGTCTTCGTCGCGAGCGGCAGCGCGCTGGCGCTGCGGATGTCGGCGGTCCGCGCCGTCGGCGGGCTCGCCGACGAGTTCTTCCTCTACTACGAGGACACCGACCTGTGCTGGCGGCTGCGGCTCGCCGGCTGGACCGTGTGGACCGCGCCGGCCAGCGTGGTGCGGCACGAGCACTCGGCCAGCGCGGTCGCCGACTCGCCGCTGCACGTCTTCTACAGCGAGCGCAACCGACTGCTGACGCTGACCCGCAACGCCTCCGCCGGGCTGGCGCTGCGCTGCGTGCTGCGCCAGCCGCTGACGACGCTCTCGCTCACCGGCCGCGAGCTCGCCGGCGCGGCCCGCGGCCGGCGCCGGCCCCGGCTCGACGTGGTCCGGCTGCGGGCGGCGGCCTTCGCGGCCTACCTGCGGCTGGCGCCCCGGCAGCTGGCCAACCGCCGGCGGATCGCCGCCGCCGCCGCCGTGCCCCGCGGCCGGCTGGAGCGGCGCTGGCTGGTGCGGCCCGGCGCCCCGGTCGGGCCGCCGCCGGCCACCTAGACTGGCCGCGCCGATGGAGCCGATCATCCTGCACACCACGGACACGCCTCGCGTGTCGGTGTTCGTGCTGTCGCAGCACGACCCGGCGATGCTGGCGGCCTGTCTGGCCTCGGTGGCCCGCAACATCGGCCGGGAGCTTCCCTACGAGCTGGTGCTGGTCCTCAACGGCGCCGACCCGGACGTGACGGCGTTCGTCCAGCGCTACGTCCGCGGCGCCCGGGTGGTCGAGTCGGTGGTCAACCTCGGGTTCAGCGGCGGCAACAACCACGCCGCCCGGATCTCCGCCGGGGAGTTCCTGCTGCTGCTCAACGACGACGCGGTGGTCGCGCCCGGGTGGGTCGAGGCACTGGTCGCCGCCGCCGACGAGCTGCCCCGCGCCGGAGCGATCGGCAGCCGGATCCTGTTTCCCGACGGGCGGCTGCAGGAGGCCGGCTCGGTGATCTGGGCCGACGGTTCGACCGCGCCCATCGGCCGCGACCAGCCCGGCGGCGACCCGCGGTTCCTGTTCCGGCGGCGGGTCGACTACTCGAGCTTCTGCTCGGTGCTGATCCGACGCGAGGCCTGGCAGGAGGTCGGCGGGCTGGATTTCGGCTACTTCCCGGCCTACTACGAGGACACCGACTTCTGCCTGGCGCTGCGCCGGGCCGGCTGGCAGGTCTGGTACGAGCCGGCGTCGGTGGTCGAGCACGCCGAGTCCCGCAGCACCGTCAGCCGGTTCAAGGCGTTCCTGTTCCGGCGCAACGGCGCGCGCTTCCGGGAGAAGTGGGCGGCCGAGCTGTCCCGGCAGGTGCCGGCGGAGCCCTGGGACCCGCGGGCTGTGCAGGCCGCGATCGACCTGGCCCGCGGCCGCCGGCCGCAGCTGCTCCTCATCGACGACAAGCTGCCGGACCCCTCGATCGGGGCCGGCTTCGCCCGCGCGCACGACCTGCTGACCGAGCTGGCCGGCCGGGACTACGCGGTGACGCTGCACCCGACCGACGACCCGGCCGGTAACCCGCTGCCGCTCGGCCGGCTCGGGGTGCAGGTGCACCACGGCAGCGCCGACGACCTGCGCGCGCACCTCGGCGCCGACGGGGTCCGCTACGACGCCGTGCTGGTCAGCCGCCCGCACAACTGGGCGTACTTCGCCGCCGACGTACGCCGGCTGCAGCCCGCGGCCCGGCTGCTCTACGACGCGGAGGCGCTCTGGCACGTCCGGCTCGAGCGGCAGGCCGCGCTCGGCTCCGGCCGGCCGGCCCGCCGGCTGGCGGCGGAGGCGGCGGCGTACCGCGAGTTCGAGGCGGTGATCCCGCTGCAGGCCGACCGGGTCGTGGTGGTCTCCGCCGACGAGGCGGCGTTCTTCCACTCGGTGCCCGGGCACTGCCCGGTCGACTACGTGCCGCCGCTGCTGCCCGACCATGCCCCCACCGACGCCGGTTTCACGGCCCGTCGTGACCTGCTCATGACCGCCGGCTGGGGCGCCGGCCCGGACTCGCCGAACGGCGACGGGCTGCGCTGGTTCGTCCGGACGGTGCTGCCCCTGGTGCTCGCCGAGCAGCCGTGGGTCGAGCTGCGGGTGACCGGGGACCGGCCGCCCTCCGAGCTGCTCCGGCTGGCCGGGCCGAACGTCCGGTTCCTCGGCCACGTCGAGGACCTGCGGGCGGCCTACGACTCGGCCCGCGTGGTCGTGGCGCCGATGCGCTACGGCGCCGGGGTCAAGCGCAAGACCACCGACGCGATGCAGTACGCCGTTCCGCTCGTCACGACGACCGTCGGTGCCGAGGGCATCCCGCTGGAACGCGGGGACGAGATCGAGGTCACCGACGACCCGGCCGAGTTCGCGGCGCGGGTGCTGCGGCTGCTGACCGATCCGGCGCACTGGACGGCGACCCGGTCGCGGCTGGTCGAGCTGGCCGCGGGCTGGCAGCGGCGGACCGGGCAGAGCTGGACCTCGGTCCTCGAGGCGGCGCTCACCGGCCCCGCGGCCGACGGTCGAACCGTGCTGGAGCCGCCGGCGTGACCACCTCCCGCTACGCCCGCGAGGTCGACCTGAGCGACCTGGACAGCGCGCACACCCTCGGCATCCTGCTGACCCCGCCCGGCTCGACGGTCCTCGACATCGGCGTCGCCGACGGGCACCCGGTGGCGCAGGGGCTGCACGCGCAGGGCTGTGCGGTGTACGGCGTCGAGATCGACCCGGTCGCGGCCGAGGCGGCCCGGCAGTTCTGTACGCAGGTCGTCGTCGGCGACGTCGAGCAGCTCGACCTCGGCGCGGCGTTCGGGGACCGGCGGTTCGACGTGGTGCTGCTGCTCGACGTGCTCGAGCACCTGCTCGACCCGGTGGACACGCTGCGTCGGGCGGCGGCGCTGCTGTCGCCGTCCGGCAAGGTCGTCGCGTCGATCCCCAACGTGACCCATGCGGCGGTCCGGCTCCAGCTGCTCGAGGGCAACTTCACCTACACCGACACCGGGCTGCTCGACCGGACCCACCTCCGGTTCTTCGACCGGGCCGGCGTCGGCGAGCTGTTCGCCGCCGCCGGGCTGCCGGTGCACGAGCGGCTGCGGGTCCGTAAGCCCCTGTCCGGGACCGAGATCGCCCTCGACCTGGACCGCCTTCCCGCCGCCGCGGTGGCGGCCGCGACCGCCGACCTCGACGCCGACACCTACCAGTTCGTCGTCGTCGCCGGGCCGGCCGGTCAGCAGCCGCTCGGGCGCCCGGACGGCACGCTGCTCGAGCGGCTGCAGCAGATGGTCGGCGAGCACGCCCGGGTGACCGCGGCCGGTGGGGCCTACGCCCACCAGGTCGAGCAGGAGCTCGCCGACAAGCAGCGCTACGCCGACTCGCTCGAGCAGCTGGTGCACGACAGCCGGGCCCGCACCGCGGAGCTCACCGGCGAGCTCGGGGAGCGGCTGGAGGAGCTGCGCACCGTCTACGAGCAGCTCGCCGCGGCCCGCGCCGACGTGGCGGTCAAGGACGCCTACATCGGCGACCTGGTCGCCGAGCCGCCGTCGCCGACCGACTTCGACGTGGTCAACCTGCTCGGCTACAAGGCCGTGAACCGGGTGGTCCGGCTGCTGCGCCCGGTACCCGGCTACCGGTTCCTGCGGGCCACGCTGCGGATGCTGCAGCGGGCCCGGTCCTGGCGCGCGCGGCTGGCCGGCCGCCGCGTCACCCCGTAGCCGACCGGTCCGGCGCGGCCGAGCGGCCGGCGACGTGCCGCAGCCGGCTGACCGCCTTCTCCGACACCCGGCGCAGCCCGCCCTCGCGCAGATGCTCGGCGGCGATGCCGACCTCGGCCCGCCAGCCGCTCGCCGGGGTCCGGCTCCGCCGGGCCCGGCGCAGCTGCCGGCCGAGCACCGGGTCGAGCAGGTCCGGTGCCCGCCGGGGTGCGGCGGCGAAGTCCAGCAGCGGTGCCAGCACCAGCGGCCAGGCGTAGTCGGGGGCCAGCGCGGCGACCCGGCCCCGGACGGCCGCCCGCTCCGCCGGGTCGGTGAGCAGCCCGCGCAGCGCGGCGGCGAGCGCGGCGACGTCCCCGGCCGGGACCGCCCGGCCCAGTCCGCGCCGCTCGACCAGGTCGGCGAAGGTGTCGCCGCGGGTGCACACGATCGGCAGCCCGGCCCAGAGGTAGTCGAGCATCCGGGTCCGGAACGCGTACGCCGTCTCCAGGTGCTCGTGATGGGTGCTCACGCCGAGGTCGGCGTCGAGGAGGTAGTCGGCCCGCTCGTCGTAGCGCACCCACTGCTCGTTGAAGAACACCTGCCGGCCGACCATCCCGAGGCGCTCGGCCAGCGCCCGCGTCTCGGCGGCGGCCCGCATCTCCGCGACGTCCGGGTGCGGGTGCACCATCCCGAGGAAGAACAGCCGGACCCGGGGCACGTCCCGGCGGATCACATCGACCGCCCGGACCAGCGTCACCGGGTCGAACCAGTTGTAGACCCCGCCACCCCAGAGCAGCACCGAGTCGTCGGCGTCGATCCCCGGCACCACCCCCTTCAGCCGCGGCCGGGACCGGACCGGCGGCTCCGCCGGCAGACCGAACGGCACCGTGACGACCAGCGAGCGCAGGGTCGGATCCTCGTCGTAGGTCGCCGGGTTCACCCGGCCCAGCGCCGCGAGATGCCCGACCCAGAAGTCCCGCTGGCGGTCGCTGGCGCAGAGCACCAGGTCGGCCCGCAGCAGCTGCCGGTCGACCGAGGCCACCCCGGCCCGGGCGATCCGCCGCCGCGTCGTCGGCTCGAGGTCCCGGGTCTGCTCGACCTGTTCGAGGTGGAACGGGTCGTAGAGGTCGGCGACCACCACCCGGTCGACGTCGCAGAGCCACGGGTGGTCGTCGAGCAGGCTGCCCTGGAACACGAGCACCTCGCACCACTCGGCGAGCGCCCGCGCCGCCGCGGCGCCCTCGAGCGGGCCGACGGTGAAGCCGGCGCCGGTGACGTCCCGGCAGACCGATGAGGTCGTGAGCCGTACGTCGCACGAGGCGGCCAGCGCGGTCGCCATCTGCCAGCCCCGGATCGCCGGCCCGGCCATCCGGGGGGTCAGCGCGTCGGAGGTGGCGATCCAGACCCGGCGCCGGCCGCTCACCGGTCCGGCTCGATCGACCAGTTCCCCTCGAGCACCACGACGCCCTCCGCCTCGCGCGGCAGGCCGGGCTCGACGTCGAAGCGGAACGCCCGGTTGCGGAAGTCCCAGGTGTGCAGGTTCGCGTAGTCCATCAGCGACACCGTGACGTCGTAGGTGCCGGGCAGCACCGGCAGCCGCCGCAGCGCGAAGTCGACGTGACCGGCCCCCTCGATCTGGTCGGGGACCACCGCCTCGCGTGAGTTGACGCCGCTGACGTGCACCCCGTCCAGCCGGTGCAGGCCCAGGCCGAAGACCGGCTTGGCGACCGGGGTGTCCGCGCGGTAGTGCAGCCGCAGCGTGACGCTCTCCCCCATCCGTACCTGTCGGGTCGGCTCGCCGTCCCGGCCGAGCAGCTCGATCCGCTCGACCTGCGCCTCACCGGAGCCCCAGCGGGTGCCCTGTGCCTCGCCCGTCTCGGCGTCCTCGACCAGCTCGCGCTCCGGGTGCATCTGCTCGACGTACTCGTCGATGAGATGCCCCGGCGGGCCCAGGTCCTTGACCCGGCCGTCCTCCAGCCAGACGGCGCTGTCGCACATCGTGCGTACGGTGGCCAGCGCGTGGCTGACCACGACGATCGTCTTTCCCTGCGCCTTGAGGGCGGCGAACTTCTCGTCGCAGCGGCGCTGGAAGGTCTCGTCGCCGACCGCGAGTACCTCGTCGACGAGCAGCACGTCCGGGTCGACGTTGATCGCCACGGAGAAGCCGAGCCGGACGTACATGCCGGAGGAGTAGTTCTTCACCGGCGAGTCGATGAACTTCTCCAGCCCGGCAAAATCGACGATCTCGTCGAACCGCGCGTCGACCTCCCGCTTGCGCAGGCCGAGGATCGAGGCGTTGAGGTAGACGTTCTCCCGGCCGGAGAGCTCGGGGTGGAAGCCGGCACCCAGCTCCAGCAGCGCGGAGACCTTGCCGGCCAGCACGATCCGCCCGCGGTCCGGCCGCAGGATGCGCGCCATGCACTTGAGCAGCGTCGACTTGCCGGAGCCGTTCTCCCCGATCAGGGCGAACGTCGACCCGGTGGGGACCTCCAGGTCGACGTCGCGCAGCGCCCAGAAGTCCTCGTAGCGGGCCCGGCCACCGCGCATCATCGCGGCCTTCAGGGACTGGTTGCGCTCGTGATAGAGACGGAACCGCTTCGAGACCCCCTCCACCCGGACCGCGATGCCACTCACAGCTCCTCCGCGAGCCGCGGCTCGAATCGGCGGAACAGCAACGCCCCCACCAGCAGCATCCCGACCGACGCGACCGTGATGTAGGCGAGGTCGCCGAACGCCGGCCAGCGCAGGTCGTAGAGCACCCGCCGGTAGCTCTCGACGAACCCGACCATCGGGTTCAGGTGGTACAGCGCCAGCACCGGTACGCCGTGCAGCTGCGCGTGGTGGCGTTCGACGAAGGACTGCACGAACGAGAGCGGATAGACGATCGGCGTCGCGTAGAACCACAGCTGCAGGAACAGCGCGACGAAGTGCTGTACGTCCCGGAAGTAGACGTTGAGGACCGACAGGGCCAGCCCGACGCCGACCACGAACACGGTCTGCAGGACCAGCAGGACGACCAGCACCGGTAACCACGGCAGCACCATGTTGCCGGCGACGAGCAGCGCCAGCACCAGCACGCCGACCTCGATGCCCAGCGACACCAGCCAGGACAGCACCGAGGCGCCGACCAGCACCTCCCGGGGGAAGTACACCTTCTTGACCAGGTTCGCGTTCGAGGTCAGCGAGTCGATCGCGCCGTTGATGCCGTTGGAGACGAAGTTCCACGGCAGCAGGCCGATCAGCAGGAACAGCGGGAACACCTTGAGCCCGCTGGGGTGCCCCACCGGCGCCGGCGCCCGGAAGATCAGCGAGAACACGACCGTGAACATCCCGGCCAGCACCAGCGGGTTCAGCAGCGACCAGGCCCAGCCCAGCGTGGAACGCTTGTACTTCCCCCGGAGCTCGCGTGCGGTGAGGTTGGCGAGCAGCTCGCGGGAGTCCGCGAGTGCAGAGAGCGAGGTCACGACCGGGGAAGCTCCTTTGGCGAGGCCGGAAGTCTACGGCGCCCGGGACGCCCGGGCCGGGTCCGGCGCGGCACCTGACGCCACCGGGGCCGGCACTACGCTCGCCGGCCATGAGGCTCGGGCTGGACGCCACCCCGCTGCTCGGGCCCCGCACCGGTGTCGGGCACTACACCGGTGAGCTGGTGCGCGCGCTGCTGGCGGCGACCGGACCGGCCGAGCTGGCCGAGGTGGCGCTGGTCCCGTTCAGCTGGCGCGGCCGGGAGCCGCTGGAGCGCTACGCCGCCACCGACCCGCGGCTGCGGGTGCGCGGCCGGCGGGCACCGGCCCGGCTGCTCCGGGCGGCGTGGGCGCGCGGCCCGGTGCCGCCGGTGGAGTGGCTGAGCGGCCCGCTCGACGTCTTCCACGCCACGAACTTCGTGCTGCCCCCGCTGCGCCGGGCCGCCGGCGTGGTCACCGTGCACGACCTGACCTACCTGCACCATCCCGAGTGGGTGGCCGGCCCGACGCTGCGCTACCGGTCGCTGGTGCCGGCGGCGCTGCGCCGCGCCGGTGCGGTCTGCACGGTCAGCGCGGCGGTCCGCGCCGAGCTGCTCGCGGCGTACCCGCTCGACCCGGACCGGGTCGTGGTGACCCCGAACGGCGTCGACCACCGCTGCCTCACGGCGGTGCCGCCCGACCCGCCGCGACGCCGCGCGCTGGGGCTGCCGGCCGAGTACGTGCTTTTCCTCGGCACGCTCGAACCGCGCAAGGGGCTGGCGGTGCTGCTGAGCGCATGGCGGCTCCTGCACGCCGGCGGCGCCGACCTCCCGGCGCTGCTCGTGGCCGGCGGCGCGGGCTGGGGCGCGCCGCCGGACCTGGCCGGGCTGCCCGCCGGCGCGGTCCGGCTGCTGGGCTACGTCGACCATGGGCGGGTGCCGGAGCTGCTCGCCGGCGCCCGGCTGCTGGCGTTCCCGTCCCGCTACGAGGGCTTCGGGCTGCCGCCGCTGGACGCGCTCGGCTGTGGCACCGCAGTGGTGGCCAGCGACCTGCCGGTGCTGCGGGAGGTCCTCGGCGAGCACGCCTGCTTCGCGCCCCCGGGCGACCCGCAGGCGTGGGCCGTCACGCTGGAGCGGGCGCTGGCCGCCGAGCCGGCCGGGCCGGACCGGCGGGCCGCCCGCCGGGCCCACGCCGCCGCATTCGGCTGGGCGCGCTGCGCGGCGCGCACCCGGGCGGCGTACGCCGTCGCGCTGGCCGGCTGATCAGCCCCACCCGCCGCTCAGCCCACCGGCCGCCATGCCGCCCACGCGCCGGCGGCCCAGGTCAGCTGGTAGAGCGCGCCGTTGCCGCCGACCGCGAAGATGTCCAGCCGGTTGCTGCCGGCGACCGCCGACGCCCCGGAGGTGATGCGGCCACCGAGGCTGCGCCACGGCGCCCAGCTGCGCCCGTCGAAGTACCGGTCCCACAGCGCGTTGTCCGTGCCGCGGACGAACACGTGGTAACCGCCGGTGCTGCCACCCGGCGCGGCGCCGACGTCACCGACGAACCGGCCGGACAGCGGCGTCCAGCCCGAGGCGACGGTGCCGGTGACGGTCCGCTGCCAGGCGCCGCCGTCGGCGCCCTGGACGATCACCGCGGCCCGGCCGGAGCCGAGCCCGACCGCCGCCGGCCCACTCCCGAACGCCACCGACCCGCCGAGCGAGGCCCACCCGGACCAGCCGGCGGTGCTCGCGGTCCGGGTGTAGAGCGCACCGTCGCCGGCCCGGACGAAGATGCCGGTCCGGCCGCCGCCGAGGTCGACCGCGGCGGGTCGGGCGGTGATCGCACCGCCGAGCCCCCGCCAGCCGGACCAGCTGGCACCGCTCAGCACCCGCTGGTACAGCCCGTTGGTGGTGCCGCGGACGAACACCGTCGAGACCGAGCCGCTGGCCACCGCGGCCGGGCCGCCGACCAGCGCGCCACCGAGGGACGCGGGGGTGCTCCAGCCGCCCGGCGTCGCCGTCTGCACGTCCAGGCCGCCGGCCGCGGAGCGGTGGTAGAGCGCCAGCGTCCCGCCGGGGCTCACCGCTGCCGGCGCCGGGTCGGCGCCGAGCACCGGGGTGGTGGCGGCGAACGGGACCGCCGTGGTGGCGTTCGCGGTCGCGTCGAGCCGCAGCGTGTAGGCCCCGGAGCCGACCGGGGTGCCCCCGGCGTCGACCAGCGGCCACACCACGTCGACGCTGGCGGTAGCGGCGCCCTTGTAGACCCGGACCACCGCACCGGTGACGGCGTTCGTCACGGTCACCGACCAGCTCGACGGCCGGAGCAGTCCGGCACCGATGTGGTAGCCGGCGGTGTCCTGCCGCAGGTACGGCGCGACCAGGCCGGCACCGGTGTCGGTGAGCACGCCGGCCCGGATCGCGGGGAGCTGCGCGTACGCCGCGTCCCCCGGGCAGGTGGTGTAGCCGGCGTCCCGATGCCCGGCGATCACGTTGAACCGGACCACCGCGCCCACCGGCCACCGGTCGGTGCCGCCGCCGGCGGAGACCAGCGTGTCGGTGCCGTAGGGGTTGCGGTAGTAGCGCCCGAGCTTCCAGGCGAACAGGTGGTCCAGGCTGGCCAGCTGCGGCCCGGTCGGGGTGGTGGTGGTGTAGTCGCCGATCAGCGACGCCGCGAACGAGTCGTAGTTGAACCCGCCGGTGTGCGCGCCGATCACGGCCTGGTCGACGCCGCCGTAGCGGCCCTCGAAGACCTGCCCGTAGCGGTCGACGAGGAAGTTGTAGCCGATGTCGCTCCAACCGTTGCTGAGGACGTGGTAGGCGTAGATCCCGCGGACCAGCGCGGCCGAGTCCGACGGCGTGTAGCTGTTCGTCGTGGCGGTGTGGTGCACGAAGCCGATCTTCACGGTCGGGGAGTACGACGGGCTGCCGACCCGGATCGACTCGTCCGCGCCCCACTGCGCCCGCGTAATGATCGTCGGCATCGAGGTCGCGGCGGCGGCGCGGGAGGCCGGGGGGGTCGCCCGGGCGGCCGGGTTGTCGGCCGGCGACGTGCCGGGGTCGATGAGGTCGATCCGCAGGTCCCGCGGCGCCGGTCCGGCGCCACGCTCGACCCGCGCCTGCACGCCGTCGGACGGGCCCACCCACAGCGGCGAGGTGCCGTCGCGCACGACATGGCCGCGGACGTCGACCGAGTTCGGGTCCGCGCCGGTGTCGTTCTGCCCACCGAGCGGGTACCAGCCGCTCCACCGGCCGGCCGTGCGCACCCGCACCGACACCGACACGCCAGCGGTCTGCTGCTGCTGCGCCCAGGTCACCGCCACGAGGGAGAACCGGGGCGTGGCCCGGACCGGGCCGAGGGCCAGCAGGGGGGCGGTCGAGGCCCGTCCGGCGGCGGCCAGCGCGACGCTGGCGGCGTCCACCCCGGACAGGGCCAGGGTGTGCAGGTGCGGCGACACCGGCCGCGGCCCGGGCGTCGCCCGGCTGACGGTCGGCGCGGCCAGCGCCAGCGGCACCAGCAGGCTCAGTACGCCGGTGCGGGCGGCGAGACGGGTCCGTCCGGACATCGGGGCGCTCCAAGGGGTTGACGGCAGTGATGCAGCCGGGGCTGCTGTGGCCAGTGTGGCCGCCGGTCCGTCACCGGTTAGCCCGTTGGGCGTAACGGTTCTGCCACTCTCGGCAACTATTGGCCGGTCCTGAAGCCCGCACAGCCCAACCTCACCGGGAGGTAAGGCCGGCCAGCGCCGGCCCGAGTGCCGCGAACGCCGTCGCCAGCGCCTCCCGCCACGGCGGCAGCGGCGCCAGCCCGGCCGCCTCCCAGCGCGCGGCCGCGAGCACGCCGTACGCCGGGCGCGGCGCCGGCCGCGGGAAGGCGGCCGTGGTGGTGGGCTGCACCCGGTCCGGGTCCGCGCCCAGCTCCTCGAACACCGCCCGGGCCAGCGCCCACCAGGTGGTGGCACCGGCGCTGGTGCAGTGGTAGACCCCCGGTGCCGGCCGCAGCTCGGCCAGCTCCACCAGCCCGGCGGCCAGCTGCCGGGACCAGGTCGGGGACCCGTGCTGGTCGGCCACGACCGAGAGCCGCTCCCGCTCCCGCTCCAGCCGGGCCATCGTCTTGACGAAGTTGGCGCCGCCCTCGCCGTAGACCCATGCCGTTCTGACGACGTAGGCGTCCGGCGCGTTCGCCAGCACCGCCCACTCGCCGGCCGCCTTCGTCCGGCCGTAGGCGCTGCGCGGGGCGAGCGGGGCGTCCTCGGCGTACGGCGTGGTGGCGGTGCCGGAGAAGACGTAGTCGGTGGAGACGTGGACGAGCCGGGCCCCGAGCCGGGAGCAGGCCGCGGCGAGCGTGGCCGGGCCGACAGCGTTGCCGGCGAACGCCGCGGCCTCGGCGGTCTCGGCCCCGTCCACGTCGGTGTAACCGGCGGCGTTGAGCACGACGTCGTAGCCGGCCACCGCCTCGGTGACCGCCGCTGGGTCGGTGACGTCGAGCTCGGCACGGGTCC
The DNA here is from genome assembly GCA_038253225.1 of Mycobacteriales bacterium. Classification (GTDB taxonomy): domain Bacteria; phylum Actinomycetota; class Actinomycetes; order JALYNC01; family JALYNC01; genus JBBSHH01. The sequence continues at coordinate 11,000 of JBBSHH010000034.1, read as the reverse complement.
GCCCGACCGCATCCCGACCGGCCAGCGCCCGCATCAGGTCGGTGCCGAGCTGACCGCCGGCCCCGACCACCAGCCAGCGGGTCACGCCGGGGCGACCTTGGCCTTCAGCGGCTCCCACCAGGCGCGGTTGGCCCGGTACCAGTCCACGGTCTCGGCCAGCCCGCTGGCGAAGTCGACCTGCGGGGCGTAACCCAACGCCCGGAGCTTGGAGTCGTCGAGGGAGTACCGCCGGTCATGGCCCTTGCGGTCCTCGACGTAGTCGACGCTGGTCTCCCACTGGGCGCCGCAGGCGCTGAGCAGCCGCCGGGTCAGCTCGACGTTGGCCAGCTCCACCCCGCCGCCGATGTTGTAGACCTCGCCGGCGACGCCCTGCTCGAGCACCAGCTGGATGCCCCGGCAGTGGTCGTCGACGTGCAGCCAGTCCCGGATGTTGCGGCCGTCGCCGTAGAGCGGCACGGTCCGGCGGTCGAGCAGGTTCGTCACGAACAGCGGGATGACCTTCTCCGGGAACTGGTACGGCCCGTAGTTGTTGGTGCAGCGGGTCACCGAGACGTTGAGGCCGTACGTCGCCGCGTAGGCGTGTGCCATCAGGTCACCGCCGGCCTTCGCGGCGCTGTACGGCGACCGCGGCTCGAGCCGGTCGGTCTCGCGGCTGGAGCCGACCTCGACCGAGCCGTACACCTCGTCGGTGGAGACGTGCACGACTCGGGTGACGGCGGCCCGCAGGCAGGCTTCGAACAGCGTCTGCGCCCCGAGCACGTTCGTGACCACGAAGTCGGCCGCGCCACTGATCGACCTGTCCACGTGGGTCTCGGCGGCGAAGTTCAGCACCGCGTCGTGGCCGGGCAGCACCTCGTCGAGCAGCCGGCCGTCGATGATGTCGCCCTGCACGAACCGCAGCCGGGGGCTGTCGATCACCGGCGCGAGGTTGGCGAGGTTGCCGGCGTAGGTCAGCTTGTCGTAGACGGTCACCTCGGCGCCGGCCACCGCCGGGTAGCCGTCGCGCAGCAGGGTGCGGACGTAGTGCGAGCCGATGAAACCGGCTCCTCCGGTGACGAGCAGACGCATCGCTGGCCTCTCCGGTCGGCGCGCGGGTCGGGCGGACGCCCCACGCGGGTAGGTGCGCGGATCCTCCCAGAGTCCCGCCGGTTGCCGCGGAGGCGGCGCCGCGGCACGCCTCCGACATCGGTCCGTCAGGGCGACGGTGAGACGATGGATGGTGACCGTACGTGACAGCGATGCGGCGGCAGCGGGAGCGGTCGGCGGGTCGCGCCGGCGTACCGCTCGTCGGACCCGGCGCCATCTATCCTCCCCCGCAGGGTTGGTCCGCACGGAGTTCGGGGCACGGCCACGGTTCGCGGACGGAACCTGCGGGCACGTTCGGGCGTCATCGTGCTGCGGGAGCACGTCGTCGGACGGTGTGCCGCCGCACCCGGCCCGGCCGGTCATCGCCGTCGTGCCCCATCGAGGTCGCTGCAGCCAGGAGGTCGAGTCCGCCGGTGAGCCCGTCACCTCCGCGCCGACCGCTGCCCCCCGAGCTGGATCCGCGCGGGCCGCGGCGGGGGGACGTCCGCGGCGCCACCCGGCTGGCGCCGCCCGCCGGCCCGACGCCGCCCGGGCCGCCGGCCCCGTCCCGGCCGCCGCAGCCGCCGCTGCGCCAGCCCTCCCGCCCACCGCTGCGCCACCCGCACCGGCGGCGCCGGATCCTCGGCTGGATCGCGGCACTGACCTCGCTCGCGGTGCTGGTCGCCGTCGCCACCGGCTACGTCGCCTACCAGCACTACAACGGCAACATCGCGCGGGTGCCGGTCTTCACCACGACGCCCAACGTCGCCCGGCCACCGGTCGCGCGCACCAAGGCGGAGAACTTCCTGCTGGTCGGCTCGGACACCCGCGCCGGGTTCACCCCCGAGGAGCTCAAGGCGTCCGGCACCACGTTCGACCCGGGGGCCCGCTCCGACACGGTCATCCTCGCCCACATCCCGGCCGGCAGCGCCAAGGCCGTGCTGGTGTCCTTCCCGCGCGACTCCTGGGTGCAGATTCCCGCCTGGACCGACCCCCAGCGCAAGGTGCACCCCGCGCACATGGGCAAGCTCAACTCCGCGTTCGCTGTCGGCGAGCTGAAGGGCGGCAACCCCCAGCTGCTGACCAGCACGATCGAGACCCTCACCGGCATCCGGATCGACCACTACGTGGGGATCAACTTCGTCGGCTTCCAGAACATGGTCAACGCCCTCGGCGGCGTCGACGTGTGCCTCCGGCACGACGCCAGGGACCACTATTCGGGCATCAACCTCTCGGCCGGGACCCACCACATCAGCGGCGCCGTCGCCCTGGCCTTCGTCCGCCAGCGGCACAACCTCGCCGGCAGTGACCTCGGCCGGATCCAGCGCCAGCAGTACTTCATCGGCGCGGTCACCCGCAAGGTCCTCAGCGCCGGAACGCTGCTCAACCCGTTCAAGCTCGGGGCGTTCCTGGACCGGGCCACCAAGTCGATCACCGCCGACCAGGGGCTGTCGTTCAACGGTCTGAAGACGCTGGCGCTGCGGCTGCGGCGCCTCGACAGCAAGAACGTGCAGTTCGTCACGGTGCCGTTCACCGACGACAACGCACGGCGGGGCGCCCAGAGCGTCGTCCTGCTGGACCAGCCGAAGATGGCTGCGTTGTTCCGGGCGCTGCGCGGTGAGCGCCCGCCGGCCGCCGGCCCGTCGACGGGCCCGGCGCGGGTCACGGTCGCACCGGCCGCGGTCCGGGTCCGGGTCTACAACGGCACCGGCGCCGCGGGGCTCGCCACCCGGGTCGCCGCAGACCTGACCGGGGTCGGCTTCACGGTCGTCGGCAAGGGCAACCGGGTGACCGGCGCCGGCGCCCCGACCGTCGTCCGCTACGGCCCGAGCCGGGCCGACTCGGCCCGATCCCTCGCCGCCGCGGTGCCGGGCGCCACGCTGGCGGTGGACCCGACGCTCGGCAGCACGGTCGAGCTCGTCGTGGGCGCCAACTACGCCGGCGCCCGCCCGGTCACCGTCGGCGGGCCCGCCCCGACCACCGGCGCCAGCCCGAGCACCACCGCCAGCGCCACGGCCGGCCCAGCGGTCACCACCGCCGCCGACGGTGCGACGAACTGCGCTCCGTGACCAGGTCGGGTGACGGAGCCGACCGCTCCACCCCGGCGGCCCTGCTGGCCCGCGAGCTGGCGCGGGATCCGTCCCGGCCGCTGCTCACCCACTACGACGACGATGGCCCGGAGCGGGTCGAGCTCTCGGTCGTCACGTTCGCGAACTGGGTGGCGAAGACGGCGAACCTGCTCGTCGACGGGCTCGGGGTCGGGCCGGGCGACCGGGCCGTGCTGCTGCTGCCGGCGCACTGGCAGAGCGCCGCGCTGGCGGTCGGCTGCTGGTCGGCCGGCCTGGAGGTCGAGGTCGGCGGCGACCCGGCCGGCGCCGAGGTCGTCTTCGCCGGCCCCGCCGACCTGGACCGGGCCCGGGCGGCGGGCGCCGGGGAGGTCGTCGGCCTGTCGCTGCGGCCGATGGGACCGCCGCTGGGCGCCGTACCGCCCGGGGTGAGCGACTACGCGCTCGAGGTCCCCGGCTACGGCGACCGGTTCGTGCCCACCGCCGCGGCCTGGTCGCTGGGGCCCACCGACCGGGTGCTCTCGACGCTGCCCTACGCCGACCCGGACGGGCTGCTGGCCGGCCTGCTGGCGCCGCTCGCGGCCGGCTGCGCTGTGGTCCTGTGCCGGCATGCGCAGCCGGCGGTGCTGCCGGGCCGGGCCACCGCCGAGCGCGTCACCGCGACCGCTGGGGTGGACCTGCCCGGCCTGCGCCGGCTGGTCTGAGCGGCGGCCGCCGCTAGGCTCGGCCGGCGCGCGGTACGCCGCCGCGCCGGTCCGCCGTAGCCAGAGGGGGCGTGGGGCGTGGACAAGGTGGTCCCGACCGCGGCCGCGGCGGTCGCCGACATTGTGTCCGGGGCCAGTCTGGCCGTCGGGGGCTTCGGCCTGTGCGGGGTTCCGCAGGGCCTGATCAGCGCCATCTACGACGCCGGCCTGAGCGACCTCGAGACGGTCTCGAACAACTGCGGCGTCGACGGGTGGGGGCTCGGCGTGCTGCTGGCCGCGCGGCGGATCCGCCGCACCGTCGGCTCCTACGTCGGGGAGAACAAGGAGTTCGCCCGGCAGTACCTGACCGGCGAGCTCGAGGTCGAGCTGGTGCCGCAGGGCACGCTCGCCGAGCGGCTGCGGGCCGGCGGCTCGGGCATCCCGGCGTTCTACACCGCGACCGGCGTCGGCACCCAGGTCGCCGACGGCGGCCTGCCGTGGCGCTACCACCCCGACGGAACCGTAGCGACGGCGTCGCCGCCGAAGGAGACCCGCACCTTCGGGGACCGCGCGTACGTCCTGGAGCAGGCGCTGACCTGCGACTTCGGGCTGGTGCGGGCGTGGCGCGGGGACCGGCACGGCAACCTCGTCTACCGGGAGAGCGCCCGCAACTTCAACCCGCTGTGTGCGATGGCCGGCCGGGTGACGATCGCCGAGGTCGAGGAGCTGGTCGAGCCCGGCGAGCTTCGGCCGGAGGACGTGCACACCCCCGGCGTCTTCGTCCAGCGGGTCGTCGTCGTCGGGTCGGCGGGCAAGCGGATCGAGCGGCGCACCACCCGACCGCGGTCGCAGGACCACCCGGCCCCGGCCGGCGCTGGCAGCGAGGAGGTCGAGTCGGGGTGACGCTGACCCGCCAGCAGCTGGCCGCCCGGGTGGCGTTGGAGCTCGAGGACGGCGCGTACGTCAACCTCGGCATCGGGCTGCCCACGCTCGTGCCGAACTACCTGCCCGCGGACGTGACCGTGGTGCTGCAGAGCGAGAACGGGATCCTCGGCGTCGGCCCTTATCCCGTCGAGGGTGAGGAGGACCCGGACCTGATCAACGCCGGCAAGGAGACCGTGACGATCCTGCCCGGGGCGAGCTTCTTCGACTCCGCCACCTCCTTCGGCATGATCCGCGGCGGCCACATCGACGCGGCGGTGCTCGGCGCCATGCAGGTCTCCGAGCGGGGCGACCTTGCCAATTGGACGATCCCCGGCAAGATGATCAAGGGGATGGGCGGGGCGATGGACCTCGTCCACGGCGCCAAGCGGGTGATCGTCATGATGGAGCACCTCGCCCGGGACGGCTCGCACAAGATCGTGCGAGAGTGCTCGCTGCCCTACACCGGTCTTCGGGTGGTCCATCGCATCATCACCGACCTGGCGGTCATCGACGTCGGGCCCGAGGGCCTGCTGTTGCGCGAGCTGGCTCCCGGCGTGTCGGTCGACGACGTCCGGGCCGCGACCGAGCCGGAGCTGACGGTCCCCGCCGAGCCCGCCGCGATGCCGCTCGGCGCCGGCTGAGCCGGACGGCGGCGGTCAGGCCGGCGCAGCGCGCCGGCCACGACCATCCCCAGGACCGGCGCGAGCCAGCGCGTGTACGCCGTGCTGAGGTGGTTGTCGTCGCGGTAGGTCAGCAGGTTTCCGACGACGACCGCGCAGGTGAGCGGCGTGCAGATCCACCGGCTGACGTCGACGTAGCTGCCGCCGGCCCGGAGCACCGCGGCTCGCTCCCGAGCCATTCCGGCAGCATTGACCGCCGCCGCCCGGGGGGTGGTGCAGACCAGTGCGTCGTGCAGGTGGGCGGCCAGGCAGTCCGGCACGTCCACCGGTGGCTTCGGGGTCGGTCCGAGGACGACGACCTGCGCGCCGGCCGCCCGGATCCGCCGCACCACCAGAGCCAACCCGGCCACCCACTGCGGGCCGTACACCTGGAAGTGGTAGAGGTCCGAGTAATGCCGGGCGGCGCCGAGCACCACCACCGCGGGGCGCTGCCGAGTGATCGCCGCGAGCATCCCCGTCCGCCAGCTGGCGCACTCCCGGAAGGTGCGGCCGAGCACCGGGCTGAACAGCGTCAGCTGCACCGGCGGACAGGTCGCCTTGGTCCACGACTCGAGCCGCCAGCGCCGCGCGTGGGCCGCGGCGGCGAGGCCGGGCTCCCACTGGGCCGCGTGTGAGTCGCCGAACAGCACGACGTTCGTGGCCGACGAGCGGTCACCGAACACGCACGGAGGTTGCCGGACGGCGGTGAAGCTCAGGTCGCAACCGTCGAGGAACGGGGCCGCCTTGTCCGCGTGGGCGCGGGCCAGCGGCGGGTCCAGGTTGCCCGGCACCTCGCGGGTGCGTGCGCCCAGCGCCACGGCCCGGGCCACCGCCTCCGACGCGAGCGCGAGAGCCGGCACGGTCCTGGCGGCGACGCGGCTGCGCGGCGACGGCGGCCCACCGTGCCGGAGCAGGGACGGCGGCGGAGACGCCGCGGCTCCGCCGGTCGGGTCCGGCAGCGCAGCGGTACCGAGCGCGGCCACGGCGGTGACGCCGGCGGTGACGCCGGCGGCCAGCGCCAGCGACACCCGGGGCCGCGCGCGCAGCCGGCCGGAGAAGCGCACCGGGTCCTCCACCAGCCGCACGGTGAGCAGCGCGAGACCGAAACCGAGGCCGGTCACGGCCAGCCGGGCCGGCAGCCCCAGCGGGTGCCCGACGACGGCCGGTGCCAGCACCAGCACTGGCCAGTGCCAGAGGTACCACGAGTACGACGTCCGGCCGATGACCTGGAACGGCGGACGGCCCAGCAGCACGGCCGGTCCGGTCGCGGTCGGCACCCCACCGGCGACGACCAGCGCGAGCGCGCCGAGCGCCGGCAGCAGCGCCGCGGTGCCGGGGAACGGGGTGTCGGCGCGCAGCCCGACCACCGAAGCGCCGACGAGGGCCAGCCCGCACCAGCCGAGCGCGACGCTCGGCGCGGCCGGCAGCCGGCGCAGCAACGGCGCAGCCAGCGCCGCCACCGCGCCCAGCCCGAGCTCCCAGGCCCGGGTGGGAGGGAGAAGAACGCCCACGGCTGCGACACCCGGGTCAGGTGCAGCGACAGCGCGAACGATCCGGTCACCACCGCGCCGACGGTCAGCGCGGCGGGCAGCCGACCCGGCCGGTGCCGGCGCCACGCCAACGACCCGAGCAGCAGCAGCACCGGCCATAACAGGTAGAACTGCTCCTCGACCCCCAGCGACCAGTAGTGCTGGACCGGGGAGGGCGCGATGTCGCCGGAGAGGTAGTCGGTGCGCTGAAGCGCGAACCGGTAGTTGGCGACGTACAGCGCGGCCGCGGCCGCGTCACCGAGGACGCCGTGCGCCCGCAACGGGGTCAGGAAGCGGACCGTGGCCAGCACCGTGACGAGCAGCACCACCGCGGCGCCCGGCAACAGCCGTCGGGCCCGGCGGGCGTAGAACCGGCTCAGCGACAGCCGACCGGTGCGCTCCAGCTCGGTCCAGAGCAGGCCCGTGATGAGGAACCCGGACAGCACGTAGAAGACGTCGACGCCGACGTAGCCGCCCCCAACGCCGGGAAGCCCGGCGTGGTAGAGCACCACGGCGAGCACCGCGACCGCCCGCAGCCCCTCGAGATCCGGCCGGAAGCTGTCCGAGCGCGCGCGGCGGGTCCCGGAGCTGTTCACCGGACGACGAGTCTGCCACCGCCGCTCGCGGAGGTGGGCCGCGCCACGCGGCCGCGAGCCCGCCCGGATAGCCTGGCGGGCGCCCGTGCCGCCACCCCGATCGGTCCGATGTCCGCCGAACCGCCCGCGCGCATCACGCTCAGCCCGGTGCAGATCCTGGCCAGCGTGCTCGCCGCCACCTCCGCCGCGTTCGTGTCGTCGTACTTCGGCGTCGCCGGCACCGTGATCGGAACGGCGTTGTTCAGCCTGGTAGCGACCGTCGGCACGACGCTCTACAGCCACTCGCTAACCCGCACCTCGGTCCGGCTGCGGCAGGCCCGCAGCACGCTGCCGGCGGACCGGCTCGCGCTGCTCCGGCGACATCCCCGCGAGGCGACCGACGCCGAGCCGGGGCCGGGCCGGCTGCGGTGGGACCACGTCGTGATCACGGCAGTGGTCGTCTTCGCCGGCGCCGCCGGCGTGGTCACCGCCGTCGAGCTGGCGACCCGCAAACCGCTCGCCGCGATCGTGCCGGGCGGTGACCGGGTCGGCGGCACCACCACCTTCGGGGGCGTGCACGTGGCGCCGCGGGCACGGCCGCAGCCGAGCCGCAGCACCAGCCCCACCCCCGCCAGCGCCCGGCCGACGGCGTCGGCGTCGGCGACCCCGCCGATCGGCAGTCCGAGCCCGACCGGGTCCAGCCCACCCAGCCCGACGCCGACGGCCACGGGGCCGGCGTCCCCACCGCCCACCGGCCCCGGCAGCCCGACGCCCACCCCGTGACGCCCCCGCCCCGACGCACGCCACCGGCGGCCACCCCACCGGCGGCCACCCACCGCCGGCCACCCCACCGCCGGCATGATCGGTAGTGGATCAGCCGCGGCTGCCGCGGCTCCGTCGCTATGGATCACGGCGAACGGCGCCGCCGCCCGACCGGCCGGCGGGCTAACCGCCCGACCTCGACGCCAGGATCGCCTCCCGGCGGGCCAGCCGGGTCTGCCGCCGGATCTGCGCTTCCCGGAACCGCCGCTCGTCCGCCGCCGACTCGGTGACCAGCGGCGGCACGATCCGCGGCCGCTCCGCGTCGTCGATCCCGACGTAGACCAGGTACGACGAGGCGACGTGGGTCGGCTGGCCGCCGGCCTGGTCCCAACGCTCCGCGGTCACCCGGACGCCCACCTCCAGCGAGCTGCGCCCGGCCCAGTTCACCTGAGCGCTGGCGTAGACCAGGTCACCGACGTGGACCGGGACGAGGAACACCATCTCGTCCATCGCCACGGTGACGGCCCGGCCGCCGCTGTGCCGGGCGGCGACCGTACCGCCGACGTCGTCGACCAGCTTCATCACGACGCCGCCGTGGACGTTGCCGTAGAGGTTCGTGTCCACCGCGGTCATGATCCGGCTGAGCGTGGTGCGACTCGCGGAAACGGGCTGCGGGGCGGGCTGCGGGGCGGGCATCGGCTCCATGCGGGGCCACGCTAGCCAGCCGGTGCCTCGCGCACCCCGACCAATCGGGTGGAGACCGGTCGAGCGCGCCGCCGCGCGCCCAGGTCCGCCGCTAGCATCGTCGAGATCCTGCCCAAGGAGAGGCCACCCGGTGACCGCACGCCCCCGTCTGACCGTTCTCGGCACCGGCTACCTCGGCGCGACCCACGCCGTCTGCATGGCCGAGCTCGGTTTCGAGGTGCTGGGGATGGACGTCGACCGAGCCAAGATCGACCGGCTCTCCGGCGGCGAGATCCCGTTCTTCGAGCCGGGCCTGGAGCCCCTGCTGCGCAAGAACCTGGAGGGCGGCCGGCTGCGGTTCACGACGTCCTACGCCGAGGTCGCCGAGTTCGGCGACGTCCACTTCCTCTGCGTCGGTACGCCGCAGAAGACCGGCGAGTACGCCGCGGACCTGAGCTACGTCGACGCGGTGGTCGCCGGGCTGGTGCCGCACCTGTCCCGGGACGCCCTGGTGGTCGGCAAGTCGACGGTTCCCTCCGGCACCGCCGCCCGGCTCGACGCCGAGATCGCCGCTGGTGCTCCGGCGGGCCGGGACAACGGCGGCCCGGTCGAGCTGGCCTGGAACCCGGAGTTCCTCCGCGAAGGCTTCGCGGTCGAGGACACGTTGCACCCCGACCGGCTGGTGTTCGGCGTCGGGTCGGCGCGGTCGGAGCAGCGGCTGCGGGCGGCGTACGCCCCGATCATCGCCGCCGGGACCCCGGTGGTGACCTGCGACTTCGCCACCGCCGAGCTGGTGAAGGTGGCGGCGAACGCGTTCCTCGCCACCAAGATCAGCTTTATCAACGCCATGGCGGAGGTCTGCGAGGCCACCGGCGCCGACGTCACCCGGCTCTCCGAGGCGCTCTCCCACGACACCCGGATCGGTGGTCGGTTCCTGCACGCCGGCCTCGGCTTCGGCGGCGGCTGCTTACCCAAGGACATCCGGGCGTTCATGGCCCGGGCCGGCGAGCTCGGCGTCGACCAGGCGCTGTCGTTCCTGCGCGAGGTGGACGCGATCAACCTGCGCCGCCGGGACCGGACCGTGGATCTGGCCCGAGAGCTCCTCGACGGCACGTTCATCGACCGTCGGGTGGCGGTGCTGGGTGCCGCTTTCAAGCCCAACAGCGACGACATCCGCGACTCACCGGCGCTCGACGTCGCCGCCCGGCTGCAGAAGCAGGGGGCCGACGTGCGGGTCTACGACCCGGCGGCGATGGACAACGCCCGACGTCTGTACCCGGCCCTGGCCTACGCCGACTCCGCGGTCGCCGCGGCCGAGTCGGCCGACCTCGTGCTGCACCTGACCGAGTGGCGGGAGTTCCGCGACATGGACCCGGACGTGCTCGGGAACGTGGTGGCGCTGCGCAACATCGTCGACGGCCGCAACGCCCTCGACCCGGCCCGCTGGCGGGGCGCCGGCTGGCAGTACCGGGCTCTCGGCCGGCACTGACCCGCCCACGCGGGCGCACCGCGCACCTCCACGTTGGGTTGCAGCTTGACCACGGTACGTAACATACCGGGGCTGATCGCGCCATAGTCCGATGGCGCGGACCCGAACGGTACGGACGGACCATTGGCAGAGAGCGACCAGTCCACAACGCTGTGTGTCGTTAGGCCCGGCCGGCGCAGTCGCGTTCGGCCCGGCGCGCCGACGGCAGCGGCCCCCCGTGCCGCTGCAGCCGACCCGGGAGGTGCCTGTCATGCGCAAGGAGTTGTGAGTACGTCGCCGACACGTACCTAGCCGAAGGGGGACGGCGGCGCCGCCGCTACCAACGTGTGACGCCGCCCTCCCTTTTCGACAGTCGCAGGTGCGCGCTGAAGTCAGCACCGCAGACATCCCACCAAACCCGGTGTCCGCGCACCGGCGACCCGGCTCGACACGAGAGGACCCGTCGCCATGGCTGCGGCACCCACCACCGGTTGGCGCGCGTACCCGGCGCTGCTCCGGTCCCCGGGGGTGCTGCGGGTGGTGCCGGCGTACGTCGCCACCCGGTTCGCCGTCAACATGATCCTG